>CAKROW010000034.1 GCA_934373235.1 uncultured Blautia sp. | reverse complement strand
GGATGAAGCTTGATAGCCTTACCTTCTACAAGGATCGGCTCGAACGCCTGGATACCCAGACGATGCAGTGTAGGTGCTCGGTTCAGCATAACCGGATGCTCCTTGATTACCTCCTCAAGAACATCCCATACAGCCGGCTCAAGCTTCTCTACCATCTTTTTGGCATTTTTGATATTGTGTGAAGTTCCGTTGGCAACAAGCTCTTTCATAACGAATGGTTTGAACAGCTCGATAGCCATCTCCTTCGGAAGACCACACTGATAGATCTTCAGCTCAGGTCCAACGACGATAACGGAACGTCCGGAATAGTCAACTCGTTTACCAAGAAGGTTCTGACGGAAACGTCCGGATTTACCTTTCAGCATGTCGGAAAGGGATTTCAGTGCTCTGTTTCCAGGGCCTGTTACAGGACGGCCACGGCGACCGTTATCGATCAGGGCATCAACTGCCTCCTGAAGCATACGTTTCTCGTTGCGGACGATGATGTCCGGAGCACCAAGCTCAAGAAGTCTCTTCAGACGGTTGTTTCTGTTGATGATCCTTCTGTACAGGTCATTCAGGTCACTTGTTGCAAAACGTCCTCCGTCCAGCTGTACCATAGGACGAAGATCTGGCGGGATAACCGGGATAACAGTCATGATCATCCACTCAGGACGGTTGCCGGACTCACGGAAAGACTCAACAACCTCAAGACGTTTGATGATCCTTGCACGTTTCTGACCGGTAGCATCAACAAGCTCTGCTTTAAGTTCTGCGGAATCCTTCTCAAGATCAATAGCCTTGAGAAGTTCCATGATGGACTCGGCACCCATTCCCACACGGAAGCCGTTTCCATAGGACTCACGTGCTTCCTGGTACTCACGCTCTGTGAGTACCTGTTTGTACATAAGTCCGGAATCAGCAGGATCCAGCACGATATAGTTAGCAAAGTAAAGCACCTTCTCCAGTGTTCTTGGAGAAAGGTCGAGAATCAGTCCCATCCGGGACGGGATTCCCTTGAAATACCAGATATGAGATACAGGAGCTGCAAGCTCGATGTGTCCCATACGCTCTCTACGAACGGCAGATTTGGTTACCTCTACACCACATCTGTCGCAGACAACGCCTTTATAGCGAATTTTTTTGTACTTTCCGCAGTGACACTCCCAGTCCTTGCTTGGTCCGAAAATCCTCTCGCAGAAAAGACCATCCTTCTCAGGCTTCAGGGTTCTGTAGTTGATTGTCTCAGGTTTTAAAACCTCACCGCGTGACCACTCTCTGATCTTCTCAGGGGACGCCAGTCCGATCTTGATGGCATCGAAAGTTATTGGCTGATATGTTTCATTGGCGTTGGTTGTTTCTGCCATGTATTCTTTCCCCTTTCTTATTCCTCATCACCGTCATAGGATTCTTCAAACTCGATGAGATCTTCATCCTCGTCCATGTCCTCGTCCTCTACATCCACAAGCTCTTCACCTTTGAATTCCTGTTTTGTGTAGCCGTGCTTTCCAAAGGATTCCTCATCTCTTCTTCCTCTGGAATCACCCTCGATAACATGTCTTAAATCGGTGTCTCCGTAATCGGAGGTCTCCATGATCTCTACCTCTGTACGATCCTCTTTCAGGACTCTTACATCCAGACCAAGTGACTGAAGCTCCTTAAGAAGTACCTTGAAGGACTCCGGAATACCTGGCTCAGGGATGTTATCTCCCTTGATGATCGCTTCATAGGTCTTAACACGTCCGATCACATCATCAGACTTAACTGTCAGGATCTCCTGCAGTGTATAGGAAGCACCATATGCCTCCAGTGCCCAAACCTCCATCTCTCCGAAACGCTGTCCACCGAACTGAGCTTTACCACCCAGAGGCTGCTGTGTTACCAGGGAGTATGGACCTGTGGAACGTGCATGGATCTTATCATCTACCAGATGATGCAGTTTCAGGTAGTGCATGTGTCCGATAGTTACAGGGCTGTCGAAGTACTCACCTGTACGTCCGTCACGAAGTCTTACCTTACCGTCTCTGGAGATCGGAACGTCTTTCCACAGAGCTCTGTGAGCCTTGTTCTCATCCAGATACTGCATAACATCAGGTGCAAGAATATCTTTGTATTTCTCACGGAATTCCTCAAAGTCTTCCGTATTAACGTAATCGTTGGCAAGCTCCAGAGTATCCTGGATATCAACCTCGTTTGCGCCATCGAATACAGGTGTTGCAATATTGAAGCCAAGTGCTTTGGCAGCAAGACTTAAGTGGATCTCCAGGACCTGTCCGATATTCATTCGGGAAGGTACACCCAGAGGATTCAGCACGATATCAAGGGGACGTCCGTTCGGAAGGAATGGCATATCCTCAACCGGAAGTACACGGGAAACGACACCCTTGTTACCATGACGACCAGCCATCTTATCACCAACGGAGATCTTTCTCTTCTGTGCAATATAAATACGTACTGCCTGATTTACTCCAGGGCTCAGCTCATCACCGTTCTCTCTTGTAAATACCTTGGCATCTACGATAATACCATATTCACCGTGCGGTACCTTAAGGGAAGTATCACGTACCTCTCTTGCCTTCTCACCGAAGATGGCACGAAGGAGACGTTCCTCAGCAGTAAGCTCTGTCTCTCCCTTAGGAGTAACCTTACCAACAAGGATATCACCGGCACGTACCTCAGCACCAATACGGATGATACCACGCTCATCCAGATCTTTCAGAGCATCATCACCGACACCCGGAACGTCACGTGTGATCTCTTCCGGTCCCAGTTTGGTATCACGGGACTCTGCCTCATATTCCTCAATATGGACAGATGTATAAACATCATTCTGTACAAGTCTCTCACTGAGAAGAACAGCATCCTCGTAGTTATAACCTTCCCAGGTCATAAATCCGATCAGCGGGTTCTTACCAAGTGCAAGCTCACCCATGGAAGTAGACGGACCATCAGCGATAACATCACCGGCCTCAACATGCTCACCCTGGAAGACGATCGGTCTCTGGTTGTAGCAGTTGCTCTGGTTGCTTCGCATGAACTTGGTCAGATGGTAGGTATCTCTTGTTCCGTCATCATTCTTCATTGTGATATCTGTTGATGTGGAACGCTCGATCGTACCGGACTTCTTGGCAACAACACACACACCGGAGTCAACTGCGGTCTTGGTTTCCATACCGGTACCAACAACAGGAGCCTCTGTTGTAAGAAGCGGAACGGCCTGACGCTGCATGTTGGATCCCATCAGCGCACGGTTCGCATCATCGTTCTGAAGGAACGGAATAAGGGCTGTAGCCACAGAGAATACCATCTTCGGGGATACGTCCATATAGTCAAACATGCGCTGCTCATACTCCTGTGTCTCTTCACGGAAACGACCGGATACATTCTTATGAATGAAATGTCCCTCTGCGTCAAGAGGCTCATTCGCCTGAGCTACATGATAATTATCTTCCTCATCAGCAGTCATATAAACAACTTCGTCTGTTACACGAGGATTGGAAGGATCAGACTTATCGATCTTTCTGTATGGTGCCTCAACGAAACCATACTGATTGATCCTTGCATAGGATGCAAGGGAGTTGATAAGACCGATGTTCGGTCCCTCAGGAGTCTCGATAGGACACATTCTTCCATAATGGGAGTAATGTACATCTCGAACCTCGAATCCGGCTCTGTCTCGTGACAGACCGCCAGGTCCCAGTGCGGAAAGTCTTCTCTTATGAGTCAGCTCTCCAAGAGGATTGTTCTGATCCATGAACTGTGACAACTGGGAAGAACCGAAGAACTCCTTAACTGCTGCAGTTACAGGTTTGATATTGATCAGGGACTGAGGAGAAATGCTCTCAGTATCCTGTGTTGTCATTCTCTCACGTACCACACGCTCAAGTCTGGAAAGACCGATGCGGTACTGGTTCTGAAGCAGCTCACCTACGGCACGGATACGACGGTTGCCCAGATGGTCGATATCGTCGTCATTACCAAGGCCATACTCCAGATGCATATTATAGTTAATGGACGCAAGGATATCCTCCTTGGTGATGTGTTTCGGGATCAGGTCGTGGATATCACGTTTGATCGCTGCACATCTGTCCTCAAATGTGTCATTTTCTTCCAGAATTTTTTCGAGTACAGGGTAGTATACTAACTCTGTAACACCCAGTTCCTTCGGATCCTCAAGCTCCGGCATATAATGACGGATATCTACCATAAGGCTGGAAAGGACTTTGATCTTGCGCTCCTCGCCCTGGATCCATACGTAAGGTACTGCTGAATTCTGAAGTGTATCAGCCAGCTCTCTTGTAACAAGAGTCTCTGCCTCTGCGATGATCTCGCCTGTTGTAACATCTACAACGTCCTCGGCAAGCTTGTGGCCTACGATACGTCTGTTGAAATGAAGCTTCTTATTAAATTTATAACGTCCAACCTTAGCCAGGTCATACCTTCTCGGATCAAAGAACATGGCCATGATAAGGCTCTCTGCGCTCTCTACAGCAAGCGGCTCACCTGGACGGATCTTCTTATACAGCTCAAGAAGACCTTCCTGATAGTTTGTGGAAGTATCCTTTGTAAAACTTGCAAGGATCTTTGGCTCTTCACCGAACAGTTCTACGATTTCGGCGTTGGTTCCAATGCCCAGTGCACGGATCAGAACAGTGATCGGAACCTTTCTTGTTCTGTCTACACGTACATAAAATACATCGTTTGAATCTGTCTCATACTCCAGCCATGCACCTCTGTTGGGAATTACAGTACTGGAAAACAGTCTCTTTCCAAGTTTATCATGAGCAATCGCGTAGTAGATTCCAGGGGAACGTACTAACTGGCTGACAATAACACGCTCAGCACCATTGATAACAAAGGTACCTGTTGCAGTCATCAGCGGTAAATCTCCCATGAAAATCTCGTGTTCGTTGATCTCTTCTGTTTCCTTATTGATCAGCCTTACTCGAACCTTCAAAGGTGCGGCATAAGTCACGTCACGTTCTTTACACTGCTCGATGGAATATTTTGCATCTTTTTCATCGTATGTGAAATCGATGAATTCCAGACTGAGCTTTCCGCCGTAATCTGCGATCGGAGAAATATCATCAAATACTTCTTTTAAACCTTCGTCAAGAAACCACTGGTAGGAATCTTTCTGAACTTCGATCAGGTTTGGCATTTCCAGGACTTCTTTTTGCCTCTGGTAGCTCATACGCATGCTTTTTCCAGTTTTTACAGAACGAATTCTGTTTTTTTCCATTGACGTTTCACCCCTGTTTTTTTATTATTTATTACAACATGATCCCGCCTGACCTTTAGGCAGGCATATCTAGCCATAATATAGCATCCTCCACTTTAACATAAGAAAAAAAGTGTGTCAAGCACTTTTTTTGATTTTTTTACATTTTTCCAAAAAAATATTCTGTTCCTTTGATACAGACGATATCTGCATATCCGGAACAGAATCCTTTGCTTATGGCACATTCTTATTTCACAGTACAGCCGATAGTTACTGTGTTTCCGTATTTATCCTTTGAGATAAGCTTCATAGCTGTATTCTTTTTCTGTTTTTTTATTCTAATCGTAAACTGTTTCTTTTTATATTTCATCCCTCTTTCTGTCTTTCCCTTATCCTTATTTTGTTCTCAGAAAGCAAAAGACAAAAAAGAAGCTGCCGCGCCGCCGGTAAACCGGCAGGCACAACAGCCTCAAAAACTCTTATTCTGACTGGATTATTTAAGTGTAACCTTAGCTCCCTCAGCCTCAAGTTTAGTTTTGATGTCCTCAGCCTCAGCTTTGGATGCGCCCTCTTTAACTGTCTTAGGAGCACCATCAACAACCTCTTTAGCCTCTTTAAGTCCAAGACCTGTAACCTCACGAACAACTTTGATAACTTTAACTTTGTTCGGGCCTACCTCTGTAAGCTCTACGTCAAACTCATCTTTCTCCTCAGCTGCCTCAGCTGCGCCTGCTGCTGCTACAACAACACCTGCTGCTGCGGATACGCCGAACTCTTCCTCACAAGCTTTTACAAGGTCATTTAACTCTAATACAGATAATTCTTTGATTGCTGCAATAAATTCTTCTGTTGTTAATTTTGCCATTTTAATTTCCCTCCATCATAAAATTTAATTTAATCTCATGCGGCTCTAACGGGAACCGCCAAATCCGTTATGCTGTAATTACTCAGCTGCTGCTGCGTCAGCACCACCCTGCTGCTCTGCGATCTGATTAAGCACACGAGCAAAGTTGGTGATCGGAGACTGGATGCTTCCAAGCAGTTTTCCAAGAAGTTCCTCTCTTGAAGGAATTGTGGACAGTGCCTGAATTCCGGCCTGATCATTGTAGTTACCTTCAACTACACCTGCGATCAGCTCCAGTGCCGGGAACTGTTTTGCATATTTAGCAAGAATTCTTGCCGGAGCAGTTGCGTCTGTCTCGGAGATAGCGATCGCATTTGTGCCATGTAAATGCTCACTGAGGCACTCAAATGCTGTACCCTCGAATGCACGACGCATCATGGTATTTTTGTATACCTTGTACTGAACACCAGCTTCTCTTAACTCTTTACGAAGAATTGTATCCTGCTCAACTGTAAGACCGCTGTAGTTTACAAGTACAACAGACTCAGCGCTCTTGATGCTGTTAGAGATCTCTTCTACGATTGGTTGTTTCAGTTCTACTTTTGCCATGAAATGGTACACCTCCTTATAGATTTTGTATACCGCCGTCGCAATAAGTCAATCCGTTAAAAAAAGACCTTACTGCTTCGCAATAAGGTCTTGTGTAATCTTAACTCAGAATACTTGGACCTCGGTAGGCGTTTTGATCCTTATGCCTTACGGCACCTACTGTCTTCGGCAGCGTTCTTACGTACAATACCATAACAGTACCGGGTGTGTCAAGTATTTTTTGAAGTTTTTTCAGATGCTTTTTTCAGATGCCACGGATCGTTCCGCAGCAAGCTCTAAAGTGTGTTATTTTGTACCGAAAATCCTGTCTCCTGCATCTCCAAGTCCGGGGCAGATGTAGGCGTTCTCATTAAGCTCTCTGTCAAGGGAACCGCAGTAGATCTGTACATCCGGATGTGCCTCGTGGAGACGTTTCAGTCCCTCAGGAGCTGCGATGATGCACATGAACTTGATGTTCTTTCCACCCTGTTTCTTAACGAAATCAATGGCAGCCTCACCGGAACCGCCTGTTGCAAGCATCGGGTCAACGATAACCGCGATACGCTCATCAATGGACTCCGGAAGTTTACAGTAGTACTCATGCGGCTCATGTGTCTCAGGATCTCTGTAAAGACCTACATGTCCCACTTTGGCAGATGGCACCAGTGTCAGGATACTGTTTACCATTCCAAGACCTGCACGGAGTACCGGGATAACAGCCAGCTTCTTACCGGCGATCATAGGTGTCCTGCATGTCTCGATCGGTGTCTCAACTTCCACCTCCTCTGTAGGAAGATCACGAAGTGCCTCGTATCCCATCAGGATACCGATCTCCTCTACCAGTTTACGGAACTCATTTGTTCCTGTGTTCTTGTCACGGAGCATTGAGATTTTGTGCTTGATCAGCGGGTGATCCATAATATAAACGTTTTCCATTGTGATTTCCTCTCTTGTTCCGATGCAGCCGATACGCCTGCCACATCTGTGATTTTTTATCTAATTACATTATAATATATATAGTGTTTTTCCAAAAGGGGGAGTTTTACTTTTGGAGCTTTAATTCTCCGTCTCCTGCAGCGATAGCCTGATCGATCGCCCAGGCGACTCCAAGTTCCTCATTTGACCTGGTTATATATTTCGCCACCTCTTTGATCCCGGGAACGGAATTTTCCATGGCTACCGTGGCACCGAAATCCATGGACAGCATGGAATAATCATTAAAACTGTCTCCAAGTACCATCACTTCATCCATTGTGTATCCAAGAGATTCTATATACTCCTTCAGCACCGGTCCTTTCTGTGCTCTGACTTCTGTGATCTCCTGATTCAGGATAAAGGAAGATGCCACCGCAAGCTCCGGGTTCCGCCCCAGCTTTTCCCCGATCTCCTGAAGCATGTCCACATCTCCTGCAAAAATAAAGATCTTGTACACAGGAGCCTCACATTCTTCCAGGGAACGGATATCGGAAATTCCTCTTGTATTTCCGGCAATCTGCAGGAACTGAGCAGAGTTACGGATCTTTTCATCGCTGTCATTTTTATCCATATGGAAAAGTCTTATCTGGCGGATAATACCCTCCTCGATCTCCTTCTTGGTTCCAAGCCTGTAATCATACCTGTCTGTAAAAAATATGACAGATACAGGATATTCTTTAAGCTCCTCATAGACTTCCTCGCAGAGATCAATGGGGATCGGCGTACGTTTCACCACTTCTCTCTGTGGGTTTCTCACCTCCGCTCCACTGCTTAAGATGTAATCACAGGTAATATCTGTATCCTTCAGTGCGTCCATGGCTCCACGGAAATTACGTCCTGTAGCCACCATAAAACGGATTCCCGCATCACAGGCACGTTTAATGGCAGCCTGAGTTTCCGGTGCGATCTTATGGTCATCCCCAAGAAGGGTTCCGTCCATATCACTGGCGATCACTTTTATCATAGGTTTCCTCTCCTTTGAGCATTTTAATCTTCTGTGAGAAATTATAGCTTACAGGAACCGGAATTACAAGATGGGACAGATAAAGCGGGCATTTATATTCCCCTTTGCTGCCGCCATGTCCTGTGATATAATTCTTTGCATATATTTTCTTATTATATTATTTCATTCTGATGGAGGAATCATGTTAAAAAAATCATATATATCCCACCGGATCTTCACCCGGCTTTTATCTGTCACGCTGCTGATATGTTTCTGTTTTCTTTTTACCGGATGCGAACAAACCCAAAACAAAACTGATGTGCAGGAACCTGTCAGTGTTTCTGATTTTAAATTGAACACAGTTGTTGATATCAAGATCTATGATTCCGGGGACAGAGCTCTCCTGGATGACTGCCTCTCTCTCTGCGACAGATATGAGCTTGTTTTCAGCCGTACCAATGAAGACAGCGAGCTGTACAGACTGAACCACAGAGAAGACCAGGGTAAAGAATCCGGCAGTTTTCCTTATAAGATAAGTACAGATCCTGATTCACAGAAGGAAACCTGGATGATCTCCCCCGAGCTTGCAGATCTTCTGGATGAAGGACTTGCCTTTACCAGGGAATCCGGAGGTGCTTTTGATATTGCCATTGCGCCTCTTACCTCTCTGTGGGATTTTACCGCAGAAGATCCCCAGGTACCGGCAGACAGTGATATCCAGACAGCACTGCCACTGTGCAGCTCTGATGGTGTAGAACTTAACGGGCAGGAGCTTACTCTTCCTTCTCCTGACACTGCCTTTGACGTAGGGGCTATTGCCAAAGGCTATATTGCCGACCGCATCAGTGAATACCTGAAAAAAAGCGGCGTAAAAAGTGCCATCATCAATCTGGGCGGCAATGTTCTCTGTATTGGAGGACGGCCTGACGGAGAGCCATTTAAGGTTGGCGTTCAGAAGCCTTTTGCTGACCGCAATGAAACGGCTGCTGTAGTGGATATCAACGGACGTTCTGTTGTCTCCTCGGGAATCTATGAACGCTGCTTTAAGCAGGACGGAAAACTCTATCATCACATCCTGGATCCACACACCGGATATCCTTATGATAACGGTCTGATCTCCGTCACCATCATTTCTGACCGTTCCGTGGACGGCGATGCCTTAAGCACCACCTGCTTTGCACTGGGCCTGAAAAAAGGTCTTGCCTTCGCAGAAAAAAAAGGTGTCCAGGCTGTCTTCATCACCGAAGACTATGAGCTTCACTATACAAAAGATTTCCAGAAAAAAATAAAAGTTTCACAGGTCGACTGATCTGTGAAACTTTTATCTGTGACAGTATCTGCAGTTCTTTTTAATTAGGTGTGATCATATCCGGCCAGGACAGGATCTCCCTGGAGATGATCTCTTGGTAATCACCTTCCACATCCTCACTTCTTCCGGCTGCAAACACATTGGTCTCAGCACCCCATACACGGTCCTCATACTCCCATACGTGGAACTTCAGTCCGCGGAACATGAAGTCAATACTTCCGCAGCCATCCTCTTCCGTATACTCAAATGGGATCTTCTTGGTATTCAGTGCTTCCTGCACTTTCTGTAAACGCATACACTCTCGCTCCTTCCACGCCGAAAATCTTTCTTTATACCAAATTATAGCATGTTGTGATTTTTGACACAAGGAAAGGATGAATGTGGCTGTGCGCTACGGGGATCTCAGGCCCAGTAGAGTCTCATTCCAAACTCATGGCTCATACGGTCCGGATGCCCATCAACTCTTGAAAGCAAAGTGCAGATATCCTGATAGGTATTCTTTGCCATACATTTACCGCTATTATCAGAAAGAATCAGTGTAAGGTTCCACTTCTGACCTTTTCCGTAATCTTTCTCAAAGGTTTTTACCATGACACGGCTGTCTTCCGGAACTTCTGCTTTAACACTTCCCTTTTCCACCAGTTCTCCGTTCAATGCTTCTGTAATGATCCATGTAAGTTCACACTCTCCCAGAGCTCCATCTGTATCATTTACAATATACAGACTGTCCAGATAATCTTTGTGCTTTGCAAAAACACCCACTGGTGCGTTGCTTTCCAGTATAGCCTGAAGCCCCTTTTTGGGAATTCCCCACCAGTCATATAATCCGTAGAAGCTCTGAGGACACAGGTCGATGAACATAAACTGTACATATCCTGAGCAAGGTTCATATTTCTGGATCCTGTAATGCTCTGTATAATATTTCAGAAGCTTATACTGATATTCCTGGATCTTCGGGATATCATCCACCAGTTTTTCCAGGCGATGATATACCGCCGGAACAGTTTTCAGATTTTCACTGCTGCCCGGTGCATCAAATCCGTACTCTGTATTCAGCTTTTCTGTCTGCTCATAAATATCTGCATATTCTCCACCGCATAAAGAACCCAGATAATTATGGCTGTCCCCGCTAAGCAGATCGTCTTCGCAGAAAGAACCCTTGATGATCGGTCTGCCCGGATCCATCTTCTGTACTTCCCTGTACAAAGCAGGTCCCGGATTTTCCTCCATAAATCTCCTTCTCACATTTCCATCCGGATCAATACATCCCGGTTCATTCATAATGATCCAGCAGATCAGAGACGGATGATGCTTCAGAAGTTTCACATTTTCTCTGTAAACATCTGCAAATCTCTGCGCCCATTCATCTGTTGAAGGATGCGTCCAGTTGTACTCCGAATCCTGAAAAACTGCAATTCCCAGCTCGTCACACAGATCATAAAAAACTTCCTGCTCTGTGTGGACATGTACTCGTACCAGATTAAAACCTGCCGCCTTTACATTAAGAAGATCTCTCAGGTACCGTTCCTTTGTCATTGCAGAAATATAACAATCCGGAAAATAAGAGGTTCCTCTTATATACAGTTTCCTGTTATTAAGCCAGAATCTTGTTATTTTTTCATTACGCTCAATCTGAATGTCCCGAAAAGCAAAATTCGTTGTTCTGCTGCTCAGTATGTCTTTTCCCCTGCTTAACGTAAGTTCTGCCTGATACATCCAGGGATAACCATGATCCCATGTGGACCACAGTCTGACATCTTCCACTTTAAGCTCACATTTAAAACCTGTCTCTACTTTCTCTGCCATTATCTGAACAGTTTTTTCTGCCTTTATAAGACCAGACTCTTTTTCCCGGATCTTTACATTAAAATCATATGTCTCCCCGGATTTCAGACCTCGCGCTTCAGTTTCCACATATACGTCTGCTTTCCTTACATCCGGATCCAGTTCATACTTCAGATCTGTCTGATCTTCCAGAACACCTTCTTCTGTCAGGATCAGTTCCACTTTTCCGTAGATTCCTACAGGATTTACATCTCTCTGGATAAATGTATCAGAATGTTCGTAGGTACCTTTTACCATATTTCTTTTTACCAGGTGGGTTCTGGAATCCTGTGCATCCAGCTCCACCTCATCATCCCATGGAGAACTTACCTTTACAATGAGATAATTTTTCTTTCCAAAAACAAGCTTATCTTTTACATTAAAGGAAAATGGAGCGGAATATCCTTCATGCTCTCCAAGAAATTCTCCGTTAAGCCATACTTTTCCATAATAATCAACATTGGTAAATTTAAGGACAGCATCTGTAACTTTCTGATCCGGAACTTCAAACTCTGTTTTGTACCACCAGGGCGCCTGATTGAAATATCTCAGTTCACGCCCGAAATATGGCTGTCTGGCATAGATAAGCTGCAGATGTTTCAGTTCCTCCAGTTCCTCCCATTCAGACACCTGGGAACCTACGGAAGTATCCGCTTCCCTAGCAGCATAAAGCCCGATCTTTTCCCCTGTATCATGAACATCCTGCAAAATTTTCCATCCTTGTTTTAATTCAATCCTTGTTTCCATTTCAGCCTCCTAACTCTTGACCGCACCTGCAGCCATACCTTCGATTATGTTCCTGTTAAGAATAAAATACACGATCAGTGTAGGCAGGATCGATATTACGATCGCCGCAAATGTACTTCCCCAGTCCACTCTTCCGAACTGCCCCACAAAGTCATTCAGGCCAATTGGCAGAGTTTTCATATCAGAAGATGAGATAAATGTATTGGCATATGTAAATTCGTTCCATACAAAAACAAAATTGTATGTAAGAACTGTCATTGTAGTATTTTTAGCCATAGGTACCACGATCTTGCGGAATGTGGTTCCCATTGTGGCACCGTCAATAACTGCCGCTTCCAGAAGAGAATCCGGCATAAATTTAAAAAATCCGGTGTAAAGATAGATACACATTGGAAGTCCGAACCCGATCTGCGGAAGCACCAGTGCCCAGTATGTATTTCTCAGTCCGATCCTGTTATAAATCTGGAACATGGGTACAAGGCAGGAAAAAATAGGCACCATCATTCCAAACAGGAAAAATACCATCAGTGCATTGGCATATTTTACCTTTACCTTACTGATCACAAATGCAACCGGGCATCCCAGGACTACGATGCCAAGAAGTGTGAGAACTGCCACAACCGTACTGTTAAGAAAATATCTTGGAATGGATGAGATCGTCAGTGCGCTGATATAGTTTCCAAGATAAAATCCTGATGGCAGGGCATACTGTGCAGTATATGTCATTTCATCCGGTGTTTTCAGACTGGAGCAGATAACCCAGAAAATAGGGTAGACCTGTATCATGACAAAAATAAGGATCACTACATAGAACACAGCACGAATAGGTATATTTTTTCTTGATTTTATCATTCTGACCCATCTCCTTTCGCCGATCCCAGGCATTTCTGTATAATCCCTACTGCTACCAGACATTCAATGACCAGAAAAACGGACAATGTACTTCCATAGCCAAAGTCAGCCGAATTAAAAGCAGTTTTATACATATAAGTTGCCACCATCTCTGTTGATCTGGATTTATTGTCAAGAATATAGAATACATCAAAGGTTTTCAGACATCCATTTACAAGCATTACAATGACAATGCTGAATATATTTTTCACCAGCGGAAGCTTTATGTAACGATACTGTTGGAAAACATTGCAGCCATCCATTGTAGATGCCTCGATCACATCCTTTGATATGGATACAAATGCGGAATAAAAAATAATCATGTACAGACCACAGTATTTATATCCATCGATCAGGGTTATGGTTATCAGCGCTGTATGGGAATTTGCCAGCAAAGCGATAGGTTCCATTCCCAGTTTTTCCATCACATAGCAAACCAGGCCCTGGGGCTGGACAGAAAGCATTTTGGAAAAAATCTGGCAGATCGCCATAGATGAAATGATACATGGAATAAAATAAATAACCCGCAGAATATTTCCACCTTTGGAAATATGTGTAAGCAAAATTGCCAGGATCAGTCCTGCACATAACTGGAACAAACTTCCCAATACAACAAATTTAAGATTATTTACAACAGCCTCACGAAATGTCTCATCCTGAAACATCCTCACATAATTTTCCAGTCCGATAAACTTCATATCACTGATTCCATTCCAGGAAAAAAGGCTGTAACCCATTGACCACAGAATCGGGATGATAACAGTAAGAATATATACGATCAGTGCAGGAAGAACAAACGGTAAAGGCTGGATTTTATTTCTGGGCTTCATATCCTCTCCCCTTTCATACGCAGATGCAGATAAAATTCCGCATCTGCGTATTCTCTCAGTTATTCTTCAGTGTCAAAATAATCAGACGCATACTGTTCTACAGCTTCGTCCATGTTTTCACAGAACTCTTCAGGAGTTGATTCTCCCATTCCAAGGCTTGCCAGCTCTTTTCTGTAAACCTCGTTTGTAGAAGGATCCAGCCGAACATCCCAGCACTGGGCAAAAGTGCCGCAGTTCTCAAGATCACTTAAAATCTGCTGTGTAAGCTCCGGCAGCTTCTCCGAATCACTTGGCATCATGGATGGAAGCATATTGAACTCATACATTGCCGTATCAGCAAAATTATCCCATACATAACTGATGAAATCTTTCATCTCATCACTCATGGAATCCTTGAGAATGGCAGTTCCGATTCCACAATTCGCATAGTAATCATTTTCTCCTGTAGCGGTTCCCTCGCTGTCTACAGGAAGTTTGAACATGGAAATGTCATCTTTAAGATTTCCCTCATCATCTGTAAGATCCGGTGTATCCCATGTTCCGGTGTATAACATTGCCGCACCATTGTTCAGAAACAGATCCATCTGCGCGGTAGTATCTGAACTTGTCCATCCTTCACTGAAATACTGGGCTATATCCTGTGCATACTGGGCTGTTGCGATACCTGTCTCAGAATTAAATTTTTCTTTTCCCATTCTTGCATTGTCAATGAAGTCATTTCCTTCCAGTCTGAAAGCCTTAAATGCAGGATAACGCATGATCATGTCGTAATTTCCTGCGGATATCGGAGTCATTCCCGCATCTTTCAGCTTCTTGCACACATCCAGGAGATCTTCCAGTGTCTGGGGTGTTTCAGTAATTCCGGCTTTTTCAAACATATCTTTGTGATACCAGAAATACTCTACATTTCCCTGCCAGGTCATAAGGTAATTGCTTCCGTCACTGAGTTTCGGATAATCCAGTGCAATATCAAAGAACTTGTCTTTGATACCCAGTTCATCATAAAGGTCATCCACACTGTAGATCAGATCTTTTTTGCAAAGTCCTTCAAAAAATGACTCCGGATCTGCGTCAAACCAGTCCGGCAGCTCATTGCTGGATGCAAGGATCTTGATCTTCTGAAGATATGTTTCTCTGTCTGCAACAGACTCTACATTGAATTCAAAATCCGGGTGATCTTTTTTGTAATCTTCTGCAAGCTTCTTCAATGTTTTCAGTGCCGCATCTGTTTCGCCCCTGGAACTGATATAATTGATCACAAGTGGTTCGGAATCCTCTTTTTTATCTGCCCACACATTCATCATGCTGAATGAAGAGAGACACATCATTGTGGCAAGTGTAGCAGCCATCACTTTTTTTAATTTCATTTTCGTCCTCCTTTTGGTACATTTCTATTCATCCGGATTGAATATTCTGTTACGCTTTCCTTATCGATGAGACCATTATATTAAATCCGTCCGGAAAAATACATGGAAAATCTTCGCTGTACCTGGAATATTTTCTCCAATAATTTTCCCAACACTTGTAAGAATTTTTCCCTTATTATATAATGTAGCCAATAAAACCAGAGGGGGGATTCCATGATAGAAAATCTGAAAAAAAAGGTGTTTCACTTATTTTTAGGAATCAGTCTGAAACGCAGGCTTTTTATTACATATCTGCTGCTCAGTTCTCTGATACTCATGCTTACTTCCGTGTTTTTTTATACTGCATCCAAAAAAGTACTGATCAAGCGTGCCGCACTTTCCAGCCAGCAGCAGCTATCCCTGATCACCAGCAACCTTGGAGAAAAGATCGATCATATATCAAACTATGCCATCACCCTTTCCATCAACAGCAATATCGCCGATGTTTTAAAAGAAAATCCCACAGTTCCCGAAAACACACTGGAACATTTTCTGGTAAATTCCGAACTTACAGACCAGGCCCAGCGTATCATCGGCCTTCACAAAAACATCTATGCCTGGGATATCCTGGATACGGAAAACCACTGGTTTCACAGCAGTACCACAGAAACAGATCAGCTTGATTCCTATTTAGGTTCTGAAGTCCTTGACAGCCTTCAGACTAATCTAGCCTTTCAGTTTCTCGGACCCTTCCAGATAAGCGGGGAACCAACCTTTGTAGCCTTAAAAAGTATTACAAACATTGATAACACCAAATATCTGGGCGCCCTGGTCCTTCTGATCAGGGAAACAAATATTTCCTCTGCATTCCGCGACCTTCCAGACAGCTCTTCCAGGGATTTCTATATTACTGATGAAAATGGACAGATACTTTCCTCTTCTTCATCCGGAGGTATTTATAAAGACTTCTCATCTTATACTAAAATCAGTTCAGAGAATTATAAAACCCTGACAGAAACCGACAGGCAGTTTTTTTCCGTAGACGGCACTGACACTCTTTTTATCTGCAAATCCTATCCTGACCTGAACTGGAATGTGATCAACCTGATCCCTCTGGAAAGCCTGCCTCTGGATCATATGGTGATCCTGCACAACATTCTTCTGATCAGCATTGTAGTGTTCATTTTATCTGTATTCTTTTCCATATTATGTACAGGTACTGTCACCGCACCTATACAGAGACTTGTGGAAAAAATGAAATCTGCATCTGCCGGAAAGCTGAATATTTCTGCCAGTTACTCTTCAAATGATGAACTTGCAGTTCTCTATAACCAGTTTAACCTTATGATGCAGAAGATCCAGACATTACTTAACGATATCTATGAGGAACAAAATGCCAAACAGAAAATGGAAATACGTCTTTTACAGTCCCAGATCAATCCCCATTTTCTTTATAATACTTTAAACACCATCAAGTCTCTCATAGAACTTAATATGAATGATACCGCAGTAAAAGCAGTGTCTGCCATGTCGTCTTTCTACAGAAACTCTCTTTCAAAGGGACAGTTTATCATTCCTCTGCGCCAGGAGCTGCTTCTTACAGAACAGTATCTTTATATCCAGAATCTGCGGTATATGGATTTTGTTGATTACGAGATCACCTATGAGCCGTCCTGGGAGGATCATGGGGCAGAGATACCCAAGCTGACCATACAGCCTGTTGTGGAGAATATTTTTGTCCACGGACTTACCAGCCAGATGTGCCATATCCACTTAAATGTTTCTATCAGAAATGGCACCATCTGCATTTCTGTTTCTGATAACGGTTCCGGTATCCCGCCGGAAAAACTTGCCGAGCTTAACCGTTCTATCAGAGACTTCAAAACTGCCCGACATTCTTTCGGGCTTCCAAGTATCAACCACAGGATTGCTCTTCTGTACGGTGAGAATTACGGACTTACCATCGAAAGTTCACCTGAAAAGGGAACCACTGTAACCATAGTAATACCTGACAAAAATCTGATCGAGGGGGAAATATAAAGTGAAAACACTTGTAATTATTGACGACGAAGTTTTTTTCAGAAAATCTCTGATCAATTTTCTTGAAAAACAAAACATTTATAACATTGCAGGGGAAGCTAATAACGGACAGGCCGGAATCCGGCTTATTGAAAATGTTAAACCCGATATTGCCCTTGTGGATATATCCATGCCGGTTATGAGCGGTCTGGATATGATCGCAGCTCTTGGAACAGACTGTCATACCAGGTTCATCCTTTCCACAGGATACGAAGATTTTGACTATGCCAAAAAAGCTATCTCTCTTCAGGTCCGCGGATACCTCCTGAAGCCATTGGATCACCGGGAGCTTATGGAGACACTCCAGAAAGTAAGTGACGAGATCGATCAGGAAAATTCCAGAAACAGTTATGTGAATAATTATTTTCAGTTCCGCGATCTGTATACACGGCAAATGCAGCTTAATTTCTTCCAGAAGGTGATCAGCGGAACAACCATTTCCCCGGATGATCTGGAAAAAATTCCGGTTCATAAAACTTCCGATTATCTTACCATTCTTATGGAGATCCACAATGCCAATCCGGAAATATGGGATGAAAAAGGTGATTTTTCTCTGCTCCACACCATCCTGGAAAATATATGCAGGGAAATCTTACAGCCTGTGTGCAAAGAGCTTATTTACATTGACTATTCTCAGATGAGACAGTATATCATCATGGAAAAAAGCTCTGATTTTTCTTTTACCGATCTGGAACAATCCTGTCTCAGACTTGCCGGTATATATGATAATATCGCACAGATTTCCACTTTTTTCTGCTGCGGGACACCTCATGAAGGCGTGGAAGGAATCCGCTATTCCTATGAAGAGGCTCTTTCTGTTTTTCATAACAGAACTGCGTCTTCTTCCGGATTTCTTTATTTCACGCCCCAGTCCCATTCCGGTGATTTTACATTAAAGCCTCTGGTTTATAATGATATCCTGATCTTTCTGCGCCAGCAAAATTCACCGGCTCTCTGTAAATATATTGATGAATATTTCAACGATATCATCACCAAAAAAATCCATATCCGGCAGACCTGGAGTGTAACCGCTGCTTTTCTTACTGTACTTGACGGTTTTATCACGGAGTGCAGTCAGCGTGAAACGCTTTTTCCTCTCCTGGAAAACGCCCTGAATACTTACCAGAACTGCCAGAGTGCCCTGCAGTTAAAACAACTGCTCCAGTCTACCTGCAAGGCAGTTCTGGATTCTCTTGCTGATGAAAAAAATCCGCGGAAGTCAGCTCTTGTATCCCAGGTTCAGGAATATATCTGTCTGAATTTTAATCAGCCGGATCTTCGTCTTGAAACCATTGCTTCCCATTTTTTTGTCAATCCCCAGCATCTCTCTGCTGTATTCAGTCAGGAATCCGGAGTTACACTTACCTCATATATCAATGTCTGCCGCATGAAAAAAGCCAGACAGTTTCTTCTGGAAGACAGCCCTTCCATTCAAAATGTAGCTTCTTTATGCGGATTTTCTGATTCCGGATATTTCAGTAAATGTTTCCGGAAATATTACGGGATCTCTCCGAAAAACTTTGTATCCCTGACCGAAAAGAACAGTTATCCGGGTTCTGTGGGCATATGATTTTTATCTCATTAAAGCGTAACGGTTCACCGTTTTATCTTGTTAAAATAATATTTTATTTTAACATGTGTTTTATGTAAAATGCAAGTTCTTTTTATTGTGCAATATCCTGGAATGTGTTAAGATAAAACCTGCGACTTTATACAAATAGCAGTTTACCATACTGCAATAATGAGGTGAATTATGAAAGAGAGAGAGCAACTGGGATCCCGTCTGGGATTCATTCTGATTTCTGCCGGCTGTGCCATCGGAATCGGAAATGTGTGGAAGTTCCCTTATATGGCCGGACAGGGCGGCGGTGGTGCATTTGTACTGTTTTACCTGATCTTTCTGGCAATCCTGGGTCTTCCTGTTATGACTATGGAATTTTCTGTTGGACGTGCCAGCCAGAAGAGCCCTGTCAAAGCCTACTATGCACTGGAAAAACCTGGCCAGAAATGGCACATCCACGGATACATCACTCTGATCGGCTGCTACCTTCTGATGATGTTCTACACTACTGTTACCGGCTGGATGCTGAATTACTTCTATATGACTGCCACCGGCAAATTCCAGGGACTTGATTCTGATGGTGTTGCCGGAAAATTTACAGACATGCTGGGCCAGCCTGTTACCATGGGATTCTGGATGGTCGTTGTTGTTATCGCAGGTGTTTTTGTCTGCTCCCGTGGTCTTCAGAATGGGCTTGAAAAAGTTACCAAGATCATGATGATCTCCCTTCTGATCATTATGGTGGTTCTGGCTGTCAACAGTTTCACCATGGAAGGTGCAAAAGAAGGACTGAAGTTTTATCTGATTCCGGATTTTGAACGTATGAAGGAGATCGGAATCATTTCCACCATCACCGGTGCCATGAACCAGGCCTTCTTTACTCTTAGTCTTGGTATCGGCGCAATGGCTATCTTCGGAAGCTACATTGGCAAGGATCATGCACTGCTCGGTGAATCTGTAAATATTGCAGTCCTGGATACTTTTGTTGCCATTACTTCCGGACTGATCATTTTCCCGGCATGTTTCACATTTAATGTTGACCAGACTTCCGGACCAAGCCTGATCTTCATTACACTGCCCAATATTTTTAACCATATTCCGCTTGGAAGGCTCTGGGGAAGCCTGTTCTTCATCTTTATGTCATTTGCAGCCTTCTCTACTATCCTGGCTGTGTTTGAGAACATTATTTCCTGCGGTATGGAACTTACCGGCTGGAGCCGAAAAAAATCCAGTCTTGTAAATGCCATCGCCATCATCCTTCTTTCCCTGCCATGTGTCCTTGGTTATAACGTATGGAGCTGGAGCGGATTTGAAGTATTCGGCGGTGCAGTCCTTGACTTCGAGGATTTCCTGGTAAGCAACCTGCTGCTGCCCCTTGGCTCTCTTGTATACCTGCTCTTCTGCGTTTCCAAACGTGGATGGGGCTGGAAAAACTTTACAGAAGAAGCCAACACCGGAAAAGGCCTGAAGATCCAGAAATGGATGCGCAGATACATTACTTATATCCTTCCGCTGATCATCCTGTTTATTTTCTTCTTTGGTCTGTACGATAAGTTTTTTGCATAAAATAAAACTTTAAATTTAAATAAAATGCCCCTGATGGAATGCGGTGTGATCCACACACACAATTTCCATCGGGGGCGTTTTTATTAATCCAGAAGTTTTCCTTCCCTGTATGACCATTCCAGATAACTGGGATTCTGATAATACAGATCTGTGGAAAAATCAGATATCTCATCACTGATGAACGAAGTAAATATCTTCATCATTTCCTGAAGTTCTTCTCCCGGCTTTGCACAGTCTTCAATCATAATGCTGTAAAGTTTTCCAATATCCAGAAAACTGGGAACAGTATATTTGCATCCCGTAATCGTATCAAATTTTCCCTGTGGAATTTTATAATACTCCACAACCTCATCACAAACCTGCTCAAAACTCAAACAGTGATCCACTTCTGCATCATAAAGAAGCTTGTCCAGCCCACCTTCACCAATAGCTTGAACCACATCTCCTCTGTGATTTTTTGTTTCGCGCCCAATATATTCAATTAGCGCACACACATAAAAATAATCATTTCTCTCTTTTTCTGTCATATACTACCTCACTCTTTACAAAAGACAAACAATCCAATGCAGATAGTGTATGAAAACTGATCTGATAGGTCGGATGTTTAAACTCCGCAAGCACCCAGAACTGTTTCCGACTGATTCTTCCCGTCAAAAAATCATTCACATAATTCCACACCGTGTCATTTGCCATCGGTCCCTCTACAATATCATATGCATGAGTTTTCCCACTTCTGCACAATGCAATAAAATCTAACCATTCATCTGATATTTCTGGAAACTTTAATATTTTCAATTTTTCGTTAGGTGTATATTCAAAATAATTAATAACTGGTTCGCCAAGTCCACGGTTCGCCCAACGCACTGCCTGAGAAAAATTATTCGTACAGTAAAATCCCCAGGAGAAATCTTTCGTATATCTTGCTTTTCTTATTTCCGGATATTGTACTATTTGTTTACTTGCGTGGTATAATTGCATTTTTTCACTTCCTTAATAGACATCCATTCTCAAATTTATATTTTCCTTCTTCTTTTAAAATGATCTTATTAGTTTATAATTCCACAGGTTTTTTCTTCCATTATAAAAGGAGGCCTGCTCTGTGGCAAGCCTCCTTTTTCTCTTCTGTCAATATTACATTCTTATCTGCTGCTCATTTTCCCTCACACTATAAGGCGGATCTCAGCAGGCTTTCTTTCTCGCTTCATCCTCTTTCCGCTCTTCTCCGACTTCTGTCATCAGATACGGATCAAGGACCTCTTCCAGTTCTTTCTCAGTCATAAGTCCCTGCTCAAGAACAAGCTCACGGACAGATTTTCCGGTCTTTACTGCTGTCTTGGCAATTGTTGCAGATGCTTTGTAGCCAATGTGCGGGCAAAGTGCGGTTGCGATCCCTGCACTGCTTTCCATCAGATCCCTGCAATGTTTGCGGTTTGCGGTGATTCCTGTGATACAGTTTACGATCAATGTATCCACTGCTTTTTCCAGCGTCGTAATGGACTCAAAAAGGTTACAGAACACAACCGGCTCAAAAGCATTCAGCTCAAGCTGTCCTGCTTCTGCTGCCATGGTGATTGTGGTGTCATGTCCCACGATATGGAATGCAACCTGGCTTACCACCTCCGGAATCACCGGATTAACCTTACCCGGCATGATGGAAGAGCCATTCTGTTTCGCCGGAAGGTTGATCTCACCAAAACCGGTTTTCGGACCGGAAGACATCAGGCGAAGGTCGTTGCACATCTTGGAAAGATCCACCGCACAGGTCTTCACCACACCGGATACGGCAACAAAACCGTCCAGGTTTTCTGTTGCATCAAACAGGTCTTCTGCCTGTTTTAACGGATAGCCGGTAAGACGCTCCAGGTTCGGCACGATCTTATAAAAATACGAATCAGAAACATTGATGGCAGTTCCTACCGCAGTTCCACCAAGGTTTACCGTATACATTTCCTTATGAGCTTTTTCGATACGTTTCCGGTCTCTGGCAACCATAGACGCATAACCATGGAACACCTGGCCAAGACGGATCGGAACCGCATCCTGAAGCTGTGTACGTCCCATAGTGATCACATCGTCAAACTCTGCCGCTTTCTTTGAAAGCTCTTTTTCCAGTCTTAAAAGTGTTTTTTCCAGCGGTGCAAGAAGATCCAGCACAGTCAGCTTACCGGCTGTGGGAATTACATCATTGGTGGACTGAGCCATGTTTACATGATCGTTTGGATGAACCAGTTTGTAACTGCCCTTCGGACATCCGAGGATCTCACCGGCTCTGTTTGCGATCACCTCATTCATGTTCATATTTGCGCTGGTACCGGCACCACCCTGAATGACATCCACAATAAATTCCTCTGCCCACTTTCCTGCGATCACTTCATCACAGGCTTTGATAATGGCATCTGTCTTATCCTCCGGAAGAAGTCCTGCATTATTGTTGGTGATCGCTGCTGCCTTTTTAACCTGTGCCAGGTTCCTGATAAATACCGGATGAAGCTTTGTACCTGTGATCGGGAAATTCTGTTTTGCTCTCAAAGCCTGAACTCCGTAATAAGCCTCTGCAGGCACTTCCATAGTTCCAATTGAATCTGCTTCCAGTCTTGTTTCTGTTGTCATTTTGTCATCCCTCTTCTTTCTTCTGATCCTGTGCACTTGATGTCATGTCATTTTTATTTATCAGCAGCTGTTCTTTTTCTGATGCCTGAGAATTTATCACTTTATTTTGGTGTTGTAAATAGTTTTAATCAGTTTCTGTGATAATCCGCAAATTTCGCACATTCTTGTTTAATTAAATAAATAAAACTCAGATAATACTTTATTTTATTAAGCACTACATTGACCATGTAAATTACCGGTGCTATACTTTCTGTAAACAGCAGATATTCTGCCATAGCAGACAGATACGTAGATTTCCAGAAAAGGAGATGTTATTTATGACTGACAAAAATAATGTATCCACCCAGGAAAAAACTCCGGTTTCTCCGGATGGAAAACCGCTCACGCGCTGGCACTGCGACACCTACTGCCGCAAGGTCCGCCATGTGACCTGCGAAGGCGAAAAAGGCATCGATGACAATGCACCGGATCTTTGTCCTTATTTTGATGAGATGCTTTTCTGAAACCTTTTTCAAACACGCTCTGATCCGGAACCAATCTCGAAAGGACTTCACCTCATATGGAACATAAGCTTGACAATATCGACCGCAAGATCATAAAAATGCTTCAAAAAAATGCCCGAATCCCTGTGAAAGACATTGCAAAAGAGGTTTTTCTTTCCTCTCCCGCTGTCTCCGCAAGGATCGAGCATCTTGAAAAAAGCGGGATCATCACCGGCTATCACGCCCAGGTGGATCCCATGCTTCTCGGTTATCATATTAAGGCATTTATCAATCTGGAGGTGGAGCCCTCTCAGAAAAAAGTATTTTACCCTTTTATCCAGGCCATCCCCAATGTGATCGAATGTAACTGTGTCACCGGCGATTATGCCATGCTCATCGAGGTAGGCTTCCGCTCCACTATAGAGCTGGATCACTTTATCAACGAGCTTCAGCAGTTCGGCCGCACAAAAACTCTGATCGTATTTTCCACCAGCGTGGAACACCGGGATCTGCCTGTGGGATAGGATTACTTTCCCATCAGCTTTTCAATCTTTTCCCGCAGTTCCCGGGCGTTTTTCTGAGGATCCTCAGCTTTCATGATGGCAGATACCACTGCCATTCCGCTCATACCGGCACCCTCCAGCACATCCATATTTCCGGCATTTAATCCACCGATGGCTACTGCCGGAATGGGAACTGCCTTACAGATTTCTTTCAGGGTAGATACCTTGGTAAGGATGGTCACAACCTTGGTGGTTGTAGGATAGATAGCTCCTACTCCAAGATAATCAGCGCCGTCCTCATATGCTTTCTTCGCAGCCTCAACAGTCTTGGCTGTGGCACCTACGATCTTGTCCGGTCCCATAAGCTTTCTGGCTACTGCCACCGGAAGATCCGTGGAACCAACATGAACTCCTGCAGCATCGCAGGCAAGCGCAACATCCACACGGTCATCAATGATCAGCGGAATCTGATATTTATCTGTAATAGCTTTCACTTTGATCGCTTTGTCCAGATAATCTTTTCCACCTGTGTTTTTTTCACGGAGCTGAACCAGTGTCACACCACCTTTGCAGGCCTCCTCCACAGTATGGAGCAGTGACTCCTCTGTGTGATAAGTGCTGTCTGTTACCAGATACAGCGTTGTATCTAAATCTTTTCTGTCCATGTTGAATCCTCTCTTTTATATACTTCTCTGCTCCCCGTTGTCATTCTGAGCCGGACTGACGATTCCCGACAGATATCCCGGTCAAAAGGCAGTAAGCGGGGATTACATTTCACTACATGTTTACATATAACTCTTTATTTTCAGTTTTTTCAGTAACTGCTCATCTGTGATCCCGTAAATCTCATCCAGCAGATTCACCTGGAAGCTGCCAGGTCCGCGGGAAATCTTTTCTGCTTCCTCACCGGCGATCCCCATAAGCCCGGTTCCAAGGATCGCTGCTGCCAGATGATCTTCCAGCCGGGTATCAACAGTTTTGACGTTCTTTCCGCAAACTGCTCCACACTTATCTGAAACCGGCTCACCTGCTGGCAGAAATGCAGCCGTCAATGCTCCCACCATACAGCCGGTTCCCGTAATTCCTGACAATGCCCCGGTCCCGTTTTCCACCAGGATCACCTGTTTTCCATCTGTCACAAAATCACACTTTCCTGTAGCCATCACCACGGACTGGTTACTTCTGGAAAAAGCCTTCAGCACATCACTGATCACATCTATATTTTCTGATGTAAGTGCATCCTGCATACCTGCGTCAATTCCTATTGCATGGGACGGCAGTCCCGAAACTGCCAGCAGTTCTGACATATTTCCCTTCAGCACTGCCGGATGGCCAATACTCATAAGCTCCCTGGCCAGATCCAGGCGAAGGCCACTGCAGGCAACGCCTACCAGATCAAGAAGAACCGGAATGTCATTCTCCACAGCTCTTCTCATGGAACGCTTCATGGATTCGATCCTGGCATCTGTGATATTTCCAAGATTCAGCATCAGTGCCCCTGCAGAAGCAGTGATATCTGCCACCTCTGCCGGGTGCTCTGCCATGATGGGTCTGGCGCCAACTGCCAGGATCACATTGGCACAGTCATGAATGGAAATCGGATTGGTGATACAGTGGATCAGGGGTTTATCATCCTTAATTTGCTTTCGCAGTTTTAAAAGTTTTTGTCTCATATGTTTTTGAACCTAAAGCTGCCTGGAATTTTACCAGAAGGCCTGCTTTGCTCAGTGCCTTCAGGAAAATATAGGCAACGCATCCTCCCATTGTGGTTGCTGCAAGGAACATCGGCGTATAATAGAACGCTGTCAATCCGCCTCTTCCCATCAGGAATGCCATCACCGGATAAGATACCATTGATCCGATGATACCTGTTCCAAAGATCTCACCGATCACCGCACAGATGATCTTTCCTTTGGAAAGTCTGTAGAACACACCTGAAAGAAATGCGCCGAATACTGCACCGGTCAGTGCAAGTGGCGGAATTCCCATAAACATCATACGGATCACGCCGATCATAGTTGCACAGAGAAGTGAATACCAGGGGCCCATCAGTACCGAGCATACGATATTGACAAGATGCGCCGTCGGGCACATTCCCTCAATCCTCAGTATCGGCGAAATTACAACACCGATTGCAACCATCATTGCAAGAAATACCATACGAAGTGTGTTCATCCTTTGTTTTTCCATTGTGTTTCCCTCCCTGAAATATAGAGCAGTTTTAACCCCTGCTCATAGATTTTGGCGGTCGAAGTTCTCTTACTTCCTCTCACTCCGAAAACACGGATTCCCATCGCTGTATGATCTTTCCGGATATGATTTCCGGAAAATCATCCTTCTGCCAGACATTAAGGCGCTCCCCTTCCTGTCCGCTCATCACAGAAGCTCTTCATGCATTTCAGCATCAGAAAAGAGCGTATCCCATGGCATAACTCACGGAGACACGCTCTTATATACAATCCCTCCGTTGGCATTACCCAAATCAGGTACGGTCGAAGATCTATCTTCCTCTCAGCCTGTCACACAAGCTCCCGTTGGCTCTTTTCCCAATATAGCGGATATCACATTCCGCTTCGTACAAAATATAGCACACCATTGCACAGTTGTCAAACTGCCAGGACTTCAGGATCACTGCTCCTTTTTCCCCTGATCTTATTATCCGGAGATCTCATCGATCAGACGCAGTTCTTCTGTGGTAAAAGGTGCGCAGTGGATCGCTTTTACGTTGTCCAGGATCTGCTGAGGTTTGGAGGCTCCAATGAGAACACTGGTAACTTCCTCATGCCGGAGCAGCCAGCCCAGTGCCATGTCAGCAAGCTTCTCACCACGCTGTGCTGCCAGGTCATTAAGCCTGCGGATCTGATCCAGGCGCTCAGGCGTAAGAATATTTTCCTTGAGGAATCTTCCATCTCTGCGGATGCGGCTGTCCTCCGGGATTCCATTCAGATAACGGTCTGTAAGCTGTCCCTGCGCCAGAGGACTGAATGTGATCAGACCTTTTTTCAGGATTCCGGCAGTTTTTTTCAGACCGTTATTCTCTACAGTCCTGTCAAAAATCGAGTACCGGTTCTGGTTGATCACAAAGGGGCATCTCAGCTCCTTCAGGATAGCCGCTGCCTGGCTCAGGGTTTTGCCATCGTAATTGGAAAGTCCCACATAAAGAGCCTTTCCCTGCTGAACTGCTGTTGCCAAAGCACCCATAGTTTCTTCAAGGGGAGTTTCCGGGTCCATTCTGTGATGATAAAAAATATCCACATATTCCAGTCCCATGCGCTTCAGGCTCTGGTCAAGGCTTGCCAGAAGGTATTTACGGCTGCCCCAGTTTCCGTAAGGCCCCTCCCACATATCGTAGCCGGCCTTTGTTGTGATGATCAGCTCATCGCGGTAAGGCATCAGCTCTTCTTTCAGGATCTTGCCGAAGTTCCGCTCCGCACTTCCGTAAGCAGGGCCATAGTTATTGGCAAGGTCAAACTGTGTGATGCCATTGTCAAATGCCGTGAAACAAAGCTGTTTCATATTTTCATAATCAGATGTATCTCCGAAATTATGCCATAAGCCAAGAGACACCTTCGGAAGCATCAGGCCGCTTTCTCCGCAGCG
>CAKROW010000033.1 GCA_934373235.1 uncultured Blautia sp. | reverse complement strand
AAGTAAGTCCCCTGCTTCAATTGCGAAAAGCAATAAGCAGTGGGTGGGGACTTGCTTGTATCAGGAGGAGTGCAAGCGCCTCCTGATAAACTGCGAAGCAGTTATTTGGTTATGAGCAAGTAGCGAAGCGGATTGCGAATATCCGCTTGACCAGTCAAAAAAATTTAACTGTCAGTTAAAAAATATTGACTAAAAAAATAATCTTAAGTATAATAGAAAAACTGGAGGTTAGGGAAATGGAATTTTCTATAAATACGATTATTAATGGCGAATGTATCAGCGAAATGAAAAAGATGCCGGATTCATGTGTGGATCTGATCATTGCAGATCCACCATATAATCTTTCCAAGGGAGGTGCATGGAAGTGGGACAACAGTGTGAAGCTTAAAGGACTGGGTGGAAACTGGAATAAAGTCATGCAGGACTGGGATGATTATTCTTTTGAAGCTTACATGGTATTTACAGAAGAATGGCTGAAAGAGGCGCAGAGAATATTAAAACCTACAGGTTCCATGTGGATTTTTGGAACTTATCATAATATTGGGATCATCAATGTTTTTTGCCAGAAATTAGGAATTGAGATCATAAATGAGATTATCTGGTACAAGAGAAATGCCTTCCCGAATCTTGCAGGCAGACGTATGACTGCAAGCCACGAGACTGTTCTGTGGGTCAATAAAGGTGGAAAAAAGAGAGAATACTACTTTGATTATGAATATTCCAAGAATGGAGATTTTTCATATGATGGCCTGAAAACCCAGGGAAAACAGATGCGTACAGTATGGGATATTCCCAACAATAAGAAAAAAGAAGAACTTGCATATGGAAAACATCCTACTCAAAAACCGGTAAGAATCCTGGAGAGAATGATAAGGCTTACTTCACAAGAAGGAGATTTGGTATTTACGCCTTTTGCAGGCGCAGGAAGTGAATGTGTGACTGCAAAAATGACAGGACGCAGGTATCTTGGAATAGAAATGGAAAAAGATTATTGTGAGATTGCAGAAAAACGTCTGGAAAATACAAAATCACAGTATGATGAAGATGGACAGATGAGACTGCCAATCTGATCAGGAGGTGGATGAATTGAAAAAAATGATAATTGATGAAAAAGTGCTCCGCAAGCAGATGATCGAAAAAGATGTAAAGTCCATTAATGAATTGGCAGCAAAATCCGGCGTCTCAAAACCGACTATTTATGAATATCTCAATGGAAAAACTCCATTTTCCTCAGCATTTGTAAAACTGTGTGAATATCTTGAACTGGAGCCGGAAGAAATACTCAAAAAAGAAAGCGGTGGGGAGGAAGCATCCAATGTTTAATCCTGTGATCAAATGGAGCGGAAGTAAACGTAGTCAGGCAGAAAGGATCAAAAAGTTTCTGCCTGAAAGCTTTGAAAAATATTATGAACCTTTTATTGGCGGAGGCTCCATGCTGTATGCCATAAATCCGGAAAAAGCTGTCTGCGGAGACATCTGCCGGCCATTAATAGATTTGTGGAATAAGATAAAAAATGAACCGGAACAGCTTGCATATGAATATAAAGTAAAATGGGAAAAACTGCAGAACGAAGGATATCAGGTTTATTATAAGATAAGGGATGATTTTAACAAAGAACATAAACCTGAAGATCTGCTGTTCCTTTCAA
This sequence comes from uncultured Blautia sp., assembly GCA_934373235.1. Lineage (GTDB taxonomy): Bacteria > Bacillota > Clostridia > Lachnospirales > Lachnospiraceae > Blautia_A. Next base: position 26,510 of record CAKROW010000033.1, on the reverse strand, counting down.
GAACCTGTGTTAATGGTCTGATAAGATTTAACGCTCAGGGAGAATTTAACAATTCTTTTCATCACACAAGACCGGGGATTGCTCCGGAACGTCTTGAGAAAATTATTTATGACTGGTCCGGGCATATTCAGAGTGCAGATTTTTATGCACAGGATTATTTTGTGACTACTCAGAATGCATCTGCCAGGGATCTTGTTTATCTTGATCCACCTTATTTTCATACAAAGGGAAGATATTACGGAAAAATTGATTTTGAAAAATTTTTTGATTATCTGGATGAACTGAATCACAGGGGAATTCGTTACATGTTATCATTTGATGGAACAAGAGGGGAAGATGATTTTTCAGTAGAACTTCCTGAAGGATTGTATAAGAGACATGAGATGATTCCTTCAGGAAATTCCAGTTTCAAAAAAGTTATGGATAAAGAGAAAAAACAGGTTTTTGAATCTCTGTATCTGAACTGGTAATTCTGCAAGCAGACTTTTTGTATTATTCGATGATGATATCAGAAAATTCATAAACAGTATGCCGGATATAGTTTTTCAGCAGGCAGGCATCTACGGTCTGTGTGGAGATACGGATTTTCCAGCCAGGACCTTGTGGCTCCATGATAAAAAGCATATCGCAGCCGGTTTTTTCGTAGACTTCATCATCACACTGCGCTTTTTCTTTAAGATAGGCAGCCGCAGAGATCAGTTTAAAAGAAGCAATATCTGTTTTGTTATCTGCTTTTGCTCTTTGCCAAACCGGATCAGGGGCTGTAAGAATCCGCTCTACATTTGGAGCAAAATTCATTAAATAATGCAGGTAATTTTTTAATTCGATGCCAACCTGGTTTTCCAGGGAAGAAGAAAATTCCTTTGATTCAATAATAAGCAGAACAGGCTCCTTAATATCCCAGACATGAAAAATCTCATAAAGATGATCCGGGCGTTTGCCCAGGATATCCTTGCTTACTCTGGGGAGAGACAGCCACCGCCTTTCCACGAAGTGGTCGTTAAGGATGGAAATTCCACTCCAGTCTCCTCCGGGAGGATTACATAATCCCTCAAAACAGACAGTTGCCATAAGATGGGCAAATACATAATGGATACCGGTATCAACATCGTCCTCATGAAACTCCTGTACTTTTCCCGGGAACAGAGGTGCAGACAGGGAAGAATGGGATATCTGTCCTGTATATTTCTTTTTTAAAAGAGAAGTATCCAGTAAAGTCCGGGCTTCTGTGAGAGTACCGGATTTGAGAATTGGTGAATCCAGGGCTACGAAATCACTTAGGGAAAGAAATGCTTTCCAGAATCCATTAGAGGAAGCCAGCTTTGCAGGATCATTCATCAGTTTTGTGTAATTTCGCTCTATGATGGGTCCGTAAATATATGTTAAAGTTTCAACCTGGGTACCTGAGAGCATAGCTGTAAGAGGCAATACTCCGCGGTCAGGACGGTTGTCATCGCCGCCAGGTTTGAAGCCCTTGACAATACAGATGATCAGGGGACCGGAAGAACTGGCGATTTTACCCAGTATATTCTGATCATATTCAGGATACAGAGTCTTCATTTTTTTGGCCAGAGCACACCGCATGTTTCCTGGAATAATACCGGCAGGAAGATCACTGGATGTAAGTCCGATACTGATTTCAGCAATATATTTCAGAAAATCAGAAACATGTCCGTGGCTGCTCTTGGTGGCCATTTTTTTCCTAAATGGAAAAGTGGTGTGTTCCAGAGAATAATCAATGATATTCTGGTCATAAGAAGATAATCTCAGCCATTGTTCCGGTGTGAAATTACTATGTTTGCTTTTTAGTGTACCTGCAAGAAAAAGTACAATATTCAGATTTTTTTCAGAAATGATTTTTTCTTCTCTGGAGGTATCTATGCCGCACATTGTTCTGACAATATAGCGGCATAATTCTGTTTCGCCAAAATTATTCTCATTAAATCCTGATAAATCCGGATCTGAAGCAATATCAAAATCTTCAGAACGGACGTAGATCTGAGCAACAAAATTTCCGATATTTTTTGAAAAGTTAATATAACTGTATGGTACCGCCGGATTAGGAAAACGAAGAGTTTTCCGGGTACGTGTGACAGGATTAAGCTCATATTTTACAAAGTCCACGATATACAGATAGGGACAAAAAGCCCTGCCTGTGGAAAAAGCCCGGCCGCTTCTCTGCCATGCCTGATTGCCTGCCTGAAGTGCGCTGCAGAACTCAATGGCACAAAGAATGGTTTCTGTATTTTCATCAATTTTTGTAAGGATTACGTCTGGTGTTTCTTCCAGAAAACTGCCATTTTTCTGTAAAGAATCAAAAATATTTGAAGGCCAGCGTTTTCGTCCGGATTTATTAAAGCCGGGAAGCAGTTCAAGGTGCCAGGTATAATTTTTTTTCAGGTAGAAAAATTCAAGGTCAACAGTGATGGTGGAAGGGCTGGCAAGTGAATATGTACAGGTGACAGGTTTTATTTCAGATTTGATAAGAGTTACGATACGTTCACATTCCACGATATTATCGCCATGTATTCTGTAGGTGTTCATAGGATACTCCTTTGTATAATCAGGTGAATTGAAAGTATTTATTTTATTATAACAAAAATCAGAATAAAAATATATGCCTCCCACCAGACTGTGAAAAATCCGTGAAAAGGTTTGACAAGCCTGCTTGTGATATGGTAGTATACACACTTACGTAACAAATTTAACATAAATGTAACAATTGCGAACTGATAACAGGTGTGTTGGAGCGTATTTGAGAAAACATTTCAGGTATGCTTAAGAGAGGTATTTTATGTATAAAAAGATAACTGCTGTATTACTTGGTGCAATGTTTCTGGCGGTGAGTCCGGTTGGAGTTATGGCTGATACTGTAGAGGACGCAGATGTGGAGGAGATCTTCTGTGATGATTCTTTTTCAGATGGAACAGACACGACCGGCGGTGTGATGAGCAGCTTTGCCAGTGAGGTGGCACAGAAAGCAGAAGCTGAGGCGAAGGAGTATCAGGAGAAGAAAGCAGAAGCTGAGGCAGTCATTGAGAAAAGGAAAGCCGAAGAGGCAGAAGCCGCACGGAAAGCTGCCGAGGAGGAGGCTGCCCGGAAAGCGGAAGAAGAAGCCGGAAAGGCAGAGGAAGCCCGAGTGGCTAAAAGACAGGAAATTGTGGATTTTGCCCTGCAGTTTGTGGGAAACCCTTATGTTTACGGTGGGACAAGCCTTACAAACGGGGCAGATTGTTCCGGATTTGTAATGTCTGTGTTTGCACAGTTTGGATATGAACTGCCGCGTGTGGCAGCAGATCAGTGTAATGCTTCGCAGAAGAAAGCGGTAGAAGATATAGAAGCCGGAGACCTGGTATTTTACGGTGACGGAGGGATCGATCATGTTGCCCTCTATATTGGAGATGGCAGGATCGTCCATGCCAGCACAGCAGCAACAGGGATCAAGGTGTCTGATTATAATTACCGTGCTCCGGCTGCAGTGGGGACATTTGTGGAATAATATACAGAATAAAAAAAGCTTTGATCCCTCCGGTGGAATTGGGAGATCAAAGCTTTTTTGTTATCTACGCCTTTCCCAGTGTTTGTCTGTAAACGGTAAATGCAACCGCTGCAGTAATAATTTCCGTGATCCAGAAAGCATTCCAGACACCGGAAGGACCAAAAAGCCTGGACAGAATGAAGGCAGCAGGCATGATGACAATGACATACCGGGAAAGAGAGATCACGAGGGACTGTGGGCCTTTTCCCAGGCCTTCCAGAGCACCGGAGGCGGTAACTGATACAGAAGACACCAGGAAGATACAGGAAAGTCTGCAGCTTGTAATAAATACCCAGGATCACCACATAACTGTCTGAATAGGCAGACAGTACAGAATTCAAAAACGAGATCAGAAATGACGGCAGTGCCATGGACGCAAGTAAAGGCCCTACAGGTTTTTCTTTCATAAACGTGTCGTTCATGGAAATAAATGCCTCCTTTGTAATGATTGTAACAGTAAATTCCGGAAACTGTGACATACAAAAAGCCACACAGCCGTGTAACCGACTGTGTGGCGAAAAAAGTCCGGAACTGAAAAATCCACACCAGGGAATCATTGAAGCAGTAATTCTGCCGTGTTTGCCCTGCGTTTTAGTGTAATCACCTTAACAAAAAAACATCCAAAAGTCAAGCTTCGGATTTCTTTGCAGACAGAGTAAAAAACAGGAAAATACCCCTTCTGGCAAATTGCACAAATCCTGTCGAAAGAAGGTGGATAAGTGAAAAACTATCCAAAAAGTTGTCCACAGGCCCAAAGTCTGAAAAGTGGCTCAGAATCAAGTTATGCACAAAGTTATCCACATTATCCACAAGGATAAGTTTGTGGATGAACAGATTTACATAAAAAAATTGAAACACATGTTTTGTTAAATAAGCATAAATCGACATAAAACGGGAAAAAAGAACCAAAATCTATTGACATTTTTATATTCTAAATATCATATTATATTTTGTGAAAAAGGTATAATTATGTCGAAAAAAAATAATTAATCTGACAATATTAATTGAATTCACATAATATAATAATATTGGAGAGTTGTGTCGCATGGTGTAAGTAAATGTAGTCCATATGCACACAATGTCCGTACTGCACGAACATTTTGCGGCGTAACTATAAAGATATCCACAATGCAATATAACATACAAAAATACTCCCCGGGGAAGGGGAGTACTTCTGAAAATCTGTATTCAGGTATCAGATCAGCCATTCTGCTTCATTCGTTTGATCACTTTAAGTCTTGTAAACTCCTCACGCTCTTTTTCCTCCAAAGCATTGGAAATATCTTTTGTAAGGGTTTCGTATCTTGGGATGGTGATGTTTTTCAGGGCGTTGGCGCGCTTCTGTGTTTTTTTGATATTAGTGGCAAGGCGGATGGCGGCATTTTCAATCATGGAAAGGCGGATGGAAAGTTCCTTCACCCGCTCAAAAGCAGCCTTGGCTTCGTCCAGGGACAGTTTGGTACTGTAATAGGCATAAGTAGGTGTATTTCCGGACTTGTCATATTCCACAAGGGGAATTTCCGTTCCCATAACACTTCGGGTTTTGATCCGGATGGAATCCTCCACAGGAACTGTGTAGGAAATCTGCTGTACAAAGGCAATTCCGATCTCCATGTTGGCTTTCTGCAGAGCTGCATAGGCTGTCTGGAAGGTCTCATCGATCTGGGTCTGGATATCCTTTGCCTGATCAATAAGATCCATCATTTCACGGATGAGAATGTTACGTTTTTTGTCCATCAGCTCATAACCCTGCCTGGAAAGTGCCAGGGAATTTTTGGCTAATATAAGATTTCCCTTGGTGGGGAAGGTATTAGGATCCATAAAATCACCTCACTAACGGACGGTTTCTTTATAATGCTGGTCAAGAACTCTGGTATCAATACGATCCAGCTCTTCTCTTGGGAGAAGTCCCAGAAGTTCCCAGCCTTTATCCAGGGTTTCTGTGATACTGCGGTTCTCTGTCTCAGACTGTCCTACAAACTCTGCCTCAAAGGCTTTTCCAAATACCAGATACCGCTTATCAAGAGGAGAAAGCTCATCCTCGCCGATAACAGATGCCAGAGCACGGGCATCTCCCACCTTTGCATAGCAGGAGAAAAGCTGGTTGGCTACATCCTGATGATCTGCGCGTGTGAATCCCTCGCCGATTCCGTCTTTCATGAGACGGGAGAGGGATGGCAGTACATTGATAGGCGGATAGATAGCCTGACCGTGAAGCTGTCTGTCCAGTACGATCTGTCCTTCTGTGATATAACCGGTAAGGTCAGGGATTGGATGGGTGATGTCATCGTTTGGCATGGTCAGGATAGGGATCTGTGTTACGGAACCTGTGCCGCCCCGGACGATTCCGGCACGCTCATAAAGTGTGGCAAGCTCGCTGTAAAGATATCCGGGATAACCCTTTCTGGAAGGAATCTCACCCTTTGAGGAGGAAACCTCTCGCATGGCCTCACAGAAGGAGGTTATATCAGTAAGGATTACCAGGATATGCATACCTTTTTCAAAGGCAAGGTATTCTGCGGCTGTCAGTGCGATCTTCGGGGTAAGAAGTCGCTCAACTACAGGGTCATTGGCAAGGTTCAGGAACATGACAACATGGTCGGATGCACCGCTTTCCTCGAAGGTTCTGCGGAAAAATTCCGCTACGTCGTATTTGACACCCATTGCTGCAAAGACAATGGCAAATTTTTCGTCGGAATCGCTTCCAAGAGAAGCCTGTTGGACGATCTGTGCAGCCAGTTTGTCATGTGGAAGTCCGTTTCCGGAAAAAATAGGAAGTTTCTGTCCACGGATCAGTGTGGTCAGTCCGTCAATGGCAGAGATTCCTGTATTGATGTAGTTTCGTGGATATTCACGTGTTACAGGGTTCAGAGGCAGCCCGTTGATGTTCAGGCTGACCTCCGGTGTGATATCTCCAAGCCCGTCAACAGGCTGGCCGATACCGTTAAAAGTTCTGCCAAGGATCTCCGGAGAAAGTCCGATCTCCATGGGATGCCCGGTAAGACGGGTGTGTGTATTGCTGAGGGACATACTGTCTGTTCCCTCAAAAACCTGTATAACAGCCTTGTCCTCGTAGATCTCCACGATACGGCCGATCTTCTGTGTGCCGTCCTCCATGTGAAATTCAACGATTTCCTCGTAGGATGCGTTTTTTACACCTTCCAGGACAACCAGAGGGCCGTTTATCTCGCTGAGGCCTAAATATTCGATTGCCATAAACTATTCCCTCCTTTAGCCGTTTTTCTCTAATACATTGTCATAAAATCTGTCGATATCTTTGCGGTATTCATCGAACCGGTCCAGTTCATTATTTGGCACATCGTATTTGATGGCAATGATCTTTTCAAAGATCCTGTCCTCTTTCAGAATGGAAACAGGCATGCCGCGATTAACAAGAGCACGGCATTTTTCATAGAGATAGAGGATAGTCTCCATCATTTTGAGCTGTTTTTCCATTGGGACACTGGTGTCTTCCTGGTGAAAAGCGTTCTGCTGAAGGAAGCCCAGGCGGATCACTCTGGCGATTTCCAGAGTCAGTTTCTGGTCATCCGGAAGTACATCGCTTCCGATCAGCTTTACGATCTCCATAAGAGAACTTTCCTGGTTGAGGATGGCCATGATCTGGTTTCTGTCATAGACAAATTTCGGGGAAACATGCTCTCTGTACCAGGGAGTCAGGTCTTCCAGATATTCACTGTAACTGGTGAGCCACTGGATGGCAGGGAAATGGCGGGCATAGGCGAGAGCCTTGTCCAGTCCCCAGAAACAGCGGACAAAACGTTTGGTGTTCTGTGTTACCGGTTCGGAGAAATCACCACCCTGTGGGGAAACCGCACCGATGATAGATACAGAACCTTCTGTTCCGTTTAAGTTCTGCATCATGCCTGCTCGTTCATAGAATGCGGAAAGTTTGGAAGCGAGGTAAGCCGGGAATCCTTCTTCGGCAGGCATTTCCTCCAGACGTCCGGAAAGCTCACGGAGAGCCTCTGCCCATCGGGAAGTGGAATCTGCCATGATTGCCACATCATAGCCCATATCGCGGTAATATTCCGCAAGTGTAACACCTGTGTAGATAGAGGCCTCACGTGCTGCAACAGGCATGTTGGAAGTGTTGGCAATAAGGGTGGTTCTGTCCATCATCAGGTTTCCGGATTTGGGGTCGATCAGTTTGCTGAAGTCCTCAAGGACCTGTGTCATCTCATTTCCACGTTCACCGCAGCCAATGTAGATAATGATATCTGCATCAGACCACTTGGCGATCTGGTGCTGCGTCATGGTTTTTCCTGTACCGAAACCTCCCGGTACTGCAGCAGTTCCGCCTTTTGCAATGGGGAAAAGTGTGTCCAGGATCCTCTGTCCTGTAAGAAGAGGAATACTTGCCGGGAAACGTTTATGGGTAGGTCTTGGAATACGGATAGGCCATTTCTGTGCAAGGGCAAGTTCTTTTTCTGTTCCGTCATCGAGACGGATGGTCACGATCGGCTCAAGAACTGTATATTCACCGTCCGGGGCAGCATGGATAACTGTTCCGTGGTCGATGGCAGGCGGTACCATGGATTTGTGGAGAATGGAGTCGGTTTCCTGGGTCTCCGCAATAATGGTGCCTGCACCGATAATATCGCCTTCTTTTACAGTGATGTGTGTATTCCATTTTTTTTCGGTGTCAAGAGAATCTACGCTGACACCACGGGAAATATATTTGCCGGAGGCTTTGGCGATCTCTGCCAGAGGTCTCTGGATACCGTCAAAAATATTGTGGATGATTCCGGGCCCCAGAAGTACGGAGATGGCATCTCCTGTTCCTGTAACAGTCTGGCCTGGTTTTAAGCCTGTAGTTTCCTCAAAGACCTGGACAGTTGTCATGTTTTTTTTGAGTCCGATGACCTCGCCTACAAGTTTTTCGGGACCTACATAAACCATTTCGGAAATCTTGAAGCCGGTGTCTCCTTTCAGATAGATGACAGGGCCATTGACACCGTAGATAATACCTGTTTTACTCATGTGCTGGACCTCCGTCAAATTTGAATTCTTTGTATGCTGCCTGGAATCCCTGGTCAAAGGAATTGTCAATAAGAATATTCTTGTGAGGGATCATGGCTTTGATACCTCCCATAAAAGTTTCCTCTGAAAGCTGAACCGGAAATCCTGTTTTCTGGATGAGAGGTTTCAGATGAGCCTCATCAGTGGAGGAAAGATAGATCTGGATCTCGTCCTTGTCTGCGAAATCAATGGCTGCCTGGATTTTGTGGCAGAGATAATCTTCGTATTCGGGAGATGCCATGAAGCTGGAGATGTGCTCTTTTACCTCTGCAAAAAGCTTTTCTTTCAGGTTGTTCTGCTTGGTGGTCCAGTTACGTTTAATGGTGAGCTGCTCTGCAGAGAGGGCTTTGTTTACCTCACGGCGTGCATTCTCAATCTCAGCTTTCCGGGAGTTTTCCGCATCCTGGAGAGCTGCTTTTTTATGTTCCGCCAGAGCTTCATCCAGAGCTTTTCTGTGCTCTTCGATGATTTTGGCTGCTTCCTGGCGGGCCACCTCAACGGAGGTGTCATAGAAATGCGTAAGCTTTTCTTCGATTGTCATAATATTATCACCTGCCTATAATTTTAATCCGATTGCCTCATTTACATATGAAGTGATAAAATCAGGCCTGCGGCCGGTACCATGTCTGTCAGGAATTTCGATGATAAGAGGAGTGCGGTGATGGAGCTTTACGTCATCAATGATAGCGGGGAACTCCCGGCCGAATTTCTCGGTCAGGAGTATGATCCCGATATTTTTGTTGGCGATGGCATGCTCCAGAGCTTCCTTGAGTTCGTCTCGCTCATGTACCACAACACCCTCCACACCAGCCAGTCTCATTCCTGTCAGGGTATCGATATTGTCGCTGATAAGATACATCTGCATCTTAAAGCTGTCCCAGGATCATGAAGGAAATGATCAGTCCGTAGAGAGCAACACCCTCTGCAAGACCTACAAAGATCAGGGATTTACCAAGAATACTCTGATCCTCGCTGATCGCACCGAGAGCTGCGCTTGCCGCACTGGCAACGGCAATACCACCACCGATACAGGAAAGACCTGTAACGAGAGCTGCTGCAATGTAACCCATACCTGTTGCGAGACCTGCTTCAGAACCGGAAGCAGCCTGTACAGAAGAACCTCCTGCAAATGTAACAGCAATGGCTACAAGCATGATACCAAAGAAGAAAAAGGCATTAACGCCGAGGGCTGTTTTGTAGCGGCCACGGCTTTTTTCGCCAAGAAGATAATATCCAAAGGGAAGGATGATGCTGAGTACAAGTGCAACTGCGATTGTGATCTGTGTAATGACTGTCATGATAATGACCTCCTTATTAATTCCTTTTATAGTTTTTGGAGCAGAACGGCTCGAATTTCCGTCCGCTTCCTTTGTAAAAACGGCTGAACATTTCGTAATATTCCAGACGGAGTACCTGGATACCTACGATCAGGCCCTCCATACCGCATACAAACAGGTTTCCAAGAACAATGACAACCCAGTTGGGGCTGCCGCTTTCTGCTCCTGCAAGCATAAGTACAACCTCCATCATGGCTGCATGGCTGACTGCAAATGCGCCGATTCGCACGAAGGAAAGTGTGTTGGAAAAGTAGCTCAGGAGAACTTCAAACATTTCAAAGATTCCCTGTACAATAAACATTCCTTTTTCTGCCGGCATGATCTCTGCTTTCTTCTGTACAAGGTTGGTAAGCGGCTCCTTAAAGAAGATGAGAAGAAGAGGAACACCGAACATGACAGCAAGGACTGCACCGCCAGGTACACTGTGACCGGAAACAAAAAGTCCGATACACAGAACTGCGGAACCGTAGAATACGAGTCCTGCCACTGCATTGGTGTCAAACCAGGTTTTCTCCACATCATGCATCCGGATGGAGTTGATGATATTGAAGATCATACACAGAAGAATGATACCCATGCCAAAGCCAATGGCTATGATAAATACAGTATTCAGTTTTCCGATAAAAGGTATGGTCGTCATGTTGTTCATTGGCCTCAGCCAGACTGCGGGGATAATATCCTCGAAGCCGAAGATGCTTCCGAACATGACTCCAAAGAAGGTTGAAAAAACACCTGCGCAGCTTACGATGCCGGCCAGATCAATGTGTTTGAAATGGTACAGCGCAAGTCCGCCAAGGAAAAGTACAAGTCCCTGTCCTGCATCACCGAACATGGCTCCGAAGATAAAGGAGTAGGTGATGGCAACGAACCAGGTAGGATCCATCTCGCCGTAAGCGGGAAGTCCGTACATTTTTACATACATTTCAAATGGTTTGAAAAGCTTGGGATTCTTAAGCTTGGTAGGCGGCTGATGTGCAGGATTGTGTTCCGGTACATCGGTATCCTCACCGTCAACCAGACAGAAGATCCTTTCGTCGCTGGCAATATCTGCCTGAAAAGCCCTGGTATCTTTTTCGGTCATCCAGCCGCAGAGAATATAGAAATTCTCATGGTTTCCTGTACAGGCAGCAGCTTTGCGCACATCGAAATTCCTGGAAAACTGAAGGATCGTATCTCTGGCAGAAAGGATTTCTTCCTGGTGGGAGATAAGATAGGTACGCCGCTTTTCTTTCTGATCTTTCAGGTCGCTGACAGCCCTTTCATACTGTGCGGACAGACCGGAAAAAGCTTCCTGTGCAGTGCCTTTGTACTGATCCGGAATAAAGATCCGCTCAAAATGCATGGAAGAGTAGGCTGCATCGATCTTGTGCGCCTCCTGTCTGGGAACAAAATAAAGTCCCCAGATGTACTGGTCATCTTCATCGCATTTAAGAAAAACAGTGTTCAGGTTATCGTAAATATAACTCTTGAACTTTTCAAAATACTGCTTTTCAATCCTTCCGAAACGGAAATGGAGAAAGTGAAAATGCAGTATACTGGAAAGATCATAGTTGATATTTCTGAATGGACGGATGATGCGCAGGGATTCTTCAAGTGAAGCACAGTCATTTTCAAGCTGTGTCTGCACCTGAGAATTGCGGTTCATTTCATCCTGGATCTCATCTGCAAGGGAAAGAGCCTTTTCAATACTCACGGAAGAGGTGGAAGTCTGTATGGGTTTTCCAAGTTCTTCGTAGAGAGTATTTATGATATTCAGCGCATCTCTGTAGGGGTTCACCTCCAGAAAAGGGGAGAGATTTTCTACAGTGGTCAGCTCTGAGAGGGCGTTTTCCAGATGGATCTCGTACTTGCACAGGTAGGTGTTTACAACCCGGTCGATATCTGCCTTGGGACCGGTGATGCTCAGAAAATTCATTTTTTCAATCACGTTGTTACCTCCTGGTTATTAACCATTGCGTATATAACGCATGGATTGCTCTGGCGATACCCCATAGCGCACGCACTCAAGGGCAATGGTCAGGCGGTTGACTTCATGTTCCTTATGGTAAAGATAGGAGTAGATGACTGCCACGGAATAGGGATCTTTGCGGGCTTCCCGTTCCAGGATACTGCGGAGTATATAATTATAGAATTCCTCCAGATTGGCAATGTCAAGCTTGTCATACCGTTTACCATAGTAGGTTCCGGCAAAGACGCGCCGGGTTTCTTCGTAGGTAGGGGCCTCTACCATGGAGTGGATCTCTTCCTGCTTCAGCTTGTAGTTCATTGGGATCAGCAGTGCATAGATAGCTGCCGGTTCCATATTGAAGCACCGTCTGGAACGTTGGATGAACTGCAGGTTCAGCATGTCGAATTTTTCACCGTAGGCCTTTGTGATCTGTGCCAGATCATTTCCCTTAAAGAGTTTCTTCCGCACATTCCAGATCTGTGAAAAATACGAAAGATCAAGAGCCATACCATAATCAAACAGAGTGGCATTTCCACGTTCGCTTACTGCGGAAAGAGGAAAATAAAAATCATTGCCTTTCAGTGCAGCCACAAATTCTTCCATTGTAGTACAGGCTGTCAGACGTTCCAGATCCAACTGGGAATGATGGAGAAAATACTCTTTATATGGAAAGATATCTACAGGATCTGTAGCTCTGTGGTCAAAGAGATTGGTCATGATCTCCTTGAGGACACGGATCTCGTATCTCTTGGAATAAAGGGTGAGGAACTTCCGCTGTTCCTGATTGGCAAAGTGGTAAAGCCTGGAAAAGTTGCTGAATATGGATTTCTTCAGAAGCTTCTCTACCTGTCCGCGATGGAGTTCATTCTCATCCAGGCCGGACCAGAGCTTCTGGTATTCAGGCGTTCTCTTCAGATAGGCGGTTACCTGGGGGACATTGGGAAGCTGAATGATCTCTTCAAGCTGCTCATCTGTCACAAGTCTGCTCTGCATGGCACGGATCTTGGTGGAAAGCCCGCTGTATGAGAGGACAGTACCCATGGGATCACTTCCTTTCCTTTCAGGTTTCGGTTATTTTGCGAAACAGTTCTGTGACGAGCTGTTCATGATTGGCTTCATAGTAGGAGTCAAGTCTGGTAAGCTGTTCTTCAGTTGCCTGGCGAAGTTGTGCGATCCTGACATCCTTTTCCTGTTCCAGATCGTTCCGTATTTTGAGGATCTGTTCGCCGGTTTCTTTCTCGAGACCTGCGTCAAATTCCCTGGTCTTTTTTTCAGCTTCCTCAGAGAGAGCCTGCTTCTGTCGGGTGGCATCCTGCATGATCGCATTTGCCATGGCTTCAATTTCTGAAAGTTTGTTCAAAATTTGTTCCATTGCGCCCTCCTTATTTGTGTATTATCAATAATTGATTTCTATATGATACACCTTTTATTCGGTAAAAACAACTAAAAACTTGTTAAATTTTTTTCAAATGAAGGATTATAGGATAAAATTTTTCTTGCGAAATGATGGCATTTACGTGTATAGTTGTAATGATTGTCAATCAGAAGGTTTTTATTTGGAGGTTATATTATGCGTTTAAGAAATATTCCCGGGGCAAAGGATGCCATTCTGGAGTGTGGCTGGGTCATTGACGAGCCGCAGCAGTTTAAGGGAAAATGGTCAGAAGTATTTGAGGAGGAGAAACCGCTTTTTCTTGAAGTAGGCATGGGAAAAGGCCGTTTTATCATGGATATGGCAAGGCTTCATCCGGAGAAAAATTTCATCGGGATCGAGATGTATGACAGTGTGCTGCTGCGTGCATTGCAGAAAAGAGAAGAGCTGGAGAAAGAAGGAGAAACTTTTTCCAATCTTGTTTTTCTCAGAGTAGATGCCAGACTTCTGCCGGATATCTTTGAGAAGGATGAGGTGGATGGGATTTATCTGAACTTTTCAGATCCGTGGCCGAAAGCACGCCATGCAAAGAGACGTCTCACATCCCGGGAATTCCTGAAAAGATATGAGCAGATCCTGAAAAAAGAGGGCGTTGTGGAGTTTAAGACAGACAACCGGGGGCTTTTTGATTTTTCCCTGGAGGAAGTGAAGGAAGCGGACTGGGATCTGGAGGTCTGCACCTTTGATCTTCATCATGATGAAGAACTGGTAAAGGGAAATGTGATGACAGAATATGAGGAGAAGTTTTCCTCAATGGGAAATCCTATTTGCAAAATGGTGATCAGACAGAAATAATTCGAGACAATAAAATGAGAGATGAAATTTTTGAAAAATATCCTGTGCCAAAAGCCTATATGAAGCTGGCGCTTCCGGTGGTTTTCAGTATGGTGGTATCGCTGGTGTATAATATGGTAGATACCTATTTTATAGCAGGAACGGGAAATACGGATCTGGTGGCGGGAGTGGCACTGGGAACACCTGTATTTACTCTGATGATCGCTCTTGGAGATATTTTCGGGCTTGGAGGAAGTTCCTTTATCTCAAGACTTTTCGGAGAAAAGAAATTTGATGATGGAAAAAGGGTCAGTGTGTTCAGTTTCTATGGAGCGATCATCTGCGGAATCCTGGTGGCGGCGATACTGATGATCTTCCGGACTCCGGTTCTGGGACTTCTGGGTGCAGGTGAGGCTACCTGGAAATATGCTTCCCAGTATTACACATGTATTGCGCTGGGGGCGCCTTTTATTATTGTTGCACTGACACCGTCAAACCAGCTGCGTACAGAGGGATTTGCTACAGCGTCCATGATAGGATCCGTTCTTGGTGCTGTGGTGAATATCATCCTGGATCCTGTTATGATCTTTGGCCTGGGATGGGGCGCGGCAGGAGCCGCCATTGCAACTGTACTTGGAAATGTATGTACAGATATTTTCTTTGTATGGTTTCTTATTAAAAAGAGTAAAGCACTGTCTGTCAGCCTGAAGGGATTCCATATTTCCATGGCTGAAATTGGTGCGGTGTTTGCCATCGGAATTCCGGCATCTGTCACCAATCTGATGCAGAGTATTGGAGTTACACTGACAAACAGGGCACTTCTGGGATTTGGAGATGACAAGGTGGCGGCAATGGGAATCGTTATGAAGATCAATATGATCGCCGCACTGGTTCTGGTTGGTTTTGCCTTTGGAGGACAGCCTCTGATCGGCTATAATTACGGGGCAAAAAACAAACAGCGTCTTAAGGAGACCTTGAAATTTGCCTACATATTTGAAGGGGCTCTGGCTCTTGGACTGATGATCATCCTGGGAGTTCTGGCTCCTTGGCTGGTGGGGGTATTCATGAAGGATCCTTCCATAGTGGAAAATGGTACTCTTATGCTGAGGCTTCAACTGGCGGGAATGGTATTTATGGGTGTGGTTCTGATCAGTACCTGTACTTTCCAGTCTGCCGGGCGGGCTGTGGGTGCGTTTCTTCTGTCTGTCAGCAGACAGGGTGTGATCTTTGCCATAGTTCTGGCTGTAGCAGTTAAAATAGCAGGATATAATGGTGTGCTGGCTGCACAGGCAGTTTCTGATTTTCTTACAGCGCTTCTTGCAGTGATACTGATGAGAAACTGGTGGAAGAAGGAGAAATGGATGGCGTAAGGCAGTTTTACAGCTATAAGCTGAAAGAGTCATATTCACAAAGCGGCTGTTCCGGGAATATATTATAAAAACAGATCCCGGAGGCTGTTTTTTATGAAAAGGAATTTCCAGAGTCTTGTCCATCAGTTTAATTATGAACACAGACTTCTGAATACACATGCCACCCGTGTACGTAAATCCCTGTCAGAAGCCAGGGAAACTCTTGATAAAATTGCACCAAATGAAGATACAAAAAATAAAAAAGAAAAAAATAAAAAAATTTAAAAAAGGTGTTGACTTTATCCGAACCCTGACGTATAATACATCTTGTCTTGAGGGAACAAAAGAAACACAGGACAGGAAATAATATAAAATGCGTCTTTAGCTCAGTTGGTAGAGCACCTGACTCTTAATCAGGGTGTCCAGGGTTCGAACCCCTGAAGACGCACTAAAAGCACTGTTTTTGCAGACATGGGAGCTGCGGGGACGGTGTTTTTTGTTGTGTTGGAAAGAAATAGTCAGAAAAAAGGTATCTGGGACAAGCCCGGACACCTTTAGTTTTCGGCATTATGTCAGAACTTCCATAATGCCGAAAAGGTATCAAGTGAGTTTTTTGAAGTATACCGGATCAAGCTTATACACATCAGAATGCAGCATCTGGGACTGATGTGCAAGATGCAGATACATCCGTGTAACGTCATAATCAGAATGACCGAGAAGTAGGCGCAGCATTTCGAGACTTCCACCACCAAGAATATATGAAGTTGCAAAGGTATGCCGGCATAAGTGCGGATGAACCCGTTCAATCCCTGTTTTTTTCTTTAATCGGGAAAAAAACTGTTTAAGCACATTAGAGTTAATTGGTTCATGCTTTTTCATCTGGATAAATACCCTTGTATTTTCCGGAAGCTGTGTATAATTCCGATACAGAACACAATATTTCATGATATTGACCTTAAGCCTGGGGCATAAGATCAGCAATCGGGTCTTTGAACCTTTACCCTTCCAGATCTGAATAATGTTCTTATCAAACATCAGATCGCAGAAACGCAGGTTGATAACCTCGGATGACCGTAATCCGGCATCCAGCATTAAATGAACAATACACCAGTTACGAAGCCCAAGCTCTGTCTTTAAGTTGCAGCACTTATCTATCATCTTAACTTCTGATTCATAAAGAGGAATGATCTCGCCGGAATCATCTTTAGGTAATTTAACACCTTTTGTAAAATCCCTACAATAATCGTTTTCCTCACAGAAACTTCCAAAAACCTTGATAGAACGGCAGTATGTCCGAACGCTGGTAGCTGAAAGAACATCATCGGATGGATCCAGGAAAGGATGATTATAAAATTTAGGTCTGCGCCGGAGGTATTTTATGTAATTGGAAAAAATCTCCCTGGTCATATCTACACACAGAATCTGATCATATGGTTTATAAAAACAATCCGAACAATATTTAAAAAAATTGGTCAGGTTTTCCCGATAATATATAATCGTTTCATCAGCACAGGAAGTTTCCCGGTCAGCTATAAATATATCATATGCCTGTTTTAATGTTATATCCATTATTTCTCCTTTTGTATCTCATTTTTTTCTGCAGTACTTTCCGATCGGCACGGAGCTGCCTGCTTGTCGAGATACATTCTTTTCATTGTAATCATGAAACTATTATGGTATTATGTCATTAAGCAATTCACCAGTACTGATATTAACTATCTGATACTCGTGCATATCACTATCAACATAAGTTTCCGCCAGTTCACTCGCATTGAATTGGCGGGCTTTTTTCTGTTTATAGCGAAAAGCATCATGTATATCATTATCATTCAACTGACAGAGAGCTTCGACACAATCCTGTGTTACCGAATCATTGTTAATTCCCCGGGTATAGATTCCCAACGTTATAGCAGCATTGATAACCCGTTTTTTCATAATCTCACTATTCAGCTTCCGGCAATACTGTCTGATTAATTTCACATCTTTCGTTTTTACCTTCACGTCTATCATTTTACAGCTCCGAAGTGCAAACCAGAAAGCACACAATTCACGCCTTGACTTATTTACATCTCCATCCGGTTTCACCATCCGAAAAACATATTGCGTAAGATAATCAGCTATGATCTTCCGGTTATCAAGATAATCATAAATTCTTTTTGCGGTCAGCTTTGAACTGTTATCCCGAAACGGTACCAGTTGATAAGACTTGGAATGTTTTCGCATCGTCTGATATTCAACGTTCATTATCAAGTTGATCTTAGGTGTAAGAGCATCCGCAAGTTTATGCAGCACATCCGGAGACATGGACACATCCTCATCAACGACAGCCTTACACTGATTCCGAAGCTTCTGGTCATTGCCAAACTCAGAATAATATTTCAGTCTTGCCGTATCCAGATATTCCCAGGAGTGTTTTTTATAACATTCTTCATAACAATACAGATCATACCGATTTATCAGACCATTAAACAGCCAGACTTTAAAGAACCAGGGTTTATAATTCTTTTCTATGACTTCCTTACTTTTCAGGTAAATACGGATAAAAACCTTATCAGATCTTTTTCCCATAGACACATAATCAATTTCATATCCTTCCGAACCAACTTTCGCTGTGTGCATCAAAGCATCTTTGAACCGATCTACGCGCATCTTGTAGAAATTTTCCGGTGAAAAAAATTTTTCCGGATTACTTAAATAATTACTATGCCAGCAATAATCAATCCTGTTTTCCTGACAGTATGCAATATGTAAACCAAAACCATCACAGATCTGCTCTACAAAACGATAGGAACGTTCAAAACTCTCATGAACTCCATACATCCACAACATATAAGATCGAATCTGTACCACGATCTCACAAGTAACTGAGACACCACCATCAGAACCATGAGGGACAACAGGAGCAATAAAAATATCGAACCATTCGGGATTTTCCAGGCATATATTGAAGAATCCAGCAAAAGTACCAGCCCGAAGATTAAGAGAGCGATCACATCCAGGAAAATAAACAGGTAATGATTCCCCATGCCGGGAAGCAAGCAGAGATTTCTTTTTATCAAAGAATTGCCGAAGTTTAAGAACGGCAGCATCTTTTGTATCATCTGTAAAGTCCTCCATGAATTTTACACTATAGTAAAAAGTATCAATGTTATGCAGGAATTTGTTTTTCTTAAAATCAAACCAATATTCCCGGTCTGTATCGCTCAATTCCTGATATATTTTTGTATTAGTTAGAACACGTTTATCCAGCAAAATAACACCTCACTTTAGTTTGATAAAGTTTTTGGCGAGAAAGCCATTTCGCCAAATTTTAAAATTGCCGTTTTTTTCAGTATTTACAATACTTTCAGCCACTTTTGTGCTGTATTTTCAGACCACGTATTACAGGCACGTGGCAGGGGCTGTAATGGCTCAGGCTATCCCCCTGCCGTGCGGTCAGGCGGGTCCCCCTATCCCCCGTCTTCCCACACAGCAGGGGAACAGACAGAGACATCTCAGGAACCGCCATGCGTCTGCCATTCGTTTCTGGAAATGTATCTCAAAAATTTCTGATCAACAAAATTTCTGCAGAAAAAATGAGATACTTTACTCTGGGGCATCTAGCATCATATAAGTATCATATAAGGAATAATACTTCTTTTTGCATTTGAAAAATTCAGATCCAACTTTCTCCTTCATCGGGTACCAGACTTTTACGCTGACGAACAGCTTCGGGGAAAGCATGATTGCACAGAGAAACTTTCCACGGATACCGAAATTGCTCACCTTTCGGTGTATGTATTCATATTCGATCAGGCTCCGGATCTGTCGGTCTATCATCCGGTCAAACTGGGCAACCAGGATAATGTCATAACCATAATGCCGATGCAGCGTGAAGAAAGACAGCCATTTATCACGTCCGGCTTTGCTCCATTCACGAGCATTAAACATCAGCTGACATTCATCAACAACCAATAGAAGAGAACCTTCGCGAACTTTTTTCCCTTTAAAATACTGCTGGGAAAACTGGATAAGATACTCCGGAGTAATTTCGATATTGCTCTTATAATGAAAAAGCTCCCGTCTTTTAGGAGGAATCCGGTTTAAGTTAATGTCAAAGTTGCATATCGTTGGACGACCAGCACGGAGAAGATGATAAAGCCTTTCCGCAACATGCAAACTTTTACCGGATCCGGGAGTGCCACTATATAGAAATATCATAGTTCCATCCTTTCTGCCTATTCAATTAATTTGATCCAGCGGGCTATTACACTATATAAATAAAAAAGAGCAATAGCAGCAATCCAAGCTTCGCCGATTTTTATAAATGTGCCAACTGGAACAAAGTAATTAATATACCCCAAATATGGAAGCTGTTCCAAAGAATCAATAGCAGAAGCGAACGGAGACAAAGGTAACAGGTTCAGAATTACCGAAAGTAACTTATCAAGCATTTCTTTCATGAAAGTAAGCATTATTCAATCACCCCTTAATCATCTGTTGTCGTGTTATCAACAGTAATGCAATTATAAAAAAGATAATCTCAAATATCCGGAAAATCTTAATGACTGGTTCATAATCGGACATATCAAGCTTAAAAGTATGGTGATAATCAAGAACCTTTTCACCAGTAAACGGGTTTTCCAGATCAAGATCAAAAGGAAACTCAAAAACAGGAGCCTCTGGTTCCGCTTCAAACGCTTTTATCAAATGCACCAGGTCAAATGGAATACAGAAAGGGAATACCAGGCGTAAATCTGTCTTATACTTGTCCGGATCCACGTCATCCGTACCCGGTTTATCTGGTGATCCGGTTGGATTAGGCTTCGGAGCTGTAGACGGTTTCGGATCTACGTCCGGATCTACCGGAATTGCAGGAGTTGGGTTTGGGGTTGCTTCCGGCGCTGCCGTAGGATTGGGGTCTGGATCCGGAACTCCTGTTGGATCTGGGTCAGGGTCAGTGCCGGGATCCGGATCCGGGACAACTGCCGGGGTAGTGCTGGGCGTTGGCTGCGGAGTCGGCGTTGGATCCTTAGCCGTATGGTTGTTAATAAAATTCTGGATGATGGTAGGACGGTTGTCATCGTCACTGTCATTAGCGTTTTTATTCAGTTCCTGGATCTCATCCAGCCCGGGAATGATAATCGGAACCGGGACGGTTGGGAGAGTAGGGGAGTTGTTGTTATCATAGTCACCTTTCAGGCTTGGGACTGGCCAGATAACTGGTTTTGTTAAAGGTTTTGTCTCAGCCGCTATATCTTCATTACCATTCTTCCCCTTTACAGGTACATAAAAATGGTAATTTTCATTAACATATTGCCAACCAGAAGGACTTCCAAGAGCAGGAAGTACTGACTGGTGTGAAGACTTTGTTTCTCTATATGGACTTCTCGAACTGTTTAAAAATTCAACTCGGTAATCTTGATAATATCCTAAATCACCGAATTCCGTTTTAAAAAAATGCATAGTATTAGCACCAGATGTTTCAGTACTATATAACAAATATGATATTGGATTATCTACTAAAGAATATCCCCAAGTTTTAATCCTGTATAAATTCCTACCATCAGAAGAAAGTGCTTCTACCTCATAATATCCAATACAATCCGAATAAGAATATTTATTTTCCTCTACTGCTGGCAATTGTGATTCCGTATCCATCACTTCATCCCACCAGTTACTAACAGCCTCTTTCAGGCAGACCGCCGCGCCTGCTCCAAGTGCAAGCACCTTGTTCTGTAATGCCTTCTGCCGCATTTCTGCCCAGCTATCGATCTTGTCCAGGATTTCCGGCGGGACAGAAGTAGGTGCCGGTGTTACCTTTGCTGGTGGCGATGTCTCCGGCGCCTGTGTCGGATCCGGCGTTTTTGTTGGCTCGGGCGTAGGCGTTAATCCATTTGGATGCTCACGTAAATACTTTTCTACAGCTTCATCATATTCTTTCCACAATTTACGCTCAAGATTATTGATATCTTCCTGTGAAGCAGGATCATCCAGGACATCACCCCAGTCCCAGTTATCCGGGTCAAACCTGTCCCGGAACATCTCTTTCAGGTTGATCGCCACCCCCATACTCAGCAGCACAGTATACAGCCACTGCAGTGTCTGCCCGGCGGCTATTCCGGCTTCTGTAGCGGGGCCTATCAAGGCGACTGCCTTTACAGGCTGGTAACGCCCC
The DNA here is from genome assembly GCA_934373235.1 of uncultured Blautia sp. Lineage (GTDB taxonomy): Bacteria > Bacillota > Clostridia > Lachnospirales > Lachnospiraceae > Blautia_A. The sequence continues at coordinate 4,935 of CAKROW010000033.1, read as the reverse complement.
AGAACCGCCGTGATCCCGATCAGGCAAGAGAGAAACAGCGCTGTTACCCTTTTCTTCATCCCTTTCATAAAATCCCCCTTTCATGTATCTTATTTCTTTATGCTGCATCTTCTGATCAGAAATGCTGCACGTACATTTTGAGATACAAAAAGGGTGAGGGAAGTTCCCTCCCTCACCCAGCATAAAACAAGATTATTACATCAAGCCTTATTTGCAACTTTTTTAAATGCCTTGATTCCAAATCCAACCAGAAGCAATGCACCCATTACAGGAAGGGCAATCGGAAGGATCGTAGAGACCATACCAGTCATTGAACTTCCAACGGAAGTAAAAGACGATGTCATTGCACTCTCAACACTGGATAACGCAGTACCAGCATCATTGGCAAAAACTGGAACACAGGAAGCAACCACAGCACCTGCACCGATAACAGCCGGAACAAATTTTTTCTTAAGATTAGAAATACTCATAAGAATCTCCTTTCACTTAATTAAACTTTTTTAAATATCTTCACTATTCCATGCAAAGTGAACCCTATTATCATGAAGATGGCGCCGGATAAGGCTCCTATAGGAATAGAGGATATTGCAAAATGGTTATAATCCTGAACAGTCAAAGCCTCATACTCAGGACTTTTGGAAACTTCGGGTTCAGTAATATTAACTGAATCTGCTGTTTCCAGGGATTCAATATCAACTGAATTGAATTCTGTAGACTCATCCATAAAAATCACCTATATACGCAAGTAAGAACTGAATATCTGAACAAGCAAGACACCGACCACAAAGCCAAACATACAGCTTACTATCGGCATTGCATGATTAAGATCTGAGAGCCGTTCATTCGTTTCTCTGGTTTCTGCAACCAAAGAAGAAAGATACATATTTTGCTGTTGCAGAAGTTCTGTATAATCAATCTGCTCTACTGTACCAAAAGCCGATATCGTCTCCACTCCTTCAGCAGTTTCTTCGCCTGAAGAGGCAGCGACATCATCAGAACTGACAGCTTCATGATCCACAGCATCTTGTTCAGATGGTACTGATAACGCTGGCTGCTCAGATACTTCCGGAACTGTTTCAGATGTCTCTGCAGATCCTTCATCCGGATCCGGAGATAACAAAACCTCTGAAAAATCTTCTGTTCCATCTGTGAAAGTGTCTGCCATATCATTTCCCCACCTTCTTATTTACCCTGTGCTTCCATACGGATAGATGCTTTTGAAACAAAATCCAGATCTTCAACAGTCAGTACAGGTTTTCCATCACTGCCGATCTTATAAGACATTGTTGCATCATAAATGCCAGGAACCCAGGTGATCTTATCACGCATTTTAGAATCCAGCGAACATTTTGCACGCTGCTGTCCAACAGCACCTCCAGAAATATCATGCTGTGAAGCAAGAAGTTCACCGTTTTCACCAAACATAAAATAATTCAGGGTAAGACCAGAATTTCCATTATCCATCTTCCACACATTTGCAAAAGTTACCAGAATCTTCATTTTGTTCATAATACTGAACCTCCTTTGAAATTTGATCATCAGACCAGTATAAGAGCCGGAATGACAATAATTATTATGTAATCCTTTTTCAAGGTTGTTACCGCCCTTTCCTGAGAGAAGAAGCAGGAAAGGAGAGTTGTGAATATGCTCTCTATAGGGGAAAGAGAGCAGGGGACAGGAAGGATTCGAACCTCCATGATAAAGAGCTACGCGGACACCATATCTTTCCAATTTACTGTCCCGAATGTTCTGTTGCATGTTCACGCTGGCGAGCCGCCCCACCGCCCCAATGGGTTCCCGGCGCTCTCGCCAACGCTGTCTAAGGGATGCGCTGCGCGCGGTAATCAGAGAGGAAGGTTTACATATTTTTACCTAAATACTTTTGGTGAAGCTGATCGGAATAATCGAACCCATACAATTCAGAAGCAGTTAATTCAATTTTTGCTATACGCTTACGTGCGTTCCACTGTTCGTCCTCGTTATGTGCCATCCGGAAATCCAGAACAGCCAATTTATATTGTTCATCAAGATAATCTTTATGGTCTATCATATTGAACCCCTTTATCTACGCATGTTCAAAATTCGGAATCATTGAGCTGCTGGAGGTATTCCCGGAGATGTTTCAGGTCATGCCGGACATCTTCCAAACCCTGCTGTGTAAGAACCAGATCACGAAAGAAGTCATCCATGACCTGGAGCTTTTTCCATTTCAGAGATATAAGCTGATCCAGATCTTCCAGATAGGCGCGTTTATTTTTTTCTTCTTTCATGCAAAACAGTACGAGATTTTCAAACTTCTGATTAAAACCGTTCCCTTCAAAATTTTCAACATAAGATAAAACTTCATCCGAAAGGCGAACCGATTTCAAATTTACTTTCTTAGCCATTATAAACACCTCGATGGGGGTAATTATGTAACCAGACAAAAAACCTCTTGAGCGTTTCAGGAGCCAGGAGAATGATTCTGCTATCAAACCTTTTCAACAAGCCGGTATCCCCCGCCATAGAGTTAGCTACTTATTTTTTGTCTGTGAGGGTTTTTCTGTTGTACCCACAACAACCATCTAGACATTTGGCAATTACCACAAAACGAATTGTAAAAAGCACGCTATAATGTTAAAATTGAATATTAAATAAAGTGTAAAGGTATCACTTTTTACAAGAATCATTATAGTTCAAAAATGCGTACCTGTCAATGAAAATAATTCAAAAATGCGTACTTTTTTAGAGGAGAGAAAGATGACAATTAATAAAAGAATGTTTGAAATTATGGAAATAAAACAAATAAAACCCATTAATTTAGCGAATACTCTAGGAATAAGTAAATCAGTTGTAAGTACATGGAAAAGCAGAGGGACAAATCCGCCGATAGAATATACTGAACGCATTTGCGAACTTCTCGGCGTGACAATAGAATATTTTATAACAGGAAAAGAGGAAAACAAAACATATACGGATGAAGAAAAAGAGCTAATTAAAAATTATCGTGAACTATCAGAAAAAAATAAAGGGAAAGTTGAGGGATATATATATGGATTATCAAATGATAACTTAGAAAACAGCGAGAAAGAAAAATTATCAGAATCAAAGATTGGATAAAAAAGCATAAATAGGGGAAAAAGAGTATGTTAGAAAATTACATTATATATTTAATAATGCTTATAGTAATGGTTTGGGGAGCTGTTGTTATAAAATATTGTTATGAAAATAAGCAGTATAAAGAATCAGCATATGGTAAACAAAGTAAAAAAAGCTTTTTAAAAATCATTAATGATCAAGGTGCAAGAGGAGAATACAGAACATCTCAGATTCTTGAAACGGCCACTTTTGAAAATAAATTATTATTCAATTGTTACATTCCTAACCGATCGGGCGATAAAACAGAATTAGATATTATCATGATAAGTACAAAAGGAATTTATGTTATCGAAAATAAAAACTATTCGGGATGGATTTTTGGGGATGAACAAAGTAAAAATTGGTGTGAGACTCTAAAAGGAAAAAAATTCTTCTTTTATAATCCGGTAAAGCAAAATAAAAGTCATATTAAAAATCTAGAAAAAATTTTGAACATTGGACAAGACAAATACATATCATTGATTACATTTAATGGAAATGCTAATTTAAAAAAAGTAAATACAGAAAGTCCAAACTTATATGTAAAATCATATGCTCAATTAAAAAAATTTATAAAGGAACAAGAAAAACAAACAAATCTATTACATCATGAAGAAATTGAACAAATTTATTTAACATTGTTGCCAGGTACACAATTAAGCGACCAGGAAAAACAAGAGCATATAAACCGGATAAAAAAACAATATAAAAAAAATTAAGGATTCTCTTAATCAGGGTGTCCAGGGTTCGAACCCCTGAAGACGCACTAAAAGCACTGTTTTTGCAGACATGGGAGTTGCGGGGACGGTGTTTTTTGTTGTATTTATGCAGGTTTCAGGGGTTTTCAAGGTGAGACTGAGCAGAGAGATTTGAAGTGAAAATTCAGAGCAATTTGGACTTAATTACAATACTCTCCTAGACACCTGTCAAGGTGGGAAATATTGTTCTCTGCGGCTATGATTTCATGTGCAAAATGCTCATATTTTTTTGTCGTTTCTATACTTTCATGCCCCATCAATATACTGAGATCATACACATCTGTCTTACCGGTTTCCCGTACATGGTCAATGCAGAAATTTGTAGCAAAATTGTGCCGTAATCTGTGAGAGGACAGTTGAAATGGCAATTTGTGCTGTAACTTACTGACAAACAGTTTTACCGTATTATTGCTCATCTGATTCCCTCGACGATCACAAAAGACATAATTGACAGACTTATACGGACAGATTTCCAAATACTGATCCAGAAGAGTGCGTGCAAATTTACCAAGAGGAACCATGCGATCTTTAGCGCCTTTCCCTGTAACTTTCATAATCATACGTTTTCGATCTATGGAGACTTTCATTAATCCGCAAATTTCAGATTGCCTAAGACCGGAATCGAGCATAAGAGCAATAACAGCACGATTCCTTGCAGTGATCCATGGCTCTGATGTATCAATTAAATCGAATATTAATTTGATTTCATCATCATTGTAAATATGTACTACTTTTTTGGGAGATTTCGGTATTTTTAACTTTGTTGGCTCAAATGGCAATGTATATTCACTATATACCCAACGAAAAAAAATACGGATGTTTCGTACATAAGTGGATACCGTAGCCCGTGAAAGTGGACGATCATATAGGGTCATAATATATTCAGTTACTTTATCATATGTAACATCTGCTAAAGACGTTTCAGGACTAATATAATGAACTAAAAGGCTGATAGATTCTTTATAGTTAGATACCGTTTTTTCGAGACTGTGAGAAAAAGTCTGTAAATAAGATTCTTCTATGATATGCAAGGGTGGTGAGCCTGAAAATCAGGCTTTTC
>CAKROW010000032.1 GCA_934373235.1 uncultured Blautia sp. | reverse complement strand
GTGCAGAAATCAAAAATATCCCTAATAATTTATTCTTTTTCTTATAAATGGACAAGTTCGTGGTTTTGCACAAAAAAGATGTCTACTTTCGATAGTATTCCATAATGAAAGAGATAAAACAAGCATTCGCAATGCGTGGGATGCTTTTTGTATTTAAAGACTTGAGTTATGAGTGAAAGTAAGTTAAACTTAGTCATAAAAAGTCATAAGTTAGTCATAGAATTTAGTCATAGAGGATTTAGAAAGGCGGAATGATATGATTTATACAGATAACCAGTTAAAAGAAAAGATTTCTCAGATGATAGAATCTTTTGAAAGTGAAGTTATAGAGTTCAAATAGGCAAGAACAAATTATTCCTTTAATGATATTGGAAAATATTTTTTAGCACTTAGCAATGAGGCAAATTTACGGGAACTACAGGAAGCGCGGCTGGTTTTTGGCGTATCCGATGATAAACGGTATGTGGGAACAGAATTTATAAAGCAAGGAAATTTACAAAGTCTAAAAAAGAAATCGTAAATGGAACAAATGAACGGCTGACCTTCTTAGAAATTTATGAATTAACAGTCGAAAAATGCAGAGTGATAGCATTTCAGATACCACCTGCAATTCGGGGGATTCCAACCACATGGCAAGGCGCTGCGTATGCCAGAGAACATGAATCTATTTGCCCTCTACCAATGAATAAAGTAGATTTAATCAGAAGTCAGATTGGAATGGACTGGTCAAAAGAAATTGTAGAAGAAGCGACGATAGATGATTTAGATACGGAGGCAATTAAAAAAGCCAGAGAACTTTTTTCTAAACGACAGAATGATCGAAAAAAAGCTCAGGAAGTGCTGAGAAATTTATCTGATATTGAAGTTCTAAATAAAGCCGGTATTACCATAAAGGGAAAAATCACCAAAACAGCATTATTACTATTGGGAAAAAGTGAGGCAAAATATTTCTTTGATGGGTTTATTCCGAGGATTACCTGGACACTTTATAATGCTGATAATTCGGTAAAGGCATATGAACATTTTGACATTCCTATGTTGTTAGCAGTAGATAAGGTCTATTCAAAAATTCGGAATGAAAAATATCGTTATATCGCAGGTCAGCAAACACTGTTTCCGGATGAAGTAGATCAATATGAACCGGAGCTAATAAAAGAAATTATCAATAACTGTATCGCCCACCAAGATTATCGCTTACGTGGAAAAATTAATGTAGAGGAATTTGAGGACAGGCTGGTGTTTATCAATGAGGGGGCTTTTATACCAGAAAGTATAGAGCAGGCATTGGAGCCGGGTTATAAACCTCCTTACTATCGCAATGTATTTCTGTGTAATGCAATGGTCAATCTATATATGATTGACACGAATTCGATGGGAATTCCGATGATGTACCAAATTCAGCGTGATAAGTGTTTCCCCTTACCAACTTATGATTTAAATACAGTTAATCGAGTAAAGGTTACGGTATATGGAAAAATATTGGATAAAAATTACACACAGCTTCTTCGTTCAGATGCTGATTTAAATATGGGAACAGTATTTTTGCTGGATCAGGTGCAGAAGCAAGAGATGATATCAAAAGAGAATTTCAAAGAGCTGAAAAAGCAAGGGCTGGTAGAGGGACGTTATCCCAATATCTTTGTATCTTTTAAGGTGGCAGATATTGTTGGACAGAAAGCTGCGTATGTCCGGAATAAAGGGTTAGATGATGATATTTGCAAGCAGCTGATCATTAAAGCACTGGAATCAATGGAGGAAGCAAGTAAACAGGAATTGATGGAAGTTCTGGAAAAGGCCCTGCCGGAGGTACTCAGTGATGAACAGAAGTCAAAGAAGGTTTCTAATTTGTTGCAGACGATGAAGAAAGAATACATTGTAGATATTAAAGGCAAAAATCGATATGCAAAGTGGTATTTGAAATAGTGAAAAGAAGAGACGCCGTACGCAAAAACAGCCGGAGCACTTTCACCATGCTCCGGCTGTAAAAATTGTCTTTATTTTTCCTGTAATTTCATCACTTCTTCAATAGCCAGTCCTGAAAACCTTGAAATATCTTCAGGAGAAAATCTTGGGTCTTTTAACATTCGCTGTGCGGTAAACAACGCCTGTTCCTGACGGCCTCTCGCTTTCCCTTCAATGTGACCTTCTGCACGCGCATCGTCGCACATTTCCTGTACGGCCTGACACATATCAACCACCCTTTCTTTTTCCGTAAACTGCAAATTCAGACCTGTTATGGAGTTGATAACCCGGGCGGCTTTCAGCTCCAGGGAACGGAAACTGGAATCTGTTGCAGTAAGCTGCTGCAGTTTCCCCTTATCTTTTGCATATTTGATGAAGAGCATGACTTCCCGCAAACTGCTCTGAAGCTTATCCAGTTCTTCATCCGGTATCTCAGCAGGAGAAAAAAGATTGATCCGGTAATCCGGCACCATTGAAAGCACTTCCGGATCCTGCACAGAAAGCATTTCGTGAAGGCTTCGAGGAGCACTCCAGTCATCCGCACCGAAATATACAACTACTGTTATAACAGGTATCAGCCGGTCATCTTTATAAAAACCGGTAAGATATTCTCCTGCGGTAGGTGCACGCTGTCTGCTCTTTCTGTACGATCTGGCAGATTTCTCTACCTGCCCTGCGTATTCCAAAGAATCATAGACCATGTTTTTTACCGGCATTGCGAAGTTCTGTTCAGACTGATTTTCAATTCCCAGCAACAGATAAATCTTTGAATTATCATGCATTACATTGAGAGATTTGAATTCGTCCCGGAATTTCTGAACAGGGACTTCTGTTTTACCGGATCCGTAAGGGACAGTGACTGCCGTTGTATCCAGCAGATGAAGATTGTCAGGATCTATAACTTTTTTTCCTTTGTACAGCATATGGTTGAACACATCCGCAAAAATGCGGTTATCAGCCATGTAATCTTTGGTGATGGTATCCTTGGTACCCATAGGTTTCACCACCTTTGATCAGTTTATGTAATCAGAACATTTTGTACATTCCGATTCATCTACAGCATAACATAATTTTGTCTCAGACGCAACGCTATCTCAACGCATCCTTCATCTCTTTTACATAGGCCTTAACCTTCGGCACGCAGTCTTTGCCGTATGCTCCGCAGAGCTTTACAATGGCTGATCCTACGATGGCACCATCTGACTGGTCGGCCATTTTTTTTGCCTGTTCAGGGGTGGAGATTCCGAAACCTACAGCGCAGGGAATGTCTTTCTGGGCTTTTACCAGTTTTACCATGGCACCGATGTCTGTGGTGATATTGGTTCTCATTCCTGTCACTCCAAGGGATGACACGCAATATACAAATCCCTCTGCCTCTTTCGCGATCATGGCGATTCTCTCATGTGAAGTTGGTGCGATCAAAGAGATCAGGTCAAGACCGTACTGTTTGCATACAACGTCGAATTCTTCTTTTTCCTCAAAAGGAACATCCGGAAGGATCAGTCCGTCCATTCCGACCTCTGCAGCTTTTTTGATGAAGCGCTGGGTTCCGTAGGAAAATACTACATTGGCATAGGTCATAAACACCATTGGAATTTTGGTATTTTTACGGATTTTTTCCACCATTGCAAAAATCTTGTCTGTGGTGACACCGCCTGCAAGTGCGCGGACATTGGCTTCCTGGATCACCGGGCCTTCTGCTGTGGGATCAGAGAACGGGATTCCAAGCTCGATGAGATCTGCACCAGCTTCCTCCATTGCATATACCAGTTGTTCTGTCACCTCCAGAGACGGATCTCCGCAGGTTAAAAAAGGAATAAATGCCTTTCCCTTTGCAAAAGCTTCTGTAATTCTACTCATGAATATCCTCCCCTCTGTAGCGGGCGATTGCCGCACAGTCCTTATCTCCACGTCCTGAAATGGTAACTACCATGATCTTGTCTTTTCCAAGTGTCGGTGCGATCTTTTTTGCATAGGCTACTGCATGAGCACTTTCGATCGCAGGGATGATTCCTTCTGTTCTGGAAAGATACTCAAATGCATCTACTGCCTCATCATCGGTTACCGGCACATATTCTGCTCTTCCGATGTCATAAAGATGTGCATGCTCCGGTCCTACACCCGGGTAATCCAGACCTGCGGAGATGGAGTATACCGGTGCGATCTGTCCGTATTCATCCTGGCAGAAATAGGATTTCATGCCGTGGAAGATTCCCAGACGACCGGTTGCGATAGTTGCTGCTGTTTCTGCGGTATTGACACCACGGCCTGCTGCCTCACAGCCGATGAGACGAACATCTTTGTCCTCAATGAAATTGTAGAAGGTTCCGATGGCATTGGAACCGCCGCCTACGCAGGCCAGGACAACGTCCGGAAGTCTGCCCTCTCTTTCCAGTATCTGCTCCTTGATCTCTTTGGAGATCACAGCCTGAAAATCACGGACTATAGTCGGGAACGGATGTGGTCCCATAACAGATCCCAGTACATAGTGGGTATCTGCGATACGGTTTGTCCACTCACGCATGGTCTCGGAAACAGCGTCTTTTAAGGTTGCGGTTCCGCTTGTGACTGCATGGACTTTTGCGCCAAGGAGACGCATTTTGTATACATTCAGGGCCTGACGCTCGGTGTCTTCTTTTCCCATGAATACCTCGCACTCCATGCCCATCAGCGCTGCTGCCGTTGCTGTTGCCACACCATGCTGACCTGCGCCGGTCTCAGCGATCACACGGGTCTTGCCCATTTTTTTTGCCAGAAGCACCTGACCTAATACGTTGTTGATCTTATGTGCACCTGTATGGTTCAGATCCTCACGTTTCAGATAGATTTTGGCGCCGCCCAGATTCTCTGTCATGTGTGCCGCATAGTAAAGGCGGGAAGGTCTTCCTGCGTATTCATTGAGAAGCTCTGTGAGTTCACGGTTGAACTCCGGGTCATTCTTATAATGGTTGTATGCTTCCTCAAGCTCCAGAACGGCGTTCATCAGTGTTTCAGGGATGTACTGTCCGCCATGGATGCCGAATCTTCCTTTTGACATGTTAAAAATCCTCCTTTATGTTCCTCACGGTCTGTACCGCTTCCAATATTTTATCCGGGTCCTTGTGACCATCGGTTTCTACGCTGCTGCTTAAGTCTGCTGCCCAGGGATGAAGCCTTTTGATGGCTGTCTCCAGATTGTCACACCCCAGGCCACCGGCCAGAAACCAGGGACGTTTTATGGCAGGTACCAGACTCCAGTCAAAGGTCTCACCGGTGCCCCCGGCTCCCTGATCCAGAAGAATATAATCTGCTTCTGAGCGGATTGCTTTTTTTACATCCCCTTCTGTTTTTACGGAAAAAGCCTTTATCAGAAGCTGGTCTGTCATAGTCTTAAGCTTTCTGATATACGCTTCGTCTTCCTGTCCGTGAAGCTGTGCCAGGGCAATAGTTCCTTCATTTAAAAGCTGTGCGGGAAGCTCCACCGGTGCATTGACGAATACGCCTACCGGCAAAATGCTCTCATCCAGTTTTCCCCGGAGAGCCTTAAGCTGATCCACGGTGACATTTCTTCTGCTTTTTGGAAATTCCACAATGAATCCTGCAAAGTCCGGTTTTGCTTCGTTAACTGCCTGGATATCCTCCGGGCGGGTCAGGCCGCAGATCTTGATCCTGGTCTTATGTCTGCTCATTTACCATCAATCCTGCCTTTCCTGACCGGCTCTGCGTTCTCCCGCCTGGTTATGATCCGCCGCCGGTCAGATTTCTCGTATTTTTTTGAATTTTATCCCTCGGCTCTGCGTTCACACAAGTGCTCCGCCGTTCAGGGCTTCCAATGCTGCTTTTTTATCCGGGCTTCGCATCAGGGTCTCACCGATCAGGACTGCACCTACCCGGTTTCTTTCCAGAATAGCAATGTCTCCGGCGTTTTTGATTCCGCTCTCGGAAACAAATACCACATTGTCCGGTGCCAGATTTCTGAGACGGATGCTGTTGTTCATATCGACTTTAAAGGTTTTCAGATCCCGGTTATTAACACCGACGATCTTTGCACCGGCTTTCAGTGCCCTTGCCACCTCTTCCTCGTCGTGGGCTTCCACCAGCGCATCCATTCCCAGCGTTTCTGCCAGCTCCCGGTATTCCAGGAGTTCCCTGTCATTTAAGATAGCGCAGATCAGAAGCACTGCCGATGCGCCTAATACCTTTGCCTGATAGATCATGTACTTATCCACTGTGAAGTCCTTCCGGAGGACCGGGATATCCACTGTTTCCGTGATCTCACGGAGATAAGTGTCGCTTCCCATGAAATAAAAAGGCTCTGTAAGGCAGGAGATCGCAGATGCCCCTGCTGCCTCATATTCCTTTGCGATCTCCAGATACGGAAAATCCGGTGCGATCAGTCCCCTGGAAGGGGATGCTTTTTTTACTTCGCAGATATAGGACATGCCCGGTTTTTTCAGGGCCTCCAGAAAAGACGGCTGCTGTGGTGCTTTTTCTGCCAGAGTTCTCAGTTGTTCCAGAGGAAGCTGAAGTTTTTCCTTCCGGATACGTTCTCCTGTCTTTTCTGCGATTTCTTCCAGAATGTTTTTTTCACTCATTCTTTCTTTGTCTCCTCGATATTTCAACTCTCATTGAGTGGTATCAGTCAGATATTTCATTACTCAATCTGATAAATTCCTCAAGCTTGGCTGCTGCTGCACCACTGTCGATCAGATTTTCTGCCAGCTTCACGCCGGCTTCTATGGTCTCAGCTTTTCCTGCAATATAAAGTGCCGCACCTGCGTTCAGGCATACAGCCTGGCGTTTCGGTCCTTTTTCGGTTCCGTTTACAATGGCTTTTGTAATCTGGGCATTTTCTGCAGGAGTGCCTCCAACCAGTGCTTCTTTATCGCAGCGTGTATATCCGAACTGTTCCGGAGTGATCTCAAAGGATTTAAGTGTTCCGTCTTTGATCTCACATACAGATGTTGCTGAGCTCATGGAAATCTCATCCAGCTTGTCCTGTCCGAAAACAACCATTCCACGCTCAACTCCCAGTTTCATCATAACCTGTGCCAGAGGCTCTACCAGTGCCTGATCATACACTCCCATCAGCTCCATGTTTGCACCTGCCGGATTGCTTAATGGTCCAAGGATATTAAATACTGTTCGGATTCCCAGCTCTTTTCGGATCGGTGCCACATATTTCATTGCAATGTGATAATTCTGTGCGAACAGGAAACAGATATTGATCTTTTTCAGGATCTCGGCACTTTTTTCCGGCGAAATTGTGATCTTTACGCCAAGGGCTTCCAGAACATCTGCGGCTCCGCTTTTGGATGATGCTGCACGGTTTCCGTGTTTTGCAACCGGAACGCCGCCTGCCGCGATCACAAGGGAAGAAGTTGTGGAAATGTTGAAGGAGTTTGCTCCGTCACCACCGGTTCCTACGATTTCCAGAACATCCATGTCATGGAGAAGCTTGATGCAATGTGCACGCATGCCTGCTGCGGATGCTGTGATCTCATCGATGGTTTCTCCTTTCATGGAAAGTGCGGTAAGGTAGGATGACATCTGTACCGGTGTTGCCGCTCCGTCCATGATCTCATTCATTACGGCTTCTGCTTCGTCATATGTAAGGTTTTCTTTTTTTGAAAGTTTGATGATTGCTTCTTTGATCATTGTGATTCCTCCTGTCTGTGACAACTCTGTTGATCATGGATTACCATTCTCTGTCTTATGATTTCTTTACTGTCCATTACCCGGGACAGCTTCTGTTTGATTTTTCTTTTTCCTTACAACTTTCATAAAGTTTTCGATCATCATTTTTCCATCTGGTGTCATAACTGATTCCGGATGGAACTGTAATCCGAAAACCGGGTATTTTTTATGTTCCAGTGCCATTACCTCTCCGTCCTCAGACTCTGCGGTGACAACCAGCTCTTCCGGTAACGTATCCCGAAGTGCTGCCAGTGAGTGATATCTGGCTGCCGGGAAAGTTTCCGGCAAACCCTCAAACATCTGACTCTCACCAACCTTATGGATTTCTTTCTGTTTTCCGTGCATCAGCTCTTTTGCATAGGAAACTGTTCCTCCCAATGCTTCACAGATTGCCTGATGGCCAAGGCAGATGCCAAGGATTGGCAGTTTATCTTTGAAATATTTTATGGATTTAATGCAGATCCCTGCATCCTCCGGTCTTCCCGGGCCTGGGGAAAGAATCAGCGCTTCCGGATTCATTGCCTCCAGTTCTTCGATGGTCACTTCATCATTTCGAACTACCCTGATATCCGGTTCCACTGAACCGATCAACTGGTAAACATTATAGGAAAAGCTATCATAATTATCGATCAGTACTATCATTCCAGTCCCTCCTGTGCAGTTTCGATTGCCTGTACAACGGCTCTTGCTTTGTTGCAGCATTCCTGGAATTCGTTTTCCGGAACACTGTCTGCCACGATTCCGGCTCCGGACCGGATACAGATCTCGCCGTTCTTTTTATAAACCAGACGGATCGCAATACAGGTATCCAGGTTTCCGGCGAAATCCAGATATCCGATGGCGCCGCCGTAAATACCTCGTTTGCTCTGTTCCAGTTCCTGGATGATCTGGCAGGCACGGAACTTCGGTGCTCCGGAAAGGGTTCCTGCCGGAAGGATGGCATCTACTGCATCCACCGCATCTTTGTCATCCCGGATCTGTCCGGTAACTGTGGAACCGATATGCATAACATGGGAAAAACGCTCGATGCACATATATTTTTCTACATTCACCGTGCCGATCTTACTGATCTTTCCGATATCATTTCTTCCAAGATCCACCAGCATGTTGTGTTCCGCACGCTCTTTTTCATCGGCAAGAAGTCCTTTTTCCAGTTCCAGATCTTCTTCTTTTGTCCTGCCTCTTGGTCTGGTTCCGGCTAACGGGAAGGTACTTAATTCCTTTCCTGTAAGCCTGGCCAGTGTTTCCGGGGAAGCTCCTGCGATCTCAATATCATCGCTGGAAAAATAAAACATATATGGGGAAGGATTGGTAGCTCTGAGAACACGGTAAGTATCAAACAGGCTTCCTTCGGCTTTTGCTCTCATGGGGTTTGAGAGAACCACCTGAAAAATATCACCTTCATGGATATAATGTTTCGCTGTCTCAACCATCTCACAGTATTTTTCTCTGGGGAACTGTGGCTCAATGGAAGATTTCAGTTTCAGGGACGGGAACTCGTCCTGTTTTCCGTTCCGTATCAGATCTGCCATTTCTTTTAACTTCGCTTCGGCTTTCCGGCAGGAATTTTCCAGGTCATCCGTCATCACACCGGTGATCAGAAGCACTTTCTGTCTGTAATGATCAAATGCGATCACCTGGTCAAAAAGCATCAGGTCCATATCCCGGAAATCCTGTACTGTCTCATCGGTAAGGTTCAGCTTCGGCTCGCTGTATTTGATATAATCGTAGGAGAAATATCCTACCAGACCGCCGGTGAATGTTGGCATATTTTCCAGCACCGGGCTTTTGTACTCTTTCAGGATCTGGCGGATAGCATCTCCCGGATGCTTTACCTGCTGTACGGTTTTTTCCTCTGTTCCGTCCTCATGGATCTTTCGTATCCGAAGAGTTCCGTCTGTACAGGTGATCTCCATAGATGGCTCATATCCCAGAAAGGAATATCGGCCCCACACTTCTGTCTGGCTGGCACTTTCCAGAAGATAACAGTGTCTGCTGGCAGTCCGCAGTGTCCGCATCACTTCCACAGGTGTATACCGGTCGGAATACAGCTCTCTGCATACGGGGATACGCCGGTATTCGCCTGACTGTGCAATACTTTTAAGTTTCTCTAATGTTGGATACATATACAGACCCTCCTGAATTTTTATCATTTCTTTGCCGGAAGGGCATGAGACCAAACCGGCTGTCGTAATATTTCCCTTTTCCCAAACATGGACTTCAGCTCATTATCCACGCTAAAAACGCCCGTCTCCGGCAGAATCCAATTCTGCCAGGGACGAGCGTTAACATTCAAAATCACCCGCGGTGCCACCCTGATTCACGGTCTGACCCGTGCACTTGACGGAATACCTTCATATTCCCGGCAACTGACGTATGCCTCTACGTCACAGAATACTCAGCATCCAGGATGCCTTTCCCTGTGCCCTCAGCGGTCCATTTGGTAAACTGCTTCTCGACCCGGCTCTCACCCTCCCGGACTCTCTGTGCGCGCATGAAGACCTTTATCTCCGCTTCAACGGTTTAGTGGTTTACTCAATTAAACTTTTTATATAAAATAGCACATGATTTTTAATATGTCAATACAAAAGTTGAAAAAAATCAGATTTTACTCTATAATTAGAGTAGTACAATTGTTATTAAAATCACATACGAAGGGAGTTCTATCTGTAAATACTATGGCTAATGAAAATAAGAATACCTGGCTGGATACTCCGGATCCCCGGGTTTTTATCAAAAATTCCGCAAAATTTAATGATCTGATGATGATGTACCGCTGTACAGTACGCGAAGTACGCACAAAGCTGGAAGTGCTGAATGACGAATTCTCTGTAGAATATAAACGTAATCCTATCTCTTTTATCAAAACCAGGATCAAAAAGCCGGAAAGCATCTATAAGAAATTAAAAAAACTAGGCTATGATTTCACAGCCGAGAATATTCAGAACCAGTTGAATGACGTGGCCGGAATCCGGGTTGTATGTGCTTTTCTCGATGATATCTACACCATTGCAGATCTTATCGCCAAACAGGATGATATAACCGTTATCCAGGTAAAGGATTATATCAAAAATCCCAAACCCAATGGATACCGAAGCTATCACATGATCGTGGAGATCCCTGTATTCTTCTCAAAGGGAAAAACTCCCATGCGCGCAGAGATCCAGATCCGTACCAACGGCATGGATTTCTGGGCTACCCTGGAGCATCAGCTTCGTTACAAACAGGATATTGAGAAGATGGACGGCTACGATGATGTAAGTGCCGAGCTTTTGAACTGCGCCCGTGCTGTCATTGATATGGATAATGAAATGCAGCATATCAAGGATAAGATCGGACGGTTTCACGATATCTGATATTACAGCCTTACCTGCTGTTCTTCCCTGTTCATCACCCGGAAGGCTCTTGGAGTCATATGGTAATGTTCCTTGAACACTCTGTGGAAATAACTGTTATTCTCATATCCCACTGCTGCGATAATGTCGCTGATGGGAAGGTCCGTCTCACACATCAGTTCCACAGCCTTATTAAGGCGTTTCCTCTGCAAAAGCTCCTTGAAATTAAAACCGGTGGTCTTTTTGATCATTTTGCTTAATACATGCATGGGCAGATGAAGACGGCTGCAAAGTTCTGTCAGCGTCGCAGTCCTGTACTGCTGCTCAATATAATCCAGTGTTGTCATTGAGATCATATTTTCGTACGGATTAGGCAGGCGCATCTCCACATACTGAACAGATTCCACCAGATACATAAATATCAGTCCCATTGTAGTCTGATTGATCCGCTCACGGTTCTCTTCCCCGTTTACCAGGGAATAGATGATATTTTCCAGGAGATTCTGTATCTGCAGTACCTCAGCAACCTTGAAATGAAGATATTCTCCCCGCTCCTCGTCCTGCCGCAGGACATTTACCACAAAATCTGCCAGCATGTTATCACTGCCTGTCATGGAATAGGCTACGTCAAAAAATTCCGGCAGGATCATAAAATTAATGGCAATATCATTCTGGCCTGCTTTCAGGATCTCGTGCCTGGTAAACTGATTGAGGAACAAAAGCTCCCCTTTTTTTACCACAACCCTTTTGCCATCTATAATGTTTGTCAGCGATCCTTCACACACGTAAAGCACTTCCACAAAATTATGTCTGTGAGCCGGAAAATATACAAAACGGGTATGGGTGCGCACAGCGATCAGTCTGCCTTCTTTGAGCATCTTACGGCTGTCCACAGTAAAATCTCTTCCGGATGTGTAGAGATCCCTGTCCACCTCTGCCTCTCCATCCAGGATCTTACGTTCTTCTTCTGTGATCTTTCTGAGCTGGTCCAGTAATTCCTGCTGCATAAATACCCATTCTCCTCCTTCCGGTGATCTTTCTCTGTCTGTATTTTAACACCCACATCTTTTCTCCGCAACGGATTGGCAAAAAAAGAACGGAGTCCGAAGACCCCGCTCTTTTTAAAAGGATTTTATCATATGAAAATACGCAATGTACTGTCAGATATTCTGATTAGTACAGTTTTGCCATCTCCTCAATGTTGCTTGTGTCGAATTTGAGAGGAGCACCAAGAACTACCTCTGTACCACCGTCATCAGCATCTGTTACTGTGTAATCACCAAGGTCACCAGCAGTGAACTTGTCGTCTTTAGCACCTGTGATGTCGCCACTGATCAGAGAAATTGTTGTGTAAGCGCTGAGTTTTCCAAGGCCCTGCATATCCCACAGATAGAAGTATGGGCAGGAATGAGAATCATCATCACCTGTGTACTCCTGCATTTCAGAAGGAAGTCCAAGTCCTGTCAGTTTACAAGCGGAACCATTGTCCTGAAGGTATTTAGCTGCTGCTGCGATACCAACTGTTGTAGGTGCACAGATAACTTTCAGATCCGGGTAGTTCTGGAGAAGAGCTGCTGTCTGGTCTGTAGATTTCTGTGGCTCATCATCACCATATACAACGTCTACAAGATCAAGTTTGCTGTATTTGTCATCGCCTTCCATGATAGTCTTCATTGCATCGATCCATGCATTCTGGTTAGCGGACTGTGATGTTGCTGAAAGGATTGCGAACTGTCCCTCTCCACCGGAGATATCCAGAACTGCATCCATAAGTGCCTGAGCAACTTCTTTTGTACCAGCCTGGTTTACGAAGATCTCACGGCTGTCTTTATTCGGAGCGGAGTCGAAGGAAGATACTTTGATTCCGGCATCCATAGCTTCCTCAAGTTTAGCCTGAAGAGCATTAACATCATTAGCGGAAATACAGATTGCATCAAAATCCTGGGAAATCAGGTTATCAAGAACCTTGATCTGTGCATCTGCTGTAGCTGTCTCAGGATAAACGACCTGAACTTCGCCACCCTCAGCTTCTACTGTCTCCTGGAAAGATTTAGCTGCGATCTCGAAGAAAGCATTACCTGCTGCTTTACCAACCAGAGCAATCTTTTTTCCGTCTGCTGTGCCTGCTGCCATAACCGGGCAAGCTGCTCCAAGTACCATTGCTCCGCAAAGGATTGCGCTAATTACCTTTTTTTTCATTTTTATTCCTCCCTGTAAGAATATAATTTTTATATGCTGCTGCCTCCGCTACACCAAAGGAGGCAGCTAACAATCATATTGGGTTGTGAAAACAATATTTAGTTTTTCTTCATTGATACTGCTTTTTTTACATCACCGATGATGTTCGGGAGAGCTACTGCCGCTACCAGGAGAACACCGATGATAAGAAGGATCACCTGTGCGTTTACGTTTCTCTGTCCAAGACCTACACGTAAGCATACGATGATGAACGCGGAAATAATACCGCCTGCCAGATTACCCTTACCACCTGTGGAGGAAATTCCTCCGAATACTGCCATCGCAATGGCATCCATCTCAAATCCGTTACCGGTTGTTGTGTTTGCTCCATAGGAAGATGATACCAGGAACACTGCACAAAGTCCAGACATAAGACCCATAACTGTATAGATGATGAAACGGATCTTTTCTACATGAACACCGGCATAATAAGCTGCCACACGGTTTGTTCCAATTGCATAGGTACGACGTCCGAATGTGCTCTTTCCAAGGAAAATTGCGAATACCACACCAAGGATCAGTACCAGGAAAAGGATGTAAGGAACCTGTCCTACTTTTCCGCCGATGGCACGGAAACCGTCTGTGTTTGTGATCGCGATACTTCCGCCGGAACCAAGTGTTACCTCAGCAATACCACGGAAGATGATCTGTGTTGCCAGTGTTACGATCATTGGCGGAAGCTCTTTGAAACGGGTAAGGATGAATCCGTTAACCGCACCGCAGAGAGCACCAACAACCAGTGCTGTGAGCACTACTACAATGAATGGAGCGTTTGTGTTGCAGACCATACAGCTTAATGTAGCGGAAAGACACACGATCGCACCAACAGAAATATCAATCTCGCCTAATACCAGGATGTACGCCATCGGGAACATCATAAATACCTCTGCAAGGTAAACCGGCATCTGACGAAGAACACTCTTCAGGTTATAAAACTCAGAAAATGATGCGCAGAAAATATTTACCAGGATAAAGAGAATGACCAGGATGCCTTCCCAACTGAATATGATGTGTTTCATCGGATTTTCCGGCACATTGTTAATACTTCTTCCAGATTTTCCAGCCATGATTTACATCTCCCTTCCCTTTAATGCATTCTTATCTGCGATCCTCTGCAGGATAACATTGATCACAACTACTACCAGGATGATAACACCCTTGATCATGTTCTGCCACAGGGAACTGATTCCTACCAGCGGAAGAGCCTTGGCGATAGTTGCAAGGATGATGGAGCCAAGGAAAGCACCTACTACAGTTCCACGTCCACCGCTCATGCTTACACCGCCGATAACGCAGGCTGCGATAACATCCATCTCACCGCCATACTGCATATCCGGCATGGCTGATGCATAAACAGATACCTGAAGTGCTCCGCCAAGACCTGCAAGGAATCCCATGATCACATACACAAGAAGGTTGATGTTCTTTGCATTGATACCGGAAACCTGTGCTGCACTTGCGTTGCTTCCTACCGCATAGATCCTTCGTCCTGTTCTTGTCCATTTCATAAAGAAGAAGAATACTATATAGCATACGATGATAACCCAGATAACCTTGTTAATTCCAAGAAAACTGGTTGTTGCAAAATTCTTGAATTCTCCCAGAGCTGCTGCACTTGCCCACTCACCACCGTGAGAAACAAGATAGCCCATTGCTCTGAAGATATACATAAAGCCCATTGTTGCAATGATCGGAGGTACGCTTGCCCTTGAAATAACAAGACCTACAACCAGTCCGCAGGCAATACCGATCGCCATTGCGATAATAAATGCAAGTAATGTACTTGTGATATGTCCGTATTTCAGAAGCATACCGATGGACATACCGGAAAGTGCCAGTGTAGACATGATGGAAATATCAATACCGCCTACAAGCATAACACACAACATACCAAGTGACATAACCATTGTAACTGCGTTATTTTTCAGCATCTCCATGAGGGACTTTGGCGTAAGGAATGATGGGCTGATCGCTGTGATGATTGCAAACAGCACGATTACGATAATTGCCAGCAGAGCCTCTCGGGAGCCTGTGATCTTTTTAATAACAGATTTCTTTTCCATTATTTAGTCCCCTTTCCAGTGCTCTTTTCCATGGACAGCTCAAGGATTCCCTCCTGTGTTGCCTCTCCTCTGTTCAGTTCACCTGTCTTGCGGCCGTTACACATAACAATGATACGGTCGGACATTCCAAGGATCTCCGGCATCTCGGAAGAAATCAGGATGATCGCATAGCCTTTCTTTGCCAGATCTCCCATGATCGCATAGATCTCAGCCTTGGCACCTACATCAACACCCTTTGTAGGCTCATCCATGATAACAACCTTCATTTCCTGGGCAAGGGCTTTGGCTACAACTACCTTTTGCTGGTTACCACCGGAAAGTGAGCTTGCCGGCTGGAAGATATCAACCGCCTTGGTATCAACTTCCTCAAGAAGTTTCTTGGAAAGCTCTCTCTCTGCTTTCTCATCGTTGAATCCTTTTTTTGCATATTTGCTGATGATTGGAAGTGTTACATTTCTTCCCAGTCCCCAGCTCATGACCAGACCCTGCTTCTGTCTGTCCTCAGGAAGAAGGATGATACCTTTTTCCATTGCCTCGGAAGGTGTCTTGATGTATACTTCTTTGCCTTCAAGGAAAACCTTTCCTTCATCAGGACGGGTGATTCCGCATACAGCTTCCACAACCTCTGTTCGTCCTGCACCAACCAGACCTGTAAGACCTATGATCTCGCCAGCATGTACATTAAAGGAAACATCCTTGAAAAATCCAGTTCTGGAAAGATGCTCGATACGAAGCATCTCATCTCCCAGCTTGACTTCCGGCTTCGGGAAAAGATCCTTGATCTCACGTCCTACCATTGCCTTGATAAGGTCTGCATTTGTGATGCCATCTACATCATAAGTTCCGATGTACTGGGAATCACGGAAAACTGTAACTCTGGAAGCCAGTCGGTACATATCCTCAAAACGGTGGGAGATAAAGATAATGGAAACTCCATTTGCTTTCAGCTTGTCAACCAGTGTATAAAGCTTCTCGGACTCGTTTCTGGTAAGTGCTGCTGTCGGCTCATCCAGAATAATGATCCTGGCATTTGTGGAAAGTGCCTTGGCAATCTCAACCATCTGCTGCTGTGCAACGGAAAGTGTACCCATCTCTGCGGTAGACTTAAAGTCTGCATCCAGCTCCTTCAGGTATTTGTCAGCCTCCTTATTCATTGCCTTCCACTGGATCATTCCATGTTTGATGATCTCATGACCCATAAAAATATTTTCAGCAACAGTAAGATGCGGATATGATGTAGGATGCTGATATACGGCTGCAATACCTGCTTCCTGTGCATCCTTGGGACCTTTGAAGTCAACCTTCTGTCCGTTTAAGAACATCTCGCCCTCTTCTGCCTTATGTACTCCGGTAATAACCTTGATAAACGTAGATTTACCAGCACCATTCTCACCCATCAGCGCATGAACCTCGCCAGGTTTAAGCTGGAACTGTACATTATTCAGAGCTTTGACACCGGGGAATATCTTCGTTATACCTTTTAACTCAAGAACATATTCTGACACGGCTCTTGTTCCTCCCTCTTTCTTAATCTGGTTATATCATATCATTTATAAATTTTTTATAAAATGGGAATATTTTTCGAATCGGGTAAAATATTTTCCTGTTACTACCGTGAAAACCGCTTAAGGATATTCCTCTTTTCCTCGTATTTCTGTGCGAATTGTGGTACAATGGATTTGATTTTTGTATCGTTTAAGTATTTTTTGATTATTTTTCTGATTGGAGAAATGACTGTTATGAAATTACTGATCGTTGATGATGAGGAGCTTACCAGATCCGGTCTTATCTCTTCCATTGACTGGAAATCCCTGGGGATCACGGAGATCCTTCAGGCAGATGACGGGGTGAATGGCCTGGAAATGGCCCGTCTCCATAAACCGGAGATCATTCTCTGTGATGTACGTATGCCCCGCATGACCGGGATCGCCATGCTGGAACGCCTGGAGAAGCTTCTTCCGGATTCCATTCCCATCTTTATGAGCGGTTACTCAGATAAGGAATATCTGAAAGCAGCCATCAAGCTGAAGGCTATAAACTACATCGAAAAACCATTAAATCCTTCTGAAGTTCAGGATGCTGTCCTGGAAGCCCGGGAGCTTTATATGCAGAAGCTCCGCACACACCACGGCGAGGCACTCCGCTCCCTGGAGAATTCCACCAGACTGGCTTATCTGCTCACAAATCCATATAATGTCAACGAGGAAGCGATCAGGCAGCTTGGCGGGGAGCTTTCCGACCCTGAACTTTTTCGTCCAGATACCCGCTTTCTTTCTGTTGTGATCCGTATAAGCGGGATTTCCGAAGGCAATGTTCCTTCTTTTGAAGAACTCCATATGACTGTCATGGATTTCCTTAAAAATCATCACCTTAAAGCGATCTATACAGAAAAGAAATCCCAGTATGTGGTGTACTTTGTTTATGGAAGCAACCGGTTCTCACCTGCAACAGTCATGGCTGTGGGAAATTTCATTTCTTCACAGTATGAAATTTACGGGAAACACATGATCGCTGCCGGTGACGCGGCCACAGGGATCGCACACGCTTATCAGTCCTACACTTCCGCTGTCATCCTTTTGCAGAGCAGCTTCTTTTTCCCGGCTGGTACCCTGCTCACCACCTCTGTACTTGAAAATGCTTCCGGACACACAGCCAAAGCTACCTGGACACAGACACCGGAATTGACTTTCTCCAAGCTTCTTTCCGGCAATGAGAAGGACTGCATGCAGTTTCTTTCAGACCTGTTCTGCTTTTACAACAGCAACCATACTTACATGCCCAACCAGGTAAAAGACCTTTATTACCGTCTGTTCAGTGTACTTTACGATATCCGCAAAAAGATGCAGCTTCCTTCCACCGGAAAACAGGAAGCCATTGTCGATATCCTGGAACGTGCTTTTACCTATAATGAGCTTCATCAGGCTCTGGTTTCCCTGGTGGACACATATTTTGAAGATTCCGGGAATTCACAGCCTGAAAATTCCACGATCTTCCAGATCAGGGAGTTTATCAGCAAAAATTATATGAATGATACCTTATCTGTAAAAGATATCAGCAACCATGTTTTTCTCTCGGCATCCTATGTATGCACATTTTTTAAAAGTGAGACCGGCCAGACCCTGAACCAGTATCTCACAGAATACCGCATGGAAAAAGCCAAACAGCTTCTCACTGACCCCAGATACAAGATTTCCGAAATCTCTTCCAAGGTAGGCTACACAGACGGAAATTATTTCGGAAAAAGTTTCAAGAAGTATGCAGGGCTTTCCCCTTCTGAATACAGGGAGAAAATGTCATGACCAGACCTTTTGCAAAGATCAGGAATGCCTACCAGAACCTGCGCCTGCAGTCAAAATTTACCATTGCACTTATGATCATCGTTGCACTGCCTGCACTTATGACTGTCATACTCTTTTATGGAAAACTTTATAATATGGTGGTATCCTACACCATCCGTCAGGAACAGGACGCTTCTGCACAGACTGCCCCTCTCATTGAAGACACTGTGGACAAGGTTATCAATGTTTCCCAGGAAATGAGCAGCCAGACCTTTTTTCAGGAAATGTTCTATATGCCTGTAAATAAGTCAGCCGCGGATCTTGCACAGTCCGATGATGCCGCAGATTTCCGCACCATGGCAGAGCAGCGTACCGGCAATTCCATTGTTACAGGAGTGCGGATCTATGTTGATTTTCCGGATGCCCTCAAGCCTTTGTGCCAGTACGAAAATACAAAAGATATCTTTGCCCCGCTGAGCCAGGCACAGGGAACCTACTGGTACGGCATCTTCCAGGGCAACCCGAGAACCCAGGAAATGTTCTGCCCGCCTTTTTATATTGGTGCACAGGAGCAGAAAAACTATGGTGATATGGCTTATATCCGTACATTAAGCCTGTATTATCACTCCAATACCTACAAGGCATATATGGCTGTATATTTTTCAGATGATCTGCTTGTGGACATCCTGTCCGAAAATCTTTCCCTGGATGGCAGTGTTTCCTACATTGTCAATGAACGTGATGCCATTGTAGCTTCCTCCGATGATTCCAGAGCGGGAATCTATCGTCTGGACTATGACACCATCAATGACTCCTTTATGTCATCCAACAACTTCATTGAAAAAAACATCCTGGATACCACGGTATATGCAGGATTTTACAGTATTGCCAATACGGACTGGTTCATGGTCACTATCCTTCCGTCGCCGCCCCTTATACAGATCAGCAACCGGCTCATGCTTCAGCTTGCCATGATCTACGGTGGTTTCCTGATACTTGCCTTTATTTTTGCCAGTATCCTGTCCCACTCCATCACAGGACGTATCTCCTCTGTGGTACGTCAGATGCAGACTGTGCGTCACGGGCCTCCCGTGCCTATGGAGAGTCCTACTGCCCACGATGAGGTAGGTGATCTTATTGACACGTACAATTTTATGACAAGAAAAATGGCTGAACTTATGGAAAAGCAGGCCAAAGCCGCAGAAGATCTCCGCATTGCAGAGTTCAATTCCCTCCAGGCGCAGATCAATCCGCATTTTCTTTATAATACCATGGATATGATCAACTGGATGGCTCTCCAGGGACAGACTGATGAGATCAGCCATGCAGTTCAGAGCCTTTCCCGGTTCTATAAACTGACCTTAAGCAGAAAAAAAGGAATTTCCACTATCTCCAGGGAAGTGGAACACGTAACTCTCTATGTTCAGCTCCAGAATATGCGATATCACGACAGTATTGAGCTGATCTGTGATATTCCTGATGAACTGTCCCAGTATCAGATACCTAAACTGACCCTTCAGCCGGTTATAGAAAATTCCATCCTCCACGGTATCCTGGAAAAACCTTCCAAATCCGGTACCATCGTGATCACCGGATGGATGGAGGCGGAAGATATTGTTCTTCTTGTTTCGGATGACGGTGTCGGCATTACAGATGATATTCTTTCCACCATTCTTACAGGTGATGGACAAAGCCGCTCCGGCGGCACCAATATTGCGGTGTACAACACCCACCGCAGACTTCAGATCCTCTATGGAGACAGATACGGACTTTCCTACTCCAGCAAACCCGGACAGGGAACAGAGGTGGAGATCCATTTTCCTGCATACCGGGAGGACTGAAGGCTTTCATGAATTTATTTTACCATATCAGTTCAGGAGGTTTTTATTATGAGTACCAGTGTTTTATTATATAATTTTTCTGACGGGGAGCGGCTTGGCAAAATACGCCGCTATCTTAATAAAGAACATATTTCTATCTGTATGGTGACAGCTCCGGAATTCCTGCACCCTCTTGGTTATCTATTTCACATGAACGGATTTGACAGAAATCCTGTCTTTAATTTCGGGCAGAATTTTACAGACGAGATGATGGTTCTTAAAGATTTTTCCGGGAAACAAATGGATGATTTTCTTGGATTTTTCCCAAGGGAAAATCTTCCCCCAGTGAAGCTAAAGGCAATCCTCACCCCTGTGACTGTACACTGGAATTCCATCCAGCTTCATGATGAGCTTACAAAGGAACATCAGATGATGCATAAAAAATAAATTTTATCCCCCAAAATATATCATATGGCTATATATGTCATATTGCTCTGTATTTGTCCCAAAGAAAGAAGCTGCCCGGTCAGATTTACTGAACCGGACAGCTTCTTTTGATATGTGTGTTATAGGTGTATTATTGCATTTATATATGTTGTTTCGTTTGCGTGTATTACAGATATTGTTTCTTAAACAGGATTTATCTTGTCACAATGTCAACCGGTACGTTGAAGATCTTGGCAACTTTAAGGATTGTGTCAATGTGTCTTCCTGTAGCTGCTGCCATATGATGTGTCGGGCCAGCCTCACTCCAGCGGTTAACAAATTCTCTTGCTCCACATGTGAAACGCGTTCTCATGTTTGTATCACCGAAGGAAAGGATCGGTCCCTCCTCGTTAACACCCTCAGCTACAACGAACTTGAAGTTTCCGTCTTTGTCCTGAGTGATCGCAAGGTAAGTTACAGGGCCTGTGTATGGATAGAACTGTGTCAGATATCCGCCGCCTGTTTTGCCGTGGAATACTTTTACGATCTTCATGGTTGGCTTTTTGTCGGAGATGTCAGCATCACCGCTTCCGGAATGTCCGATGATACAGATGTCATCGTTGAAGTCAATGGAGTACATCTCAGAAAGCTGGCCTGTACCGGAAATTGTCTTTAAGATACTCATTGCCATAGCAACTTTCATGTCACCCTCTACAGCACATGCAGTACCCTGTTTGATCAGCATGGAAAATGCCGGGATCAGCATACTGTCAAGGACACCGGCTTTACCCTGTGCAAATCCGTCGTAATGGGAAGCGATCATTCCAAGATGCTCGTCCTTTACCCACTGCTCGAAAGCAACAACGTATTTTGCCATATCCCATACTTTCTCGATCGTGCCGCCACCCTCGATATCAAATGTATCCAGGATATCCTGTGCTTTTGCACGGATTGCTTCCTCATCTGTGATATCGTCAGCGATCGCCCACATCTTCTCCCAGTCAAACTGTTTTGTGTAGAGGAACATTCTGTTATAGAGGTTTGTCTCATCAATGTAAAGATCCATCATACCTGGGTATGGTCTTCCAATCTGAGCAATGTTAGTCTCACGGAATCTTCTTCTTACCTGAGCAGCTTTGCACCAGTCTTCGATCTCAGCCTGAACTGCTGGATCTCCGCCTTCCACAACGCCTGTGATAACCGCATGTCTCTTTCCGGCTCTCTCAAGGTCAGCTACAGCCTCGCCTACAGCGCCACATGCATAGCCCTCGCCCAGCCAGGAAGCAATGTCAGTGTGCTCATAATCCAGTGCTTTGATCTTCTGAACGTTTACAAGAACAACAGGAACATCAAGGTCACGGATTGCAGGAAGCATATTGTAGGATGTAGCGTATGTCAGCATCTGAAGAAATACAAGATCAACATCTGCTGCACGGAACTTATCTCCTGCCACCATTGCCTGCTCTTTTGTTGTAACCATTCCACCATCGACGATCTCTACTGTATCCGGGATTGTCTTTTTGAATGCATCATACTGAGCCTCAAATTCCGGTACCAGTGACGGGAACTGTGGAAGATATGCTCCTAAAGCAATAGAAAATACACCAACTTTTGCCTTTGTGTTAACTAACATAATAAAACCTCCAATTTTTATTTATGCTTTATATACTTTGATACCGAAGGACTCATGGATTGTTGTACGAGCCTCCTCGATAGTTTTGAACTCCTCTGCTTTCAGCATCTGGGCTGTAATGTTACCGATAGCGGTAGCCTCGCCAGGGCCTGCATGGATTTCTTTCTTTGTTGCCTTTGCAGTCAGCTCATTTAAGTAGCCTGCATTGGAACCACCGCCTACGATATGGATACGGCTGTAGGTCCTTCCTGTCATCTCCTCAAGCTCTTTTGCTGTTTTTGCATAACACTCTGCAAGGCTTGTATAAATAACAGTTGCGATCTCTCCCAGAGTCTCCGGAACCTTCTGTCCTGTCTTGCGGCAGTAATCCTGGATCTCTTTTGTCATGTTCTCAGGAGAAAGGAAGCACTCATCATTTGCCTCAACTCTGGACGGGAAGTCTTTGGCTTCCTCAGCCATCTCAACGATCTGTGCAAAACTGTATGCATCGTCAAATTCATGGCGTACAGACTGGATCATCCACAGACCCATGATGTTCTTCAGATAGCGGAAACGTCCTGCATAACCACCTTCGTTTGTGAAGTTCATCTCACAGCTCTTCTCTGAGCAATCTGCTTCTTTTCTCTCAATTCCCATCAGTGACCATGTTCCGGAACTGATGTAGATAAAATCGTCGTCATTTGCAGGAACAGCAAGTACTGCAGATCCTGTATCATGTGTAGCCGGAGCTACAACCTCAAGGTCAAATCCAACTTCTTCTCTGATCTTGTCTGTTAAATGTCCGATACTTGTACCTGGCATGATCAGTTTCTGGAAGATCTTCTTCGGATAACCCAGCATATCGATCAGCTCATAATCCCAGTCTTTGGTTGCAGGGCATACAAGCTGTCCGGTTGTTGCCTCTGTGTACTCACATGTCTTCTCTCCAGTGAGAAGATAATGGAAATAATCCGGTACATGGAGAAGTGTCTCTGCCTGCTCCAGATACTCCGGATGTTTCTTCTTAACTGCCATAAGCTGATATACAGTATTAAAGATCGCTTTCTGGATACCGGTTCTTGCATACAGATCTTTCAGGGAGATGATCTTGTAAACTTCCTCATCCATTCCCTCTGTACGGTGGTCACGATATCCAACTGTGTTTCCAAGAACCTTGTCATCCCCGTCGAGAAGTACAAAGTCAACGCCCCAGGTATCAACACCCATGCTTACAGGAATCTTACCGATCTCCTTGCACTTCTTAAGGCCGTTTACGATCTCTTTGAAAAGGCGGTCAAATTCCCAGCACAGTTCTCCATCCTTCTTCACCATACCGTTCTCAAAACGATAAATCTCCTCCAGGATCATCTTTCCATCTTCCATATGTCCCAGAATATGACGTCCGCTGGATGCTCCGATATCAACTGCAAGATAATATGTTGCCATTTTTCTTAAACCTCCTGAATATGTAAGCTAATTACCACTTTCATATCTGATGTTATTATCATACACCAGTCTCTTTCCTGTGATAAGAACCTCTTTTGTCAAAAAAAGTGTCTTTATTTGCAAATTATAGTTTCCTTTACAAAAAAATCCGCCGACTGAATCAGCCAGCGGATTTTTATTTGGCACGTTAGTGAACGCAATCCGCGTTCATGATAATGTTATAATCTGATCATTCTATACCTGATCGTATTGTGATCGTATTGATTAGTCGTAAAGGTTAGGAGCGATGTCCTCGTCGTCCATGTTTGTTGCATCATACCAGTAACCCTCTGTAGGAACATCCTCAAGCTCCTGGCCGTTTGCTGCTGCTGTCAGAGCGTAGATTGCATAGTAACCCATCATAAGAGGAGACTGTGTAACAGCACCTACGAATGTACCATCTTTAACAGCCGCTTTGATGATAGAACCAGCATCGAAACCAACACCGATTACATCGCCGTTTGCTGCGTCGGAACCAAGAACGTTAAGGTTGTTGTTTGCTGCAAGAACACCCTCAGCGGAAACCTGGTTGGAACCGAATACTGCAATACAGTTCTCCTGGGAAAGGATAGCCTGAGCCTCTGTGGAGCAAAGCTCTACAGTTGTCTGTGCCGGAACTGCTACCTGGATGATAACGTCTGCGTCTTTCTCTTCTGCGTCAGCACCTTCTGCTGCGTTTACATAGAACTCGTTTCCTGTAACTGCAACTGTCTTGCCGTCAGCTTTGAGAAGCTCGATCATCTTGTTGATGAATCCTGTACCACGCTGCTGGATGTTCTGAGCTGTTGCATCCTGGTTAACCTCACCGATAATAACCTGTCCGTCAGCATCCTTAACAACGTCTTTGATTGAGTTGTACATATTCTCTGCTGCTACAGAACCAGCCTGTGTATTATCTGTACAAACTTCGCATACTACAGATCCTTCCGGAGCATCTGCAATACCTGTATCGAATGTTACAACAGGAATACCTTTCTCAACACATGTCTTAAGAGCATCCTGAACAGAAGATGTATCGCATGCAGCAAGTCCTAATCCAACAGGATTGGAAGCGATTGCTGTATTGATCATGTTAACCTGGTCAGCGATATCGGATTCACTGTTCGGTCCCTGTGCCTTATAAGTAACACCAAGCTCATCTGCTGCTTTCTTCATACCTTCCTGAGCTGCATCCCAGTATGTTGACTGGAAAGATTTAACCATCATCGGGAACTCATAAGCTTCGTTTGCTTTCAGTCCATCGAACTGAGCTGTAGGATCATCTGCTGCGAAAACTGCAGTTGCGCTCATTCCAGTTACCATTGCTGCACAGAGAACTAATGCCATAACCTTTTTTGCTTTCATATAATACTTCCTCCTTGAAATAAATTAAATTATATAGTTTTTGTATGTTCATACGTCGGCTGCTACATTCCGGCGTTTCACATCATGATTGATTATTTTGCAGCTGCTTTTTTCTCTTTTACGATATCAATAAGTACAGCTACGATAAGTACGATACCTGTGATGATCTGCTGCCAGTTTGCCTGCAGGCCAATGTAAGGAAGACCTGTCTTTAACAGCATGATTACGAAGATACCTACGAATGTACCGATTACGGAACCATATCCACCGGTAGCTGCTACACCACCAACGAATACACCACCGATGGCATCCATCTCAAGTCCTGCTCCTGTACCAGGCTGCACAGTTGGTGTAACTGCCGCATAAGCGATAGCTGCAAGACCTGTGAAGAGACCACATATCACATATACCATTACATGGTAGAATTTTACATTGATTCCGGAAAGGGCTGCTGCCTCTTTGTTGGAACCGATAGCGATCGTATAACGTCCGAACTTTGTATGATTCAGAACAAACTCCATAATAAGTACCAGAAGGATCATCCACAGGAATCCGATTGGATAACGAGAAGCACTTCTTCCTGTACCAACTGTGATCTTGAAGATTGTATGGAACCATCCACCATCCTGTGCAAGTCCCGGCCACGGTGTCGCACTGCAAAGAGAACCGGCGCCACGGGTGATCATACAGGTACAGAGAGTTGCCAGGAACGGTGGCAGGTTCATAACACCAATGAGAACACCGTTCAGTGCACCGATGAGAACTCCAAGTCCAATGCAGACAAGCATTGCGATCACAACCGGGCAGTTATTATTTCTGATAAGAGTTCCACCGATCAGTGCATATGCTACCATACCGGTTCCGATGGACAAGTCAACACCGCCTGTGATAAGCGGGAATGTAACACCGATTGCCATCAGAAGATCATAGTATGAGAAATCAAGCATACTTAAGATAGTTGTGTACTGTCTGAACTCTTTACTCATGCCGGAAAATATAGCACTCAGTACAATGATAACCAGCAAAACAATAAATCTCTGATCACTTAAAATACTTTTTTTCTTCTTAGTCATGACTTTCCTCCTTAATTGATATTCCGTGTAGCCTTATCCATGATGTTTTCCTGGGTTGCTTCGGAAATATCAATACTTCCAGTTACTTTACCCTCGCACATGATGATGATACGGTCACTCATTCGGAGAACTTCTGTCATCTCAGAAGAAATCATGATGATGGATTTGCCTTCTGCTGCCAGTCTGTTCATTAACTTGTAGATCTCATTCTTAGCACCGACATCAATACCTCTTGTCGGCTCATCAAAAATAAGGATATCACTGTCACGGGTAAGCCACTTGGCAATAACTACCTTCTGCTGATTACCACCGGAAAGGTTTACAACAAGCTGATCTGTAGTTGGTGTCTTTGTAGCCAGCTCCTGCACATATTTCTCTGTTATTTTCTTTTCTTTTGCCTTATTGATGAAAATACCGTTCGTAAATTCTTCCATTGTAGCAAGTGTTGTATTCTCTGTTACTGACTTCTGTACTACAACTCCGTATCTTCTTCTGTCCTCTGACAGATATCCGATACCATACTTAACAGCATCCTGTGGACTGTTGATGGTAACTTCATGGAGCTGTCCGTCTTTACCCATAATGGAGATCTTACCGCTCTGCTTCGGATCTGCTCCGAACAATGCTCTGGCTGTCTCGGTACGTCCTGCACCCATCAGGCCGGAGAAACCAAGGATCTCGCCTTTTCTCAGCTCAAAGCTTACATCCTGTACCATCTTACCTGCGTTAAGATGTTCAACCTTAAGGACTACCGGTGCATCCGGTGCAACTGCACTCTCCTGCTTCGGATCCTCATAAATAACACGTCCAACCATCATGTTGATGATATCTTCTTTTGTACTGTCTTTTGTGATCAGGGTTCCAACATATCCGCCGTCTCGCATGACAGTTACACGATCAGTGATAGTCTTGATCTCATCCATACGATGTGAGATATATACAATTCCAAGATCCTTCTTGCGAAGATCCCTGATGATCTCGAACAGGTCTGCAATCTCTTTTTCTGTAAGAGCTGCTGACGGCTCATCAAAAATGATAACCTCTGCCTTATGTGAAATAGCCTTAGCGATCTCACACATCTGCTGTTTTCCGACTGTCAGGTTTTTCATTTTTTCTCTTGGGTTGATCTCAATGTTCAGATCCTTGAACAGCTTCTTTGAATCCTCGATCATCTTTTTGTCATCAATACGGAAACCCTTTCTTGGTTCACGTCCAATGAAGATGTTCTGTGCAACTGTAAGGTCGCCCACCATGTTCAGCTCCTGGTGTACGATTACAACACCTGCATCCTGTGCTTCTCTGGTATTGTGGAATTCAACTTCCTGACCTTTATATTTGATAGATCCGGAATCCTTCTGATAGATACCTGTAAGAACTTTCATCAGTGTGGATTTACCGGCACCGTTTTCTCCCATAAGTGCATGTACTTCGCCGCGTTTCACTTCAAAATCAACGTGATCCAGAGCATGAACTCCAGGAAAGGACTTATCAATGCCCTTCATAGTTAAAATAACTTCACCCATTGTCTCATCCTCCCTCTAAGATCAGTTCTTTCTGCGTCTTGCAGAAACGTCGATGTAAACTGCAACGATTACGATAATACCGGTAATGATCATCTGCTGTCCTTTACCAAGGCCAAATGCCATGATGCCCTGCTGAAGAAGAGAAATGATAAATACACCGATCACAGTACCGCCGATGGAAGCAAGTCCACCAACCATGGATGTACCACCCATAACGCAGCCTGCAATAGCCTCATTGTTGTACTGATCGCCATATCCAGGCTGAACAGTTGTATATGTAGCTACAAAGAACAGTGCAGCGATTCCAACAAGGAATCCGCAGATGATATAGGCAAGCATTTCCCATTTCTTTGTATTAACACCGGAAAGACGAACTGCCTCTCTGTTAGATCCAAGGCAGAGGATGTAGCGTCCTGGCTTTGTATTGTAAAGAACAATAC
>CAKROW010000031.1 GCA_934373235.1 uncultured Blautia sp. | reverse complement strand
ACATCGTACAGTGGGCTGAGGATCATCGTTCCTATGAGCAGAGATACAAAGAGCAGCTTTGCTTCCATATGTGTGAATTATTTAACGATGCACAGATCAACTGCGGACTTATGGAGAACTATTCTGTAGAGCATACAGCACATAAACTTAAAGAGCTTTGCCACAGAGCCGGCAAATACATCATCGGTGTTGAGCCGATGCCATACAGCGGTATCCCGGATGTGAAAAAAGGCTGGGCTGTTGTAAAGGCTGCTGACTGTGAGAACGCAAAACTGATCCTTGATACATGGCACTGGGTAAGAGCAAACCAGCCGGTTGATATCTCTGTACTTGAGGGAATTCCGGCAGACAAGATCGTATCCATCCAGATCAACGATGTATGGGAAAGACCATATGCAACAACAATTTTAAGAGATGAGTCCATGCATGACCGTCTTGCACCTGGAACAGGAATCGGATGCACAGTTCCGTTTGTGAAGATGATCAGAGAAAAAGGAATCAGACCAAACGCTATCGGCGTAGAGGTTATCAGCGATGCAAACCTTGCAAAAGGTATTGAGTATGCAGCAAAGCATACATATGAGAATACAAAGAAAGTACTGGAAGAGGCATGGCCGGAAGTACTGTAAGAAAAAACAGCAGGTGATAATCATTCAGGCGGTGAAAATGCCGCCTGACATATGAAAAGGAAAAGGAGAACGCTTCATGAAATTTAATGCGATGTTTCAGCCGATCAATATCGGTCCTATGACAGTGAAGAACCGTTTCGTTGTTCCGCCAATGGGAAATAACTTTGCCAACACAGACGGAACCATGAGTGACCAGTCTGTTGCATATTATAGAGAGCGTGCAAAAGGCGGCTTCGGTCTTATCACTATTGAGGCAACTGTAGTTCATAAAGGTGCAAAGGGAGGCCCGCGCAAACCATGTCTTTATGATGACTCCACTATTGAGAGCTTCAGAAAAGTTGTAGATGCCTGTCATGCGGAAGGCGCAAAGGTATCTGTACAGCTTCAGAACGCAGGTCCTGAGGGAAATGCAAAGAACGCAGGCGCACCTATTACAGCAGCTACCAGCATCCCGTCTGTATGCGGACGCGATATTCCGAAGGAACTTTCCACAGAGGAAGTTTATGAGCTGGTAAAAGGATACGGACAGGCAGCCAGAAGAGCTATGGAGGCCGGTGTGGATGCAGTTGAGATCCATATGGCACATGGTTATCTGGTAAGCACATTCCTTTCTCCGAGAACAAACAAGAGAGTTGATGAGTTCGGTGGATGCTTTGAGAACAGAATGCGTTTCTCCCGTCTTATCATTGAAGAAATCCAGAAGACAACACAGGGAAAAGTAGCAATCCTTGCACGTATCAACTGTGCTGATGAGGTTCCGGGAGGACTTGATGTCCATGACAGCGCGGCAATCGCAGCATATCTGGAAAGCTGCGGACTGGATGCAGTCCATGTATCCCGTGCCGTTCATATCAAAGATGAGTTCATGTGGGCACCAACTGTGATCCACGGCGGATTCTCAGCTTCAGAGGTTGAGGAGATCAAACGTGCGGTAAGCATCCCGGTTATCACAGTAGGACGTTACACAGAGCCGCAGTTTGCAGAGCTTATGGTAAAAGAGGGAAGAGCTGACCTTGTTGCATTTGGTCGCCAGAGCCTTGCTGATCCTGCCATGCCGAAGAAAGCATTTGAGGAGCGTCTTGAGGATATGACACCATGTATCGCATGTCTTCAGGGCTGCGTTGCAAACATGTATGCGGGAAATCCTGTATGCTGTCTTACAAATCCGTTCCTTGGACATGAGGCACAGCCTGTTGAACCGGCAGAGAAATCCAAAAAGATCATGGTTGTGGGCGGTGGTGTTGCCGGACTTTGCGCAGCATTTATCGCAAAAGAAAAAGGTCATGATGTAACACTTTATGAGGCAGGAGATATCCTTGGCGGAAACATGAGACTTGCTGCTTACCCGCCGGGAAAAGGTGATATTACCAACATGATTAGAAGCTACATCCATCGCTGCCAGAAAGACGGCGTGAAGATCGTTATGAACTGTGAAGTAACTCCTGAGCTTGTAAAAGAGGAGAAACCGGACAGTGTGATCATTGCAACAGGTTCAAAAACACTGATCCTTCCTATCGAGGGAATTGATGATCCGGCTATCATCCACGGTTCTGACCTTCTGGATGGCAAGAGAGGTGCAGGCAAAAAAGTTCTTGTTGTAGGCGGCGGTATGGTTGGCTGCGAGACAGCAGCATTCCTTGGAGAGCAGGAGCATGACGTAACAGTTATCGAGTTCAGAGATACTGTAGGTGCAGATGTGATCCATGAGCACAGGGTATATCTTATGAAGGATTTCGAGGACTACGGAATCAAAGAGATCACAGGTGCAAAAGTATGCAGGTTCTATGAAGACGGCGTAGAGTACGAGACCGCTGACGGAGTACGTCATGAGACAAGAGGTTATGATTCTGTCATCCTTTCCATGGGATTCCGCAATTATAATCCACTTGAAGAGCAGATCAAAGACATTGTTGATACACATGTGATCGGAGATGCCATCAGAGCAAGACGTGCCCTTGACGCAACAAAAGAAGCGTACGAGGTAGCTTCAAGGATCTGATCTGTATAATAAACAGCAGTTATTTTTAATAGCACATATAATAAACCCGACGGGAATATACTGTCATTTTAAATGGACAGTATATTCCCTGCAAAAAAACAGGAGGCTTAAAGAAATGGAACAGAGAATTAAAGGAACAACAGGATTACTTGCGCTTATCGGAAGCCCGGTAGGACATTCAGGATCTCCGGCTATGTATAACTTCAGTTTCCAGTACCATAACCTGGACTATGCTTATATGGCATTTGATGTAAAAGAGGATCAGGTTCCGGCAGCTCTTGATGCAATGCGTCTGTTCAAGATGAGAGGCTGCAATGTAACCATGCCCTGCAAGAACAAAGCTGCACAGTGTGTAGATGAGCTTTCACCGGCTGCAAGGATCATCGGTGCTGTAAACACCATCGTAAATGAAGATGGAAAACTTGTGGGACACATCACAGACGGAATCGGTTTTGTCCGCAACTTAAAAGAGCACGGTGTCGATGTAAAGGGTAAGAAGATGGTAGTTCTCGGAGCAGGCGGAGCAGCAACAGCTCTTACTGTACAGAGTGCCCTTGACGGAGCAGCATCTATTGCAATCTTCAATCCGGATGACCCATTCCTTGAAAGAGCAAAAGGAACAGCAGAGAAACTTGCAAAAGAAGTACCGGACTGCAAAGTATCTGTATACTGCCTTGATGACCAGGACAAACTGAGAGAAGAGATCGCAAATGCGGATATCCTTGCAAACGGAACACTTGCAGGAATGAAGCCACACGATGACATCTCCCTGGTTGACAGATCCATGTTCCATCCGAACCTTGTTGTAGCTGACTGTGTTTACAATCCGGCTGAGACAAAGATGGTAAAAGAGGCAAAAGAGGCTGGCGTTAAGCTGGCAGTAGGCGGAAAAGGCATGCTTCTGTGGCAGGGTGCTGCAGCATACAAGCTGTACACAGGTCTTGAGATGCCAACAGATGAGTATCAGAAATTTCAGTCTGAGAATGAAGGGAAATAAGTAATATGAGCCAGACAGGTAAGAAGAATTTGGTAATCACCTCAATCGCTTTATATTTTACATATTTCATCCACGGAATCGGAGCTTCCATCATGGGGCAGTACAAGCCTGAGCTTGCTGCCCACTGGGGAGCCAAAACATTAAGTGATGGCACAATGGATGTAAGTATGGTAGTATCTGTAATAGCAGCACTTGGACTTGGACGACTGATCTCCCTTCCGTTTTCCGGTCCTCTTTCCGATAAATTAGGACGAAGATTAAGTGGCATCATCGGTGTGATCTGCTATGCGGCATACTTTATGGGAATTGCATTTGCACCATCTATGGGAATTGCCTATGCATTTGCAATTGTGGGCGGTATCGCAAACTCCTTCCTTGATACATGCGTAAGCCCTACCTGTATGGAGATTTATGTGAACAATCCGTCTGTAGCGAACTTGTTTACAAAATTCTCCATGTGTATCAGCCAGTTCCTGCTTCCTTTCATGATCGGATTTGTGGCAGCAGGAAATATGTCCTACAGAACCATCTTCATTGTTGCCGGAGCTGCTATCTTTATTGATGGAATTCTGATCCTGTTCCTTCCGTTCCCGGAAAGAAACACAGGCGGTGTGGCAAAGAAAGAAAAGTCCAAACTGAAGATCACACCTGCAGCTTTTGCGGCGATCCTCATCGGATTCACCAGCTCCTCCACATTTATGCTGTGGCTGAACTGTAACCAGGAGCTTGGAAAACTTTACAACTTAAGCGATCCTTCCAAGATCCAGTCCTTCTATGCAGTAGGAACCTTTGCAGCAATTCTCTGTTCCTCCGTATTTATCAAAAAAGGACTGAAAGAGATCAACATCCTGATCATTTATCCGCTGATCTCCTTTGTAATGCTGGGACTGTGCTATTTTATACAGAATCCTACTATCTGCCTGATCGGTGGATTTGTCATCGGCTTTGCCGGAGCAGGCGGAGTTCTCCAGTTAGCTGTATCCACAACAGCAGAGTTTTTCCCGGACAATAAGGGAACTGCAACATCTATGGTTATGATCGCTTCAAGTGTTGCCAACTACACGATCCTGACACTTGCCGGTTATATTACAAAGACTGCCGGAACAAGTGCACCGAGAATGATCCTGCTTCTCAACATGGCAGTAACATTTATCGGTATTCTTCTTGCACTGTTTGTCAAGATGAACCGTAGCAAAGAAGCCTGAAACAAAATAATCCGGTATCTGCCGGAGTGAAGGGACTCTGACAGATACTTTTTACAGATCCAATCTGAAAAAATTCAGGTTGGAGTCTGCTTTTTCTAAAAATGTTTGTTAATTAACAAACATTAAGGAATGAATCTACAATATACTTATTTACAAATATTCCGACAAAGGAGAATCGATATGGCACGTGCAGCAAGACAGAGAAGACAAAACGAACTGCCCTACATTCCGTTTGGGCCATTTCAGATTCGTCTTCCTTTTATTCACTACAAACTTGAATCCGTTGAGTTCATCCAGGGCCTGATCCTTGGTGTTACCGCTCTGGCAGCGGTTCCGTATCTGGAGCAGTATCTGGGACTTCCTTATGAGCTGGCATGGAGCTGTGTTATTATTGAGACCATGCTCTACATGCTACACAGTCTCCTGGGAGATCCGGTAATTCCGGGCTGGATCACACCTACACTTCCTCTTACCATTGTTTTTCTGGAGGGTTTCCCCATAGGAAAAGAGAGGATCCAGGCAATGATCGCCCTGCAGACGCTGGTTGGTCTTGTGTTCATATTTATGGGTGTAACAAAGCTTGCCGATAAATTTGTTCATGCAGTACCGGATTCTGTAAAAGGAGGCATCCTTCTGGCAGCGCCTGTGACTGTTATGGCCGGGCAGCTTGGAGATGGGGGAAACATGCACAAATATCCCCTGGCTATTGTAGCCGGTGTAGGACTTCTGATCCTTATCAGTTTTTCGGACAAGTATCAGGAAAAGAGAAAGAACAATAAATTTCTGGATCTTGTTGCCCGCTATGGAAATCTGTTCCCCTATCTGATCGCCATGGTAGTGGGACTTCTGGTAGGTGAGCTGGATACGCCGGGCCTTGAGATGGGAACCTTTATCAAGATTCCGCAGTTCAGGGAAATCCTTGACCAGGTTAGTATCTTTGGTGTGGGGATCCCGCCCTTATCCATGTATATCAAGGCATTGCCCCTTGCACTGGTATGCTATGTTATTGCTTTTGGTGATTTTGTCACAACAGAAACTCTGGTTACAGAAGCGCGTCAGTCAAGAGACGACGAATACATTGACTTTAATTCAAGCCGTTCCAATCTGGTCAGCGGCCTGAGAAACCTGTTGCTTTCTGTTTTTGCACCATTCCCGCCACTTTCCGGTCCGTTATGGGTTGGTATGACAGTGTCAGTATCTATCCGTTACAAAGAAGGAAAGAAAGCAATGAAATCTCTTCTTGGAGGTATGGCATCCTTCCGTATTGCCACGTTTTTAAGTGTATTGATCATTCCTGTAGTAAGCTTTTTCCGTCCGATCTTCGGTGTTGGTTCTTCCATCACGCTGATGTTCCAGGCGTTTGTCTGCGCACGTATCGGTATGGACTACTGTAAAACAGACAGAGACAAGATGATCGGCGGCGTTATGGCTGCAGTTCTGGCAACACAGGGTACTGCCTGGGCTTCCGCGTGGGCACTGGCAGTAGGCTTCGGACTGAATATTTTTCTGTCCAACTGGGATCCCAGAAAGAAACCGGAGCAGGAGAGTATTGAAGAAAAATAAGGATATTTCAGCCGGATGGGTAGGTGACACATCCGGCTATATATGGGAAATCCCCGTGAAACTATAAGCAGAAGGTTTCACGGGGATTTTCTATGTCATAGGAAATTACTCCGTAATGTTCCAATGATATAAAAAGCCCTCCGGGCAGGATCGCACTGCGTCGGAGAGGAATTATGTCGCTGAAGCGACCCGCCGCAGGCGGAGAATCCTGCTTGCAGGATTCTTTCTTATGGGATTATGGGATTTGTTGACTGTACTGCGTTTTATATTCTTAATGGGATCAGAGACTTTTATGGATGATGTCAAGAACCTGCTGGAGCTCATTGACATTGATCTGTCCTGGCGCTGAGGCTTTGGTTGCTGCCCCGAAGGTAAGGGCGGAACCGAAGGTTTCGCCTGCAAGGCGGCTTACAACACCGGTACCTGCCATGGACATGGTGATGATAGGACGATCGGCATATTTTTCACTCATCTCCAGTGTTGCACCAAGAAGGGTGAGAACATCCTGTTTGCAGGTTGGCATAACCGCTATCTTGGGGATATCAGCGCCGTAGTCCTGCATCATACGCAGACGGCGTACGATCTCCTCTTTTTCAGGAGTTTTGTCAAAATCATGATTGGAGGCAATGACCTTAACTCCGTAAGTGTGGGCTTCCCGGATCATGGATCTTACGATATCTTCTCCTGTAAAAGCTTCCACATCAATAAGATCTACATAGCCGCTTTTGGCAACAGCCATGTTAAGGGCTTTGTAATCCTGGTCGGAAATAGCCTTTTCGCCGCCTTCCTTTGCGGTACGGAAGGTGAAGAGGACAGGGGTATCCTTTAATACGGCTTTAAGATCTTTTGCTGTGTCAAGAACCTTCTCTGTGTCAAAAACATCGTCAAACCAGTCAACACGCCACTCAACAACATCCACAGGGATCATGGAAAAGGTTCCTGCCTCAAGAAGGATGTCTTCTTTTGTCTGTCCGACAATGGGAACACAGATCTTGGGTCTGCCCTCACCGATTGTAATGTTTCTTACCTGAACTGTTTTCATAATTGTCCTTTCCGATACGTTCTGATACAAAGGATCAGTCATCGTACCTGATATTAAGAATCTCTTTCATATGCTGGATTGGCATAGGCTCCCCTGTCCAGAGTTCAAATGCAGCAGATCCCTGGAAGAGCATCATTCCAAGACCGTTCATGGTCTTACAGCCCACTTTCTTTGCCATGGAACGCATAGCAGTTTCAAGAGGAGAGTAGGGAACATCAACAACAATAAGCTCCGGACGGAAATAGGATGCATCCGGAACAACAGACTGTCCTTCCAGAGGCTTCATGCCTACGCCTGTGGCATTTACGAAGATGTAGCTGTCGGACATTTCTTTTTTAAGCTGGTCAAGATCTGCAAGATCATAGAGAACTGCATGGCTGTGGGTCCTTGTGTTGATCTTTTCCACTGTGGAAACTGCACGGTCCCAGAACTCATCCTTACGGTTAAAGATCACGATCTCACCTACACCGTCAAGTGCTGCCTGGATCTCAATGGCAGTAGCGGCACCGCCTGCGCCTACGATAGTCATTTTTTTGCCGATGGCATCAATGTTGTTATCTTTAAGAGCTGCCATGAACCCGATACCGTCTGTGATATGTCCGGTAAGGTGGCCGTTGTCATTGACGATGGTATTTACGGCACCGCACATCTCGGCAGCAGGGGAAAGCTCGTCAAGATATTTTCCAACCAGGGTCTTGTTTGGCATGGAAACATTGGAACCTCTCATTTTAAGGGTACGGATGGCTTTTACAGCATCCTCGATCTCGTCTGCGCCAACCTCAAAAGCAAGGTATGCATAGTCGTAACCAAGCTTTGCAAAAGCCTCGTTCTGCATGGCCGGTGAGCTGGAGTGACGGATGGGGTAAGCCATAAGGCCGATAAGCTCTGTGTGTCCTGTAATTCTCTCTGACATAATAATTAACTCCTCTCATTGTAAAACTCCCGCAACCGGAAGCAAAAGGACTTGCGGAGGTCCTTCGGCAGCCGCCGCGGGAGAAAGACGTGGAAAATTCTATATACACTCCGATAAGGAGGTTATAGCAGTATTAAAGGTAACCTTTCTGGGTAAGGGTTGTAAGGATGT
Source organism: uncultured Blautia sp. (assembly GCA_934373235.1). Taxonomy (GTDB): domain Bacteria; phylum Bacillota; class Clostridia; order Lachnospirales; family Lachnospiraceae; genus Blautia_A. The sequence goes on along the minus strand of CAKROW010000031.1, from coordinate 20,920 downwards.
TACGTCCCTCCTGGGTACCGTCAATGATTCTTCTGGCTCTCTGGCTGTCACCGATATTGAGGATCTCCACATTTTCAGTAGAGAAAGAATCCAGCAGATCCTGATAAAGCTGTCCCTGAGCTCTCATTCCCAGACATACGAAACCATAGTCAAATGGAATCTCATAGGGCTCTCCGTCAGCTTTAACAAGGAATGAATTATCCCTTACCTCAAGAAGTGCAGTTTTTGTGAGCTGTTTTACATCATGTTTTTTCATCATGGTCTTTGTGTCATTCTTTGTGACAGGGTCAAGATCACGTCCGATCTGATCCATCATCTCGATGATGGAGATGTCTGCATGTCTGTCTGCGAAGAATTCCACAACATCAAGACCAACAGCGCCGCCGCCTACAACAGCAACCTTTTTGCCTGTGAGATCTTCCGGGAAATCTTTAATGTGGTTGATCATTCCGACAATAGAATAAATATTATAGTTCTCATTGTCAATATGATCTTTTAATCCGGTGATCGGAGGCAGAAGCGGAGCGGATCCTGTTGAGTTTACGATAATATTCGGATGGAATTTGCGGATATTTTCCGGTGTTCCCTCAGTATTTGTAAAGATGTAAAGGTTATCAAGCTGTTCTGCACGGTGCATCAGATAATGCGGGAAGTCTGCAAGACGCTTCTTTGCAGGGATCCTGGAGATCAGGGAAGCAAGTCCGCCAAGATCAGCTCCTTTTTCAAGAAGAAATGTGTTGCATCCTACCTCGGCTGCTGTACAGGCTGCTTCCAGTCCGGCAGTACCGCCGCCGATAACAACTACGTTGCAGTTTTTGTTTACATGCTGTTTTTTGTAAATGTCACCTTCAAGAACAGAAGGATTTACAGTACAGCGGATCGGGCGGTTTGCACCGATACGGTTTCCTGCACAGCCTACGTTACAGGAGATACATTTACGGATATCACATTCATGACCTTCTGCGACTTTGTTTACCCATGCAGGATCTGCGATAAGGCCACGGCCCATGCCGATAAGGTCTGCATCTCCGTCTGCAAGGATCTTTTCTGCTGCCTTCGGATCACGGATATTACCCATGGAGATACATGGTTTTCCGAATTTCTCTTTTACGGCTTTTGCCATGTAGGAACGCCAGCCGTCCGGGAAATAGTTGGCATCGATCTGATACTGGATGGAGCCGTTCAGTCCGCAGGAAACATCAAAGATGTCAACCTCATCCTGAAGATACTCAAGATACTTAAGTGTATCTTCCAGAGTGTTGCCGCCTTCCATAAGCTCATCTGCGCTGAGACGGAGCATGATAGGGAAGAACGGACCGACCTGTTTTCTTACCTCATCAATGACCATACGGCAGAAACGTGTGCGGTTTTCAACAGAGCCGCCGAACTCATCTGTACGGTCGTTGGTAAGTGGTGAGAGGAACTGGCTGATGAGATAGGAATGTCCTGCGTGGATCTCAACTGCGTCAAAGCCGGCTGTCTGTGCACGCTTTGCAGCCTCACCATATTTTTTTACGATATGAAGGATCTCTTCTTTTGTAAGTGGTCTCGGGATCTCGCCGCCTTCCTTGGAAGGAAGGTTGGAAGCGGAAACCGGCTGCATGTTGATTCTGGAAGAGATGGCAGAAGCACCTGCATGGTTGATCTGAATGGCGATCTTTGTTCCGTATCTGTGGATGTTCTCACAGAATTTGAAGAATCGCGGCAGATAGTTGTCATGGTCAATACGAAGCTGTGTTGTTCCGTTGGATCCCTGAGGAGAATCTACACTGGCATTCTCCACGATGATAAGGCCTGTGCCGCCTTTTGCACGCTCTTCGTAATAATTGATATGGAGAAAGCTCATCTCACCGTTCTGCTCGCCATAGTTGGTACCCATAGGCATCATGACGATACGGTTTTTGATGGTCATATTTTTAACAGTTAATGGGGTGAAAATATGCTGGTAATCACTCTTCATTCTAAAAAACCCTCCTAAAGTAATTGGTGAACTCCTTTGTTTGTGTTAATTATATAACGGAAAAATCTATAAATCTAATTAATAATACGTTTTATATAATGAAAAAAATCTATAGATTTGCATGAAATATTTTAACATGGTATCATAACAGATAACAGCCTGCCGGGAGATGGCAGATAAATACATTTACAGGGAGAGAGAAAATGGAATTCTGGGATATCTATGACGAGAATAAAAAACCTACAGGCCGCACTATGAAGCGCAATGACTGGTGCCTGAAAGATGGGGAGTACCACCTTACAGTTCTTGGCGTTGTTGCAAGGCCGGATCATACATTTCTTATTACAAAGCGTGTGATGACCAAGGCATGGGCACCTGGCTGGTGGGAGGTTTCAGGAGGAGCAGCCCAGGCAGGAGAAAAATCAGAGGAAGCTGTTCTCCGCGAAGTAAAAGAAGAGACAGGTCTGGATGTATCCGGTGCGGAAGGAGGATATCTTTTTACCTATAAAAGAGAAAATCCAGGTGAGGGAGATAACTATTTTGTGGATGTATATCGTTTTGTTATGGATATTGATGAGTCTGATCTGAAATTACAGACAGAGGAGACAGACGGATATATGTTTGCAACGCTGGAGCAGATCCGGACATTTGCAGCGGAGGGAAAATTCCTCCACTACGACAGCATCCGGAAAGCGTTCCGGTTCTGAGATTTACTGCCGGGGAAAGCCCGGAGTAATTTCAGCACTGCTATGGAATCTGTATAAAAAATCTGTTATTATATAAAGTGCTATGATTAAAATTGGAAATTTTGCAGGAAACTTATAAATTTCAGAAACAGAGGTGTATTATGAGCTGGTATAACGAAGCTGTTTTTTATCACATTTATCCACTTGGACTGACAGGGGCACCGAAACAGAATGATTACGGTGAGCCTGTGCATCGGCTGAACACATTGCTGCCGTGGATCGATCATATTAAGGAGATTGGCTGCACTGCCCTGTATATCGGTCCTCTTTTTGAGAGCGTGGGCCATGGTTATGAGACTACCGATTACAAAAAACTGGATTCCAGACTTGGAACCAATGAAGATCTGAAAAATTTTGTGGCTGCATGTCACGAGAAGGATATCAAAGTAATATTTGACGGTGTATTTAACCATACAGGCCGTGATTTCTTTGCATTTAAGGATATTCAGAAGAACAGGGAGAATTCCAGATATACAAACTGGTACTGCAACGTGAATTTCGGAGGCAATACAGAGTATAATGACGGCTTTTCCTATGAGAACTGGGGTGGTTACAATCTTCTGGTAAAACTGAACCAGAAAAATCCGGAGGTTCAGGATTATATCCGTGATGTGATCCGGTTCTGGGTATCTGAGTTTGATGTTGACGGAATCCGTCTGGATGCAGCAGATGTGCTGGATTTTGATTTTATGCATATGCTCCGCCGCACAGCAGAAGAGGTAAAAAAAGATTTCTGGCTTATGGGAGAGGTGATCCACGGAGATTACAGCCGCTGGGTAAACGGGGATACTCTTCACAGTGTTACAAGTTATGCCCTTCACAAGGCTCTGTACAGCGGACATAATGACCACAACTACTTCGAGATCGCCCATACAGTCAAATATCTTCAGAACATGGGCAAGCTGAATCTCTATAATTTTGTGGACAATCATGATGTGGAGCGTATTTATACCAAGCTTACAAACAAGGCCCACTTTGCACCTGTGCATGTACTTCTCTATACACTTCCGGGAGTTCCAAGTATCTATTACGGATCCGAATTCGGCATCGAGGGCCGTAAGGAAAAATTCTCTGATGACAGCTTAAGGCCTGCCCTGAACCTGGAAGCTTATAAGGATGCGGTGAAAACCAATCCGTGTACGGCACTTGTGGCAGCACTTGGAAAGGTGAGACAGGGAACACCGGCGCTGGATTACGGAAGCTATACAGAGCTTATTCTGACCAACCGCCAGTATGCGTTTGCCCGTGACCTGGATGGAGTCCGTGTGATCGTCACAGTGAATAATGATGATAATCCGGCAGTCATGGATCCGGAAGCAGGAAACACAAAAGAATATGTGGGTGCACTGACAGGAGTAAAGGTTCCGGTACAGAACGGACGGATCAGTGTGACTGTACAGGGAAACAGCGGTGAGATCTGGCTCCCGGCAGAGATGCCTGCATATACACCTGTGGAGGTGGAGACAAAAGACGAACCGACAGAGAAACCGGCAGAGAAACCGGCAGATGAACCGGCACATGAAGCTGAGCATGAGGAAGCAGTCTGCAAACCGTCCTGCGAGAAAACCCGGGAAGAAAACAGTGAAGCAGAGGCTGATCCTTCCTTACAGGAAGAAAGTCCTGCTGAGCCGGAAGCCAAAAAGGACAAGGCTTCAGAAAAAACAGTGACCGTGGATCCGGACAAAGCTCCGGAGGAGATGACTGTGGAAGAACTTCAGACTGCGATCCTTGCAAAAATGGCAGGCAACGGCCCGGTAGATGACCAGATGAGAAAAACCGTTTATGACAATATCTGGCATGATTCTCTGGTTAACTGGCTGAAGAGCTTCCGCTAGAAACTGTCCTTTATATATGTAAAATATTACCCATTTCCAAGAGATTTCCGGCTTGACATAAAATTTTGGCAATAGTATCATTTTATATAGTGTGTAAGTGTGTATATTTTTTTTAATACTGTCCGAAAGAGAGGAAACAGGAAATGGCAAATGATTATGGAGAACAGATCAGGATCGTACAGGAGACCGTAGCCGGCAAGGAGATTACCTTTGCCCATGTAATGGGCGGCCCGGCTCCTATCATATATCAGAAACTCGGTTTAAATCCACAGGTGGACTACCGTTCATCTGCGATCGGCATCATGAACATGACCCCGCCGGAATCTGCGGTTATCGCCTCTGATATTGCAGTGAAGAGCGGTAATGTTTATCTTGGGTTTGCAGATCGTTTTACAGGAACCCTGATCATTACAGGAGAGATTTCAGATGTTATGTCAGCCATGACAGAGATCGTGGATTATTTCCGGGATTCACTTGGATATGTTGTATGTAAGATAACCAAGAGATAGGAAGTGATGCGATGGCTGGAATAACGAAGGAAGAGCTTCTGGAAAAGCTGTTCCATGATGACTATCAGCACCTTAAGGGAAAGAAGCTGCGTATGACCCGTGTGCGTGTCCCCGGCAAAGAGGTATGCCTTGCCCATGTGATCAGCCCGTCCCAGGCGTGTATTTATGATAATCTGGGACTGAGCACAGGAACCCATGAGGGAGAGGATCACAGGGGAGAGTCTGTAGGGATGATCCGTCTCACACCGTGGGAATCTGTGGTTGTAGCTGCGGATGTTGCCATGAAGAGTGCAGATGTGCAGATCGGTTTCATGGACCGTTTCTGCGGCTCACTGATCATCACAGGCGGCCTGTCACAGGTGCAGACAGCGGTGGAGGAGGTTGTGAAGTTCTTCGGGGAAGAGCTTCATTTCAGGACCTGCCCGATCCACAGAAGTTAAGGGGGACAGGATGAAGAAACTTTTTTTGATGGGAAGAAGTGAGGCAGGCAAGACTTCACTGACCCAGGCCCTTAAAGGTGAGGAGCTCCATTACCATAAGACACAGTATACAAATACAGAGGATGACACAATTGATTCACCTGGAGAGTATGCGGAGTCCAAGCGTTTCAGCGTTGGTCTGGCGTGTTTTTCCTTTGAGGCAGATGTAGTGGCTATTGTACAGGCAGCAGACGAACCCTTTAATCTGTTCAGTGACTGCAGCAGGTGTTTTATCCAGAGACCTTTTATCGGGATCATCACCAAGATCGATTCCCCGAAGGCAAACATCCCCATGGTGCGCCAGTGGCTGGTCAATGCAGGCTGTGAGCGGATCTTTATGGTAAATAACCGTACAAGAGAGGGCATCGACGAACTGATGGAGTATCTTGAGGATGACCTGCCGGAGCTTACCCTGGAGCAGGCCAAATTTAAACAGAGTATAGGAATCAATGAGTGGGATCCGCTTCCGGATGGAGTGGAATATCCGGAAAAAATAAAATAAGTGTGTGAACAGATGAAGCAGAGATTAAAAACAATCACAAAAACTTGTCTGATCCTGATTTTAGTAGTTCTTGTTGGGATCATGATGATCCAGATCGGGAACCTGCAGGGAACTGCCAAAGTGCTTAATTATGCAGGTCTTGTCCGTGGAGCCACTCAGCGGGAGGTCAAGCTTGAGATCACGGGAACTGAGGATGATGAGCTGATCCAGTATCTGGATGATATTCTGTATGGGCTGCGTTTTGGCGGCGGAACCTACAAGCTGACCAGATTAAGCGATAAGGATTACAGAAAGAAGCTGAAGAAGCAGGTAAATTACTGGAACGAGCTCAAAAAAGAGATTCTTCAGGTTCGTGAAAAAGGTTATCAGAAAACAGATATTGTGGAGATGAGTGAGATCTATTTTAATTATGCAGATGAGACTGTGACAGCGGCAGAGAACTATTCCGAGAAGATCGAGAGAACACTGCACTGGGTGGAGATCTTTTCCATTGCAGATATGATCGCTCTGCTTCTGATGATCCTGGAACAGACCATGACAGCAATAAAGATCAGGCAGAAGAACCAGATACTTGAAAAGAAGGCATACATAGATCTGCATACAGGGCTTCCCAACAAAAGCCGCTGTGAGGAGCTTCTTCAAGGGGGCGGTTTTGTGAAAGAACCCACAGCCTGTGTTATGGTGGATATTAATAATCTGAAGCTTGTAAATGACAATATGGGTCATGCAGTGGGAGATCAGCTTATCACCAATTTTGCCAGGCTGCTGCAAAATTCCGTTCCTTCCAAAGATTTTGTGGGAAGATATGGAGGAGATGAGTTTATTATCATTATCGATAACGCTACAAGAGAATATGTGGAGGAGATCCTGGCGAAGCTTCAGGATAATGTAGATAAGTTCAACGAAACAGGCAAGTATATAAGGATCAGCTATGCCTGTGGCTGGGCACTGTCCTCAGATTATGCCCAGTGTACGATCCGCACCCTGTTTGACAAGGCAGATAAATATATGTACGAGAACAAGAAGATGAAGAAAGAGGGAAGACTTCCGGAGAGAAAATAAGAATGAATACAGAAAACAAGAGGAATCTTTCTGTGGATCTGGCAAAGACCGCAGCCATTTTCTGCGTGATCCTGATCCATGTTACCGGTCTGTCCTATGACCTTACCTGGCAGGGAATGGCTGATAAGCCTTTTGTAACCAGGCTTGTGGTGCTGGGCTGTGGCGTGGCAGGAAGGCTGGGAGTGCCTATTTTCATGTTTCTGTCCGGATACCTGCTTCTGGACCGGACCTATGACAGGGAAAGGACTGTCAGCTTCTGGAAAAATAATCTGTTGCGGCTTTTGCTGGCAACGGAATTCTGGATCATAGTCTATCATTTCTTTTCGCTGTGGATCAGTAAGAAGCCTTTCCGTCCGGATGATCTGATACTGGATATGGCCTTTTACAGGACCACGGATGCAGTGCATCTGTGGTATATGGGACAGATCCTGGGATTGTATCTTTTTATTCCAGTGATCGCCAGAGTACTGCAGGTGATCCTGGACAAAAGGACCATAGTGATCCTCTGGGTGGTATCTTTCTGTTATATCTATATCCATACAACAGTGAATGTGTTCCGGGATGTGGCGCAGCTTCCACATCTGGTGCCGAAGTTTAATGTATCTTTTTCAGGCGGTTGTTACGGACTGATGCTGGTTCTTGGATGGATGGTAAAGCAGGGATATTTTCGCCGGATCAGAAGCTGGGTTTTTGGAATGGCTTTTGTGGAGAGCTATGGGGTTCTGGTGGCACTGGAACTGTATGCATACAGACATAAGATCACATATAATGTGTGGTATGATTCAGGTCTTCTCCTGGTGGCGGCTTTTTGTCTGCTGATGCTTCTTATCCGGATAAAAAGACCTGTTTTTCCTGCATTTGTCCGGTGGACAGGCCAGTCAGGTTTTGGCGTTTATGCGATCCATTATATATTTTGTATGTACCTGGACGGGTATCTGGACAGAAATTATCCTTTGCTGGCATCCTGGCAGAAAGGTGTGGTGATGCTTGCGGCTGTTATAGTGCTGAGTAACCTTTCTGTATGGGTCTTAAGCAGAATACGGCCTGTTGGCAGAGTGTTGTTTTATATGAAGAGATAATAAAAAGCAGAGTCTGTCTTCTGACGGGCTTTGTTTTTTTGGAGATCAGATGATCATGTGGCGGACTGAGATGGAAATCACCGTTTTGACAAATGGAAGGGAATGGAATATGGAAGAGCAGACATTGCTGAGAAAACTGGAAGCATTGTGGGGAGTTCCCATTTTTTACACAGATGGATCAGGAAAAGATGTGAAGGGAGTTGGGATTTTTTCCGAAAAACAAAATCCGCTGACTGCATCCGGGGAACTGATGCAGTCGCTGATCTCCCGGGCAAAAGAGCAGGAGGTCCCGGTGATCCATAAGGTATTTGGAAAAATCTATTTTTTCTGTATCCGAAGCGGGGAGCTGTTTTTTTTGTCTGGCCCTGTGTGTGTGGAACAGATAAGCTATGTGGAGATCCACCAGTTTTACAAAAAATATAATATGTCAGCGAGAGAGGAACGCCATCCTGACAGGATGAACCTGAACCGGATACTGAATTTTGTAAGCTTTTTCCATCAGTTTCTGAACGGGAAGGATGTTCAGTTAGACGAACTGTTGGAAAAAAATAATCTGATCGAAGAGAAAGAACTCCGGGAAGAAAGTGACACAGTACGCATTGAGCTGGAAAAACCTGCAGGTACAGTATACCATCATACCTATATGGAAGAACGGTATGTGATGGACTGTATCCGCGAGGGAAATGTGGAGGATATCAACGAGCGTGCAAGAGGACTGTTTGAAAAAGTGGGGACCCTTTCCAAAAACCAGTTTAATGACCAGAGAAACCTTGCCATTGTAACTGTTACCATGGCAACCAGGGAGGCTATTGCAGGAGGAGTTCCGCCGGCAGAAGCCTACCGTCTAAGTGATTACCTTATCAATCAGATCGATCAGTGTGAGAAGATCGAGGAGATCACAGAGCTGAATCAGAGAGCAATTTACAAGTTTACCAAGCTTGTGGCAGATGCACGTAAAAACAGGAAATTTTCCGGTTATACGGAGCAGTGTAAAGATTATATTTCCCAGAATTATCACCATAAGATCTATCTGGAGGATATTGCGGAGGCCATCGGCATCAGCCAGGGGCATCTTTCCAGGATATTCCGTCAGGAGACAGGAATGAAGGTGCAGGATTACATACTGAAATTCCGGGTGGAGCGCGCAGCCAACCTTTTGAAATATTCTGACGTATCCTTATCCGAGATCAGTGACTATGTGTGTTTTAATTCCCAGAGCCATTTTGGCAGTGTGTTCAAAGAATATATGAAGATGACGCCCAGACAGTACAGGGAAAAGTATAAACGTAAGGAATTTTATTCCTGATAAAATGACGAGTTTATAAAAATATTAGAAATATGTTGAAAAAATGATAAAAATATCAGAAATATGATAACGAAAACAACCATCTTTGATTATAATATGCAATGTCGATGAGACATAAGCAAAATGATCCGGCCGGAGTGAGGCGGGCAGAACTCGGTTCTGGCATGGGTCGTTAAACAAGCATAAAAAAGGTGGAGGAAAGAAATGCAAAAGTTAAAACACGAACCGGCATATTATGAAACGATGAAGTTCAAATGGAGACAGCGTATCGGTTTTGGTATCAGTGATTATGCATGTAATCTTGCATACCTTCTTGCCAATACATATCTGCTCTTCTATTACACAAACTGTGCAGGACTTGCAGCAGGAGCTGTTGGTTTCATGTTTGTAGTAACAAAATTCATTGATGCATTTACAGATTATATGGTAGGTGCAATGATCGACCGTACAGATACAAAGATGGGACGTTACCGTCCGTGGATGCTTTACGGAGCGCCGGTCCTTGCAGTTGGTATGGTACTTCTGTTCTCTGTTCCTACAGGATGGAGCTCAGGTGCAAAGCTTGCATGGGCATATATTACATATGTTATCTTCTCATTTGGTTACACTCTGGTAAATATCCCGATGGCGCCGATCGTATCTTCTCTGTCACCGTCCGCAACAGAGCGTACAAAGATTTCAACAACACGTACTGTATTTTCAAACCTTGGATCACTGACTTCTTCTCTGTTCGTGCTTCCGATGGTATACTTCTTCTCCGGCTCCAAAGACGCAACTGGTGCAGCTCTGGCTACCGGATACCGTAACACAAACATTGTACTTGGAATCATCGTTATCATCATCATGGCGATCTGTGTATTCTCCATCGTGGAGATCAACCCGCCTACAAAGTCCGCAGGAAAAAGTTCTCTTATCAAGGATATCGGAAGCCTTGTAAAGAACAAATATTACATCATGTTCCTGGGTGAGGTATTCTTCCTTTTCCTTGGATACCTTTCCATGTACGGAGCAATGCAGTATTATTACACTTATATCGTTGGTGATGTAAGCGGAATGTCACTGGCACTTACTTTACTTACATTACTTGCTATCCCGACCATGATCCTTGCTGCTTATCTTAACGGTAAGGGTATTCCGAAGATCAAACTGATCCAGTTTGGTGCTATCGTGGATATCATCGGTTTTGCGATCCTGTTCTTGACATCAAACGGAACGATCGCAACAGCATCTCTCGGACTGATCGGACTTGGATTTGGTTTCCGTTCCAGTATGTTCTTCTCCATGATGCCTGATATCTTTGATTACACAGAGTGGCAGGTAGGAAGAAACCTTGGCGGAACACAGAATGCGATCCAGGGATTCGTAAACAAAGTTTCATCTGCAGCAGCATCTGCTATCGTATCTGCTCTTCTTGTATGGGGTAACTACGATGCGGCAAAACTTGACAAAGCTATCGCAGATGGTGTGGATATTGCAACAAAATATCCGCAGACACATACAGCGATCAACTTCGCATTTGGCGGTCTTGCACTGGTATCTACTGTACTTGCAGTTGTAGTTCTGATCCCATATGATCTGGATAAGAAATATCCGCAGATCCGTGCAGATCTGGACAAACGTCATAAAGAGAACGCATAAAATACAGCGACACTGAATCAGGAGCATCGAAAGGTGCTCCTTTTTTTTAAAATAAATCTGAGAAAGATAAGATTCCCACACCGGATCATCTCACATATCTTAAGGGAAGAGAGACAGGAATAATAATCAGATAATTAAAATTAGACGATCGAAACAGATAAAAAATTACTTGCGATTTCTGGGTAAAAACTGTATAATCATATTATGAAATATTAAATACTGACATCGAAAGTACAGAACAAACAATATTTGCTTGCTCTGTACTTTTTTTATTTGTATGAGGATGTACAGCAAAAATCGTAATGGGTGTTTTATGCAATTGTGGATAGGGCTAAAGGGGGTACTGAAAATGAAAAGAAGGTCACTTGCGTTATTGCTATCAGTTGTGGTTATGATGACCAGCATCGGAGACACAGCACTGGCAGCCGGGATGGGGGAACAGCCGGATGTATCAGCTCAGGAGATTTTTTCAGATGAAATGCAGGACAGCTTTGTGGAGGAGGAGATATCATCTGATGAGGATACAGAGACTGGCATAACGGATATTCCGGAAAAAGATACTGCAAAAAAAGAGGAAGACAACCAGGGACAGGAATCAGAAGAGCTGACAGTGGAGGATGAGAAAAACACAGAAGACGGAGAACCGGAAGACGGAGAACCGGAAGATGCAAAACCGGCAGATGTGGAGCCGGCGGTTACAGATATGGATGAACCGGAACTCTCCGTATCGGATTCAGAGGAAGCAGCTTCACCTGCAGCAGACACAGATACACCAGCAGTTTTTGAAGCAGGTACCCAGGAGGAAGCCGAATATGAAACAATAGAAGACCAGACACTTCAGGATGATCTGGTTATATCCGGAAATGCTGTATTTGCAGGGACAGCAATTGATCTCAATGGACATACTTTGACTGTTGAAGGGAATCTCTGGCATAAATCAGGAAATATTGCCGTAAATGGAGGAACACTGGATATCAGAGGCGATTACAGGAATTTTTCCCTGCAGACAGAGGACGGGAACTGCAGTCCGGGCTATGGGACTCTGGTGATGGAAAAAGAATCAGACAATGTGATCGTTGGAAAAGATTTTTACATGTACAGCTATGACTGGAATCATTACAACACCTTCAGCGCTGGAACCATCCGGACAGGAGGAAACTTTAAAGAAGGAGCAGGAACCTTTATAGGCCAGGGAAGCCATAAAGTGATATTTACAGGTGAGGGACTTCACGAAATAGAAATGGAGAAGAAAGAAGCCCATTTTAACACGCTGGAGGTGGAAAACGGGGGCAGACTCCGGTGGAGTGGATATTATAATGTGGGAAAACTTGAAAGTGACCTGAATATGGAAGTGCCTGATGGAGAGGCTGTAAAATTTTATACAACGGCCGGTTCAGATATGGATTTTGGAGGACACGGCGTAAATGTGACCGGAGATGCAGTACATGAAAATGGAAAGCTCGTTTTAAATGGTTCTGAATTTACTGTAACCGGAAATATGAAAAATACAGGGGACATTACATTAGATCAGGGAACATTGTGCATAGGAGGAAATCTGGAGCACGAGAACGGAAGCATTGATATATCCCAGGGAACACTGGATATTAAAGGGGACTACAGGAATTTCCTGAAAGAATCTGAAGAGGGAGGATATGGCAGGGGATATGGAAGCCTGATCATGGAAAATGAATCAGACCATATGGCAGTAGGAAAAGACTTCTATATGTACAGCATGCGGGTGAAAGAAGATAACAGATTCACAGCAGGAACCATAGAGATCGGAGGCAGTTTCAGAGAAGGAAAAAGAGGAGAAAACTTTGCAGCAGAGGGAAGCCATAAGGTAATATTTACTGGCAGCGGACTACATGAAATAGAAGTGGGGATGAGGGAATTCCGCTTTAATATACTGGAAGTGGAAAATGGCGGAAAACTGAAATGGACAGGTTATTATAATGTGGGAAAACTTGAAAGTGATCTGGATATAGAAGTGCCTCAGGGAGAAACCATAAAATTTTATGCAGATCAAAATTCAGACATGGATTTTGGAGGACATTGCGTAAATATTGCAGGAGATGCTGAGCATGAAAATGGAAAGATTACCTTAAACGGTTCTGCATTTACCGTAACCGGAAACCTGAAAAATAATGGAAATATAGATTTAAATCAGGGAACGTTAAGTACAGGCGGTAATCTGTTACACACAGATGGAAGCATCAACATAGGTGGAGGGACACTGGATATTCAGGGTGATTACCGGAATTTCAAAGCCCGGTCTGAGGATGGCAGCTATGTTGGTGGAAGCGGAAGCCTGATCATGGAAAATGGATCCGATCAGATGATTGTAGGAAAAGATTTCTACATGTATAGCTGGCGCGGAAAAAATGAAAACAGATTCTGTGCCGGAACCATCCGGATCGGAGGTGATTTCAAAAGGGGAGCGGCACAGGATAACTTTACAGGCCAGGGTGATCACAAAGTAGTATTTACAGGAGATGGCTCTCATGTGACAGATATGGGAAATGATTCCTCAAATTTTAATATCCTGGAAATAACAGGAGAATATGATCATTATGTTTTCAACAGGATCCCCTGCTGGAATGTCCTGCTGAAAGATAATGAAAAGATTGAAAATACGGTATTTGGTGATTATGAAGCCGTTGTCACAGAAGACGAAGAATACAAAAAGACAGCGCAGATCGTGGGATATACAGGAAGCGGGACATATGTTACAGTTCCGGATACCATAGGTGGCTATACTGTGACCGGTATAGGCGATAGTGCATTTGAAAACTGTGTATTTCTGGAAGAGCTGGAACTGCCGTATACGGTCACAAAACTGGGGCGTAACATAGTAAACGGCTGTACCGGGCTTCAGGAGCTTATTATACATGATTCTGTTACTGTGATAGAAGCAGGTAATTTTAAATCCGGTGTACCGGAACTGCTCCTCTATGTAGATCCGGAATCCTATGCTGAGGAGTATGCACGGGAAAACGGAATTCCTTTTGAATATTATATGAAGAATCCGGTTTCCCTGGAAGTCAGCGTCAGAAACCCGGATGGTGAAATTTTAAAATTCGGATATAATATTTGCTGGTATGAAGCGGATGGTTTTGAGTTCCTGGGAACAGGAAACCGGTTAAAAAATCTTGAGGAAGGAAAGAAATATCAGTTTGATCTGACCCTGGATGAAGACTTAAGCTACCGGTATCAGCAGCCAAAATCTCAGACTGTGGTGGCTTCTTCCGGAAATACAGTGACAGAAGTTATACTGCTGCCACATGAACAGATCAGGATAAACGGTACAGTAAAAGATACTGACGGCCAGGCAATCTCATCTGCAAAAATAAGGCTGAAACAGATATGTAACGGAATGTATGAGAAAATCACGGCAACAGATGCCGGTGAGCAGGGAGAATTTTCTGTAGAAGCAGGAAATATGGCAGGTACCATTGTTGTTACGGCAGAAGGATATTATGACAGTGTGTATAAATTTTCAGAAAATCCCGAAGATCACAGTGTTACCATTGACGCGGTGCTTAAAAAGCTGCCGGCAAACAAAATAAATCTGGCACTGAGTATGAAGAAAGCCCGGAAGCCGGGAGAGAAAGAAATTGTCACACCGTTAACAGATATCAGCGGCTTCAGTTTTAAACTGTATAACGAAACACAGAAAAAAGAGATCACAGATTTTAAAGTACAGTATCCGTCCTTGATCATAGCTGATAACACCATTGAAAAAGAAGATATCATACGCCTGTCTGTATCTGACGGAAAGAAACAGGTGGCAGACAGCGAAAACACAGTAATCCTGGATGAAAACAAGTGTGCATCCCTTGACTGGGTGCTTACCCAGAATGGAAGTATCCGGATTGAAAAAATATCCGGAAATGAAGAAAATACGGTGTTTGTTTTTGATGAAAAAATGCAGTGTATCCAGAATCAGACTGCCGGAAAGTTCTGTCAGATCAGTACCCTGCCGGAAGGGGAATATACACTTGTTGTGATAAAAAAGACCAGCCTCTTAAGCAGTGTGGACAGACTGGACACATTGTCCGGATTTGGTCTGGAAAAGGATAAAGATTTTGTACAGGTATCTGCTGAAGTAAAAAATGGAATCATAACAGAGATAAAAGAAGTAAAAGTTCCGGCATTGGATGAAAGTAAACTGTATTATACAGTGAAAGAGAATACAAGCTTCTGGGCCGGCACAAATTCTCCGGTCACAGGTCAGTATGTGACAATGCGTGCACAATATGAAATCAGCTCGAAGTATACAAGTTCGGAGGAGTGTGTACAGTTTGAGCTGCCCGATGATGTGACAATGGTTGAGAGAAGCCTTACAGTTGACGGAAAATCCAGGGGCTGTACAGTGTCCGGGAACCAGGTTACTGTAAATGTGGGTAAGAAAAAGGGTACGATACGTTTTTATGTGCTGGCTGCAAAAGCCGGAAACAGGAGGATCCATGCATATCTGAACTTCAGAAACAATGCAAAGAAAGTGATACAGCCAATCGGCTCTGTTGCTCTGGATGTATCTGCTGCAAAAATTTCAGTTCCTGAAAAAACTGGCTTCAGGGAAGTGACTGTGACAGGAAAAACACTTGCAAATTCACAGATCACCATATATGATAACGGAACCGTTGCAGGAAAAACAGTTTCCAACAAAAATGGATCATGGGGAATGGAAATAAGTCTTGCAAATCCGAGAAGCTATTCCGTACATAAAATTTATGCTGCCATCAGAAATGAAGAATATGATATTGATATGCAGACAGATGTCTCCAAACTGATCTACAATAAAAATTATATTGAAGTATCAAAAGTTACCATGATCAATACAGACTGGCAGAATAAAGAGAGGGTGACTGTCTTTGATTTTATTCATTCAAAGGGTGAGGCGGGAACTTATGATTATACGCCGGCCCGTCCGGGCTTTACCTTTAAGGTGGAGTTTACAGGTGGTGATCCGGACAGCATTGGCAGCGTTTATGTAGTTACAAAAAACTCCAGCGGGGAGCTGACCTATGTTCCCTGTGATTATGACAGCCAAAGCAGATACTGGATCGGAACACATGAGTATCTGGAATTCCAGGATGTTCCATGCAGTGTAGATGTCCGGTTTGATACAGAAGAACCGGTTTCCTGTGACACGGAAGAAACCAGCCAGGAAGCCCTGGAATCAGTTGTGAAATTTACAGAACTGGGCAAAGAGATTGAAGAAGAAATAGAAAAAACGGTTCAGTTTGAAGATGAAGCGGTTGAAGATGAAAAGGTATCTTTTGGACTTAAATGCGATGGCCAGGAACTGGCGGTTTATCAGTTGGAAGTACTGGATTACAATCAGTTTGATCTGAAAGCATGGGAAAAAGATAACTGTCAGATGTATACCTATGAGGATGGCACCTGCCGTTATCAGACTTCCTATACAGAGGATGGCACCTATATCACACTGATGGCTTTTCCGGATGAAAAAATGCTTGTGAAGGAGAGCCTTACCCTTCCTGAACCGGAAAAAGTAATTGGAATCATTACAGGAATAGCAGGAGGAAAATTTTACTGGGGTGATTTCCTGAAAAATACCTACGATGTGGGTTCGGATATACTGGAAACCTTAAGTGGTCTGGAGGATGTTCTGGAATTATGGGAAGAATACGGAGATATCAGGGCAAAAGAAGCAATTCTGAATGCATATCTGGATACCATCGAAAAAGAACTGATCGCATGTAAATGTCTGGATAACAGCGGTTATATGGACAGACTGGCAGGACTTCAGAATATGACAGGAGGTTTTGTACGGGATTCCTATATGCTTTTTGGAGGCACTATCCTGGTAAACGGCCTGATCAATGTGGCAGCAGGCAGAGTCGGTGCAATGGCATCCAGAGGTGCATTTAAATATTCTAAAAAATTATACCGCTACGTCCAGAAAAAATGCGGACACAGTGGAAGAGGACAGCTCAGTAAATATGTGAGAAACAGTCTGGAATTTCTTTCTGATGAGACTGGAGGCTGGGCTCAGGAGGAATTTGAGGATATTGCCAATTTTCTTGAAAATATATTCTTTGCAAAGGAGAATTTAGAGGAAGAATACGAGTATCTGGAAGCAACTCTGCGGGATATGAAAACAGAATTAAAGCGAAGAAAATGTCCCTGTAAGGAGACAAAGGGAAAGTGCGACTGCCTTGAAAAAAATGATCCGGATATCAGGGACCATCCGGTAACTCCCAAGACAGATCCATCCGGATATGTTTATGAAGCAGTTCCTTCCAACCGTATTGAAGGTGTGAAAGCAGAAATCTATTATTATGATCATGCCACGGATGAGTTTGGCGTAACGGAGGAGGAAAAATCAGAGATTTACTGGGATGCCGAGAATTATGATCAGATCAATCCACAGTATACAGATGAAGCGGGAACCTTTGGCTGGAATGTGCCGGAAGGCCAGTGGCTGGTAAAATTTTCCAAAGAAGGATATGAAAGTACAGATTCCCATAATGATATAGCGACAGATGAGGATGGATATCTTCCGGTTCCGCCAATACAGACAGAGGTTAACACAGCCATGGTATCGCTGGAAGCACCTGCAGTGTCCAATGTGAATGCTTACCAGGACGGAATTTATATAGATTTCAGCCAGTATATGCAGATAGATACGGTCAATACGGAGAACATAACCGTGACATTGGGCGGAAAGCATGTTTCAGGTAATATCCGTCCGCTTAATGCAGAGTATGATTATGAGGGAAAAACGCAGTATGCATCATCATTTGTACTGAAGTGTGAAGGTACTTTAAAGGGAAGCGCAGAGGTTTCCGTAAAAAATGTTAAAAACTATCATGGTCTGGTACAAAAAGGAGGATATAATAAAACAATTCCTGTTCAGATAAAGCCGGAAAGTATTAAGGTTGAGGAACCAGAAGGGATTTATTACCGTGAGAACCAGGAGATAACTGTCAGCATCCTTCCGGCGGCAGCGGGAATAAATAAAACCATAACTGTGACATCCTGTTCTCCAAGTATTGTAGGTGTGGAGAAAACAACGGTTACAACAGATTCAAAGGGAATGGCAAAAGTGAAACTGAAGGGAAATCTTCCGGGGCAGGGTGTTATTTCCGTTGCATTGGACGGAACACAGCTTTCGGCAGAGCAGATGGTGAAAGTACTGGATATCAATACGCCAAAATCCCTGGAAAAGGGAAATTACAGGGTATCCCTGGAAAAAGAGAGTTTTGTATATAATAAAAAAGCACAGACACCGAAAGTGACAGTCAGCGGGCTTAAGGAAAATACAGATTTCACGGTTACCTACAGCAATAACATTAATGCTGGTACAGCGCAGGTTGAAGTAACTGGTATGGGAGCGTATACCGGCACACTTACGAAAGCTTTTGTTATAACCAAAGCTTCAAATAAGATATCTGCATCAGGTATTACCAGAAGCGGAAGTACCAGAGCACAGAGTGTTTCTCTTAGTGCAATGGCAACTGGTGGTAAACTTACCTATAGATCCAATAACAGTAAAATAACAGTAAATGGATCAGGAAAAGTTCAGATTGCTGCAAATTATGTGGGAAAGGCAGATATTCAGATCAAAGCATCAGACAGGAACTATCAGACAGCAACGCGGACGGTTACAGTGACAGTTAATCCTGTTGCAAATGTGATCACAGCCACGAATTTCAGGAAGATCTGTTCGAAAAAAACGCAGGTCGTATCGCTGAATATCAGGCGAAAAGGTTCCGGAAAAGTCACTTACAGAAGCAATCTGAAAAAAGTGAAGATCAGTTCATCCGGAAAAGTTATAATCCCGGCAAAATTTACAGGCAAGATCACAGTTACTGTAAAAGTGGAGGCAAAGGGTATTTACAAAGCTGCATCAAAGACAGTGACGATTACAGTTAATCCGTCAGGAACCACATTGTTGAAAATGAAAAACAGTGCATCAAAGTCAGCAACAGTTACGTGGAAACGGAACACACTGGTAAGTGGTTACGATATTCAGTACAGTACAAATCCTAAATTCACTTCCGGCAGCAAACTGATCAGACTGACAAAGAACAGCACAGTATCCAGGAAACTGAAAAATCTGAAAAAAGGCAAAACCTACTATTTCCGTATCCGTACCTATAAAACCGTATCCGGGAAAAAATATTACTCCGTCTGGAGCAAAGCGAAACGTATAAAAATATCCAGATAAATCAAAAAGTACAGAACAAACATTCGCTTGTTCTGTACTTTTTTATAACAGAATACCAGTCTGCCGGCAATCGGCTCCAGGTAATCCTAATATCTTAATAGTAATTTGTACACCATATATTGATTTTAAAAAGCAAAACAACACTATATAAAGTATGACAAAGGATTGGATAAGGGCAAATAGACATGATGGATTGGATATAACGGTGAACAAAATTCCGAGACATACGGGGCAAAATCCTATCACCGAAGGTGATCTGGAATGGATTTTGCCCAAGTTGCTGTGAATAGAGTGAACATAAAATTGATACAAGGAAAATACTGATTGAGAAACGAATGTAAACTGGTTATAATAAAATCAAGAAGAAAGATTTGTGAATCGAGAAACTCATAGTATTATCAGCAGAAAATGAAGTGATGATGTATGCCAAAGATTTTGCAGGATTTAATTAAACAGTATGTGGAAGCGGTTAAGAAGATTTATGGTTCCCATATACGCCAGATAATTCTTTATGGTTCTTATGCAAGGGGTGACTTCCGTCCGGATTCTGATGTGGACATTATGATTCTGGTAGATATGTCAGATCTGGAATTAAAGGCATATGCACAACAGCTCTCGTATATGACCTATGACTTTAATATGGATCATGACACGGATATTAAGCCTATTGCAAAAAGTGAAGCACATTTTAACAAGTGGATTGTGAACTATCCATTTTATTCCAATATTCATAAAGAAGGGGTAGTTTTGTATAGAGCAGCATAATCAGGAAATTGGTACAAGACGGGATCTGATGCTATATCGTCTGGAAACAGCCCGGCATGATCTGAAATCAGCAAGAGCATTATTTTCCATTGAGCTTAAAACGTCTGGAAGCATGCGACTTCAGTCGCGTGAGGATAGAGTTTTTAATTCATAAATATAGTGTATGAACATAAAATACTTGGTACAATTTAAATATAAATATGACAGAAAGGTTGGTAGTGATTATGTGTGAGAAAAAAGAATTGAGTTTTTCAATATTTATGTTATATAGTCTTGCGGATAAGTGGAAGATGTCTCCAGCCAAAGTGTATAAAATATTAAATTCAACCGGGATTTTGGATAATTATATTATTAAATGCTATGATGTTCTTCATACACAAGGGAAAGAATATTTGGTAGATGATATTACAGATTATGTGAGAGAAAAAGGAATTAATGTATGATTGTATATCATGGATCAACAGAAATTATAAAAAGTCCGGACGTAGTACATTCGAAAAAGTATTTGGATTTTGGCCGCGGATTCTATATTACAATTTTTGAAAATCAGGCAAAGAAATGGGCAGTTCGAAAGGGCATGAGACAGGAAAAGACTGCAATAGTTAATGTTTATGAATTATCTGAAGAATGGGATGATTTTAAGGTATTATCTTTTGAAAGAGAGAATGAGAAATGGCTTGATTTTGTGTGTGCATGTAGAAAAGGACAATCATTAAATAAAGAATATGACATTATTATAGGAAATGTTGCGGATGATGACGTGTTTAAGACTGTAGATATGTATTTTAGAGGTTTGTGGGATAAGGAAAAGGTATTAGGTGAATTGCGATACTATAAGA
>CAKROW010000030.1 GCA_934373235.1 uncultured Blautia sp. | reverse complement strand
CCTTTTCTCTGCGGTCCGTCAAGTGTCATCTGATCGCCTGTGTAAGCGTGGATTGTGCACATGATACCGGATTTGATCGGTGCAAGATCGTTAAGAGCCTTAGCCATTGGTGCAAGGCAGTTTGTTGTACAGGAAGCTGCGGAGATGATCTTGTCCTCGTTTGTAAGACCCTGATGGTTTACGTTGTAAACGATTGTCTTAAGGTCGTTTCCAGCCGGAGCGGAAATAACTACGTGCTTAGCACCTGCATCGATATGAGCCTGAGCTTTGTCTTTAGATGTGTAGAAACCTGTGCACTCAAGAACTACGTCTACACCGATCTCTCCCCATGGAAGCTCTGCAGCGTTAGCCTTAGCATAGATTTTGATCTCTTTTCCGTCAACTGTGATGGAATCCTCGCCTGCTGTTACTGTGTCAGCCAGAGCGTATCTTCCCTGTGTTGAATCATATTTTAATAAGTGAGCAAGCATTTTAGGAGATGTAAGGTCATTGATTGCTACAACCTCGAATCCCTCTGCTCCAAACATCTGACGGAATGCAAGACGACCGATACGTCCAAAACCATTAATTGCAACTTTTACTGCCATGATAAATTCCTCCTATGAATTGAATGGTGATTAAATCGTTCCTTTGTTAAAGAAACATCAACCTGCTTCATATTGTACCTAATCCCAAACAAAAATTCAAGCCCATTTTATAAAAAACCTACCTAAAATAAATATTAAGAAAATTTCCAAAATGTGCTATAATTCTGTGAGAGAAGTTTCTGATCTGCAAATCGCCGGCTGGATAGTCCTGACCTGCTTCACTGTCCGGTTCAAATATATTTGCCGACAGAAGCTGTCGCAGAATATATCAGGCTTGAATAAGGAGGTACAAAATGGACACAAAAATCTTATGGGACTGCCATATGCACTCCTCTTTTTCTGCAGATTCTCCCACACCTATGGAGAATATGATCCAGACTGCTTCAGACAGAGGTCTTGAGGGAATCTGCTTTACCGAACATCTTGACCCGGATTATCCGGAAACACCGGAGCATCTTGATTTTTCCCTGGATATTCCGGCATACCGCCATCGTCTGTCAGAGCTTGCAGATGCTTTTCAGGATCAGATCACTGTGAATTTCGGAATCGAGCTTGGGCTTCAGCCTCATCTTTCAGAAACCTTTTCCCAGCTCCTCGGAGAGGTTCCTTTTGATTTTGTCATCGGCTCTTCTCACCTGGTACACGGATATGACCCTTACTATCCTTCTTATTTTGAGGGGCGAAAGGAATCTGAATGTTATATGGAATATTTTGAGTCTATTCTTGAGAACATCGCCGTTTTTGATAAAATGGACGTATATGGCCATATTGATTATGTCGTCCGTTATGGTCCCAATCAGAACCGCCAGTACTCCTATGGCCGTTACAAGGAGATCCTGGATGAGATCCTCAGGACCCTTATCCGCAAAAATATCGGTATCGAGCTTAACACAGGCGGCTATCACTACGGCCTTGGAGAGCCCAACCCCTGTGTAAATATTATCCGCCGTTACCATGAGCTTGGCGGTGAGATCATCACCATCGGCGCTGATGCCCACACACCGGACAAGGTAGGTTATGCCTTTGACAGGGCTGCGGATGTGCTTCGTGAATGTGGATTTTCCTATTATACTGTATTTAAACACCGCCAGCCGGTTTTCCATAAACTGTAGATCTATTTCTCTCTCCTGTCAGAGAGTTTACATTTTTTATCTCAATTAGCAAGGAGGAATCACAATTATGTCAGCAAAAAGACTTCAGAAAAAGAAAGCTGCCATGCAGGCCAAAAAAGAAAAGCAGATGAAAAAGAACACAGCTTCTGCCGGTATCAGTACCTCACAAAATACAAAAACAGAGGCTATGAAGATTGAGACTTCAAAGACCGAGCCGGTTAAAGTCGAAACTTCTAAAACCGAGCCGGTTAAAGTCGAAACTTCCAAGACTGAACCCATCAAGGTTGAGACTTCAAAAACTGAACCGGCTAAAGTCGAGACTTCCAAGACTGACCCCATCAAGGTTGGGACTTCAAAAACCGAGCCGGTTAAAGTCGAGACTTCCAAGACCGAGCCCATCAAGGTTGGAACTTCAAAAACTGAACCGGTTAAAGTCGAGACTTCAAAGACCGAGCCTATCAAGGTTGAGACTTCAAAAACCGAACCGGTCATGGTTGAGACTTCCAGAACTGAGCCAGCCAAAGTAGGCACTTCCAAAACCGAACCTCTCAAGGTGGAAACTCAGAAGGAAGATACTGCCTACACAGCTCTTTACGAGAAGCGCCTGAACCGCTATTACAATGACCTGAAATGGCTCTACTGTGAACTTTTCCGTGACTGTCCGGATGTATCCGGTTATTATGACAGCCTTTGCAAAAAAATGAAAGCTGTTTACAGTGAGCGTTCCCTTCCACAGAAAAAGAAAGACCAGGAACTTGCTTCCTGCCCGGACTGGTACCGTTCTGCCACCTTTACTGCCATGGCTGTGGATCCTGCATCTTTTGCAGGTACTCTTTCCAATATGAAAGAAAAGCTCTCCTATCTTCAGGAAGCAGGCGCAGATACTCTGTACCTTACCGCACTTTTTCAGTCAACTGCCAATTTTTCCCTGAAGATCCGCCCGGAGCTTGGCACCTCAGAAGATCTCTCTGCCCTGGCAGGACACTGCTCCGAAAATAACATACGTCTGGCTCTTGAAATTCCATTCAGCCTTTCAGTTGACAGACCGGGGGCTTCCATTCCATGTGTTATGGAAACTCCTGCATATTTTAATGCCATGGTCCTTCAGATCCTGGAGCTTGCCAACCAGGGTGTGGGAATCTTCAGCCTGGGAGTTCTTCCCTGCCTTTCTCAGGATGAGCTTTGGAAGCTCCACTCCGTTCTTCGCATGACACGTATGGTCAGCGAGATCGTATGCCCGGGTATCCTTCTCCTTGCAGAAACGCAGCGTTCCCAGGCAGAAGCAGCAGCCTTTGCAGGAAGTCAGGATATGCCCGAACTTCATATTGTAAGCAGCACACAGCTTATGTCCGATATCTGGCACACTGTAGCAACCAGAAATACCGCGCTGCTGAAAAAAGATCTTGATGAAGCATACGAAACTTCCAATGTATTTTTCCAGAATTACCTTCGCAACCGTAATACGGTAAACTGGAACCTGGATTACGGATTCTTAAACGGCTGTGCAATGACCGAGGAGCCTCACAGAGCATATCTCAACGAATTCCTCTCCGGTACTTTCCCGGATTCCTTTGCACGGGGCGGGATCTACTTTAACAAAGAAACAGATCGGGCGGAACTCTGCGGAACAACAGCTTCTCTTGCAGGCATTGAAAGATTTGACTACGAGGGAAATTTTGAAGGCGTACAGCGCGGCATCCGCTACGCTCTTACACTCCACGCTTTCCTTCTCTCTCTTCCGGGAATCCCGGTTCTTCACAGCGGTGATGAGATCGGTCAGCTTAACGACTATACCTACAAAGCCGACGAGGCAAAGGCATCTGATCCCCGCTGGCTTCATAAAGGCACTTTTAACTGGGCTCTCTGTGAAAACCGCAAGGATCCCTGCAGCATCCAGGGGCAGATCTTCAATGGCCTGAACCGGCTTGAAAAGATCCGGGAAGAACACTCTGTTTTTGCTTCCGGTGTTACTCTCCGTACCATTGAAACCTGGGATCCTGCAATTCTCGGCTTTGTCCGCGAAACCGAACAGGAGAAACTGATCTGCCTTTACAATTTCAGCGAAACAGACAAGGTTGCCTGGATCAATGAGCAGGACGGTTACTACACTGATCTTTTCAATGACCAGTCAAGAGATGCACAGGCTGTGGAGCTTCCTGCCTTTGGATCTGTGTGGCTGCTTCTCTCTAAATAATTATCAGCCCTCAGGAATGTAATACAGATTTCAGGCGCAAAACGGCCATCCGATGGAAACATCATTCCACCGGATGGCCGTTTTATATACCTGATATCCACAGTATTATGAACGGAGTCTGTCAATAAATGCCACAAATTTCCCCTGCTCTCCTTTGTCAAGGGAACGGCTGTAGATATTCCGGATCCATTCTGTGATCACATCGATGAGGATCGGTGAAAATGTCATCAGAAGGAACACAAGTATGATCATTCCAAATTCCAGTGACCCCAGGGTCAGAAGATTCTGCAGGATCACGGCTCCCGCAAAGAAGATCACCTGCATACTGTAAATGATCACCTTCCTGTATCTGTTCAGAGGTGCATACACAGTCTTAAGAGCTGACATGTAATTCCATCCTGTTACCAGCACACAGGCTGTATTCAGCATAACATTGGAATGATACACATTCTTGCATACCAGCATAACAGTAAACACACATCCTGTGATGGTGACAGCCGCAGGAAAAGCGTTCATAAATACATGGCGCAGAAAGGTATTATCAATCTTCTCATAATTGTTCTCCTGTGCCAGAAGGAATGTAGGAATACCTACTGCACAGGCACTGATCAGCGACATCTGGATAGGCTCAAAAGGATAAGCATCCCCAAAGAATATGGTGATCAGAGACAGCAGCACAGAAAAAATAGTTTTGATAAGGAACATGGATGCAGCCATGCGGATGTTGTTCACAACTCTCCGTCCCTGGTTCACAATCTCCGGCATCGCACCGAAATTGGAATCCAGCAGTACCACATTGGCAATATTTTTGGCAGCATCACTGCCCTCTGCCATGGCAATACTGCAGTCCGCTTCCTTAAGTGCCAGAACATCATTCACACCGTCCCCGGTCATGGCAACTGTATGGCCCTGGGCCTGAAGGGATTTCACCATACTCCTCTTCTGCTGAGGTGTCACACGGCCAAATACACTGTACTGCGCAACTGCCGCATCCATCTCCTCCTGAGTTGTGATCGTGGTGGCATCAATATAATGTTCTGCATTTTTAAGCCCTGCTCTCTTTGCAATAGCTGAAACAGTAGCCGGATCATCACCTGAGATCACTTTCAGATCCACACCCTGGCCGGCAAAATATTTCAGGGTATCCGGTGCTTCCTCACGGATCACATCTGTAAGGAGAAGAATACCTATTGGTTCCAGTCCTTCCGGAAGTTCGGCTCCCCGGCTTATATTATCACTGTGCGCCAGAACCAGAACCCTCAGTCCATCTCCTGCAAAGCTTCCACAGTATTCCATAAGCTCCGGATCTCCCTGTGGAAAAAGGAACTGAGCCGCACCCATCAGATAGGTTCCATGGTCTTTAAATGCCGCACCACTATATTTCCTGTCTGAAGAAAAGGGAACTGTATGATCCAGAGCCATGTCCTGCGATACCCTGAAACGTTTACGCAGGGCATCTGCAGTTGCATTCTGATCATTGAGAACTGCCAGGAGATTCCCCATGATGTGTTGTATTTCATGGATTTCCGGTGAATCCTCTTCTGTTGTTTCTGTATTTTGTGTATTTTCCGTCCGGACCTCTTCCTGTGCTTTGGGGGCTTCCCCTGACAGTGCTTCTCCCCCGGAGACAGGTTCGGTGCTTCCATCCTCTTCACTGATCTTCTGTACAGCCTCTGTATCTGTCTCGTCCGGACATGCTGGAAGAACTCGTTCCTCAGAGTCCGGCTTCGGCGGATAGCTTTTTATCCCTTCCACACACATGGTGCCCTCTGTGATGGTTCCTGTCTTGTCCAGGCACAGGGTATCTACACGGGCCAGTGTCTCAATACAGTACAACTCCTGAACCAGAGTTTTTTTCTGGGCAAGTTTCAGTGCGCCCAGTGTCAGTGCCACACTGGTAAGAAGCACCAGACCCTCGGGAATCATTCCCAGCACTGCCGCTACCATATTTACAACGGAATCCCGGATATTATCTCCCACAAAATAGTACTGCTTATAAAAAAGCATCGCACCAAGCGGCACGATAATGATACTGATCACCTTAAGGATCGCATTCAGCGAATTCCGCAGCTCTGAATTATGACGTTTAAATTCTTTCGCCTCGCTGGTGATCTTGGCTGCATAATTGTCTTTGCCTACGCGGATTACCTGGCAACACGCCTGGCCGGCAGTGACAAAACTGCCTGAATAAAGCTCATCTCCCGGATTCTTCGGCAGATTATCTGCCTCTCCGGTGAGGAGCGACTCATTGACTTCCACATTCCCCTCAAGGATCTTTACATCAGCCGGAACCTGCTCTCCCGTTTTCAGAAAGATCAGATCATCCATTACCAGCTTCTCTGTGGAAATCTTCCATTTCCTGCCTTCGCGCAGGACAACTGTTTTGGATTCTGTAAGGATTGCCAGATTGTCAATAGTCTTCTTGGCACGGATCTCCTGTATGATACCAATTACCGTATTAATCAAAATGATTCCTACAAACATGGAGTTTTTGTAGGAACCAACAAGAAGTACGAGAACCAGCAGCACCAGGTTCAGAAAGTTGAAGAACGTCAGTGTGTTCTCCAGAACGATCTGTTTATAAGTCCTGGTGTTGGGGTTGTCGTTATAATTTACCTGGCCTTGGGCAATTCTTTCCTGAACCTCTTCGTTCGTAAGTCCTGTCATGTACTATATTACCTGTCCTTTCAATGGCTTACGGGCTCAGCCGGCTCTCTTAACGGAACCGACGGCAAACTGCTCATGTCTTTCTTTGTATAGGTAACCGATCCGGCGATTTAGTACTCTTCCTCAGTATCCTCTTCACCTTCATGGATATCAGACTTCGGTTTGGAAAGTCCGTCGATCACAATGTGATGCTTCTGAGCATAATCCCAGAGTGCCGCATGGATTGCTTCCTCAGCAAGAAGGGAACAGTGGATCTTTACAGGCGGAAGTCCGTCCAGAGCTTCCATAACTGCCTTGTTCGTTACCTCCATGGCTTCCTCAATGGTCTTACCCATTACAAGCTCAGTTGCCATACTGCTGGTTGCAACTGCTGCACCGCAGCCAAATGTTTTGAATTTACAGTCTTTGATAATATGAGTTTCGTCATCAATGTCAAGGAATATTCTCATAATATCACCGCATTTTGCATTTCCTACAGTACCCACGCCGCTGGCGTTCTCAATTTCTCCTACATTACGTGGATGCTGAAAATGATCCATTACTTTCTCACTATACATCTTTTTTTCCTCCTGGCAAGTGTTTTTAGGCTTTATTTATTCTTTTTCATAAAATCTTCATATAACGGAGACATGCTTCTCAGATTCTGAACAATATCTTTCAGCTTATCAACTACAAAGTCGATATCCTCCAGTGTCGTCTCATCGCTTAATGTCATTCGGAGGGATCCGTGTGCGATCTCATGAGGCAGCCCGATGGCAAGAAGCACATGGGAAGGATCAAGGGATCCTGATGTGCAGGCAGAACCGCTGGATGCACAGATTCCGAAGTTGTCAAGCATAAGAAGGAGTGATTCACCCTCTACGAACTGGATGCTTACGTTGACGTTGTTGGGAAGTCTCTTTACTTTGTCTCCGTTAAGACGTACATATGGGATCTCTGTAAGGATTCTGGAGATCATATGGTCTCTCAGCTCGATCTCCTTTGCTGTACGCTCTTTCATATTTCCGTTTGCAATCTCAGCAGCAAGGCCGTAACCTACGATTCCGGGAACATTCTCTGTACCTGCACGACGCTTTCTCTCCTGTGCACCTCCGTGAACAAAAGAACGGATCTTCACGCCTTTACGGATATAGAGGAAACCGATTCCCTTAGGTCCGTTGATCTTGTGGCCGCTGGAGCTTAACATATCGATGTTGCACTCATCTACATTGATCGGTACCTGACAGAACGCCTGGACAGCATCTGTGTGGAAAAGGATCCCGTGCTCTTTGGCGATCCTTCCAATCTCTTTCAGCGGCTGGAGAGAACCGATCTCATTGTTGGCTGCCATTACGGAAATCAGGATAGTCTCCGGTGTGATAGCCTTCTCAAGATCCTCAAGACGGATGATTCCATTCTCATCTACATCCAGGTATGTGATTTTGGCTCCACGCTCTTTCTCCAGATACTCACAGGTATGAAGGATTGCGTGATGCTCGATCTTGGTTGTGATGATATGGTTTCCTTTGGATTTATATGCTTCAAAAGTAGCTTTAAGTGCCCAGTTATCAGACTCAGAACCACCTGCTGTGAAATATATCTCCTCTTTCTTTGCGCCGATGACGTCTGCGATCTGCTGTCTTCCTTTGGCAACTGCTGCCTTGACCGGTGCTGCAAAATCATAGACAGTTGAAGGATTTCCATAATATTCCGTAAAGTACGGAAGCATTGCGTCTACTACCTGAGGCGCAGTCTTGGTTGTTGCTGCATTATCCAGATATATCATTTTTCCCATTTTTTCTTCCTCCTGATTATGTTTGATGTGCTCCCTGACCGGAGTATGTCTGAAAAAGCTCCGGGGAGTACATTATCATTTCTTCTGTATTTCCTTGCTCTCCCGGATCAGTTCACTGAGCATCAATGTATCTACTGCATCTGTAATGCTGTCATTAATACGTTTCCATACAAATTTCGCCACACACAGATCTGAGCCCTGACAGCCTCCGTCACCCTCGATCCCGGGACATGACGCTGCATCAAGGCCGCCTTCCAGCACTCTTAAGATATCCCCTACGGAAATCTCCTCTGCCGGTCTGCCCAGCAGATATCCACCCCCGGCTCCCCGGACGCTCTTTACAAGTCCGGCTTTCTTCAAAAGTGCCATCAGCTGTTCCAGATAGCTTACAGAAATATTCTGCCTTGTGGCAATACTCTGAATGGATACTGTTTCTTTTTCACTGTTCAGTCCCAGGTCTATCAGGGCCTTGAGACCGTATTTTGCTCTTGTTGACAGTTTCATCCGCTCACCTCATTTTTAATTCCCAGTGTTTCCCTCGGATTTCAAAAATACTCTATCAAAAAACACAGGTTCTGTCAAGGCTGTTTTGCTCATATATTACCAAAAAAGCTCTCAGGTCATCGCCATGTCCGTAAAAGTTTTCCTGAAAGGAACCCTGATCCTTACTGTCACCGGTTTTATCGCCCGCATTGCAGGCTTCTTCTACAGAATATTCCTGTCACGTACCATTGGTGCACAGGGAATGGGACTTTATCAGCTTATCCTTCCCCTCCAGGCACTTATGCTCTCACTCACCTGCGCCGGGATCCAGTCCTCCCTCTCCAGGCTTATTGCCGCATACACTGCAAAAGGACAGAAAAAGGAAGCTCAGAAGCTTTTGTTTTCCGGAACATTATGTGCCACGCTTTTTTCCTGCATAACAGGCCTTTTTCTGTATAAATATTCCCGTTTTTTTGCTGCCGGGATACTGAAGGCACCTGCTGCTGCCCCTCTTTTGTCATTAACTGCCTTTTCCCTTCCTCTTTGTGCTCTTCATGCGTGTATAAACAGTTATTATTATGCCCTGAAAAAAGCAGCGGTCCCTTCCCTCATCCAGCTTATGGAACAGGCAGCCAGGATCGGCGGTTCTTATGTACTCTACCTTATCTTTCTCTCAGAAGGCAGGGAACTTTCTGCCATGATCGCGGCAGGCGGTGCCCTTGCAGGGGAAATTGCTGCTTCCCTCACTGCACTTACAGCACTTTTTTTCAGCCTTTCTCCTCACCCGGAATCAGAAGCGAAAGCTTCCGGTATGCTTTTTTTTAACAGAAAGTTTATTTCCGGCATATCCGGCTTTTTTCACGGTCTCAGGGAAATTTTTTCCCTGGCTGCTCCTGTGTCTCTTAACAGGATCCTGATCACTCTCCTTGGTGGGATCGAGACAGTTCTTATTCCCCAGATGCTTTCACGTCATGGTTCCGGATCAGCCCTTGAGACTTATGGTATTTTTACAGGTATGGCACTGCCTGTGATCCTTTTTCCCTCCACCCTTACCGGTTCTCTGGCCGTTATGCTCATGCCTTCTGTTGCTGAACTTGATGCACTTGGCCGCACTTCCAGGATCCGCTATGTGATACGCACCTCCATCCTTGGCTGTGTGCTTCTGGGAATCTTCTGCTGTCTTGGCTTTTTCTCTCTGGGCGATCTGCTTGGAAAGCTCCTGTTCCACAGCTCCCAGGCCGGTTTTTACATACGGATGCTTTCCCTTGCCTGCCCTTTTCTCTACGCAAATACAGCCCTCACCAGCATCCTCCACGGACTCGGAAAGCCAGGCTCCTGCCTGATCCACAGCATCTGCGGAATCCTCATCCGTCTCCTTTCTGTTATCCTGGTCATTCCCCGAACAGGGATCCGTGGATATTTTTACGGGATTTTTTTTGGAGAATTTGTTATTTTCCTTTTACACATTACAGTTCTGAAATTTACCTATCGACAACCGTCCCATAATCGTATATAATTATTTTCGAAAAACTAGAACGTGTTTGAAAAAGGCTTTCCGGCTGCCGGAATATTTTTTCAAACAGACTCTAACGGAATTACGGAGGAAAAATTATTATGAGCTTTGAATTCATCAAAAAGCTGCCTACTCCTGAAGAGATCCGCAACGAATATCCTGTTGACGCAGATATCCGTGCTCTGAAGGAAAAGCGTGACGCTGAGATCCGTGACGTATTCACCGGAAAATCCGATAAATTCCTCGCTATCATCGGTCCCTGTTCTGCTGATAACGAAGATGCAGTATGCGACTATCTCAGCAGACTCAGCAAGGTTCAGGATAAAATCGCAGACAAAGTACTTATCATCCCGCGTGTTTATACAAACAAGCCGCGTACAACCGGTGAAGGATACAAAGGAATGGTTCACCAGCCTGATCCTGAGAAGAAGCCAAACCTTCTTGCAGGCCTTATTGCCATCCGAAAAATGCACATGCGCGCCATCCGTGTAAGCGGAATGACCTGTGCAGATGAGATGCTTTATCCGGAGAACTACCGTTATCTTTCTGACATTCTCTCCTACGTTGCAGTTGGTGCACGTTCTGTAGAGGATCAGCAGCACAGACTGACAGTCAGCGGTATGGATGTTCCGGCAGGTATGAAGAACCCCACCAGCGGTGATTACGGTGTTATGCTTAACTCCATCGTTGCAGCACAGGGCGCACACCGCTTCATTTACAGGAGCTGGGAGGTAGAAACCACTGGTAATCCTCTGTCTCATGCGATCCTTCGTGGAGCAGTAAATAAACATGGAGAGGCTATCCCCAACTATCATTACGAGGATCTTCGTCTTCTCTATGATAAATATACTCAGAAGAATCTTAAGAATCCGGCTGTTATCGTGGACACCAACCACTCCAACTCCAACAAGCAGTATGAACAGCAGCTTCGTATTGCCAGCGAAGTTCTTCACAGCCGCAACGTTGACCCGGACATCCATAAACTTGTTAAGGGTCTTATGGTTGAAAGCTACATCGAGCCAGGTAATCAGAAGATCGGACCGAACCATATTTATGGAAAATCCATCACAGATGCCTGCATCGGATGGGATGACACAGAGAAGCTTCTCTACGACATCGCAGAGAACTGCTGATCCGGTATCATCTGTAACCTCTGAACGACATATAAGAAAGAATCCTGCAAGCAGGATTCTCCGCCTGCGGCGGTCGCTTCAGCGACATCAAAAAGCTTCCGGAAATCGGATACATATCCAGATTTCCGGAAGCTCTTGTTTGTCTCTTATCTTTATTCTTCTCTTATATCTGTATCACAGAATTCTCAATGCCTTGGATGTGCCTTCATATACACATCTCTCATCTTCACCATTCCCACATTAAGATAAACCTGTGTAGTGGAAATATCCGAGTGACCCAGCATCTCCTGTACGCTCTTGATATCAGCTCCGTTCTGCAGCATATGTGCGGCAAAAGAATGTCTCAGGGTATGAGGTGTAATATCATGCTGGATACCAGCCTCCTCTGCGTACCCCTTAAGCACCTTCCAGAATCCCTGACGGCTCATAGGTCTGCCGGAACAGTTGGTAAACAGCTCTTCGGATTCCCCATCCTTCACAAAAGCCGTACGGCCCTCCTTCAGATATTTATCCATGGCTTTCACACATATATTCCCAATGGGAATGATCCGTTCCTTCTCATCATCATGACAGGCCACATAGCCAAGAAGCAGATTCACATCTGTAAGCCTAAGCCTCAATAGCTCACTGACACGCATTCCTGTTGCATAGAGAAGCTCCAGCATGGCACTGTCACGGATTCCCTTAGGTGTATTAAGGTCCGGCTGCTTCAGAAGTCTGTCAACCTCATCTACAGTAAGGATCTCTGGCATCCTGCGCTCCACCCTGGGCGCCTTAAGTTCTCCTGCCGGATCACTCAGGATCCTCCCTTCCTGCTGCAGAAACTGAAAAAACGCACGGATAGAAGCTACATTCCTGGATATGGTGGATGTGGCAAACTGTCCTCTCTCCATATAGCAGAGATACCCCTCAAGCTCAAGCTCTCCCACTTCCTTAACGTCACGGATACCACGCTCATCAAAATAAGCTGCCATCTTCTTAAGATCTCGATGATAGGAAACCTCTGTATTAAGGGATGTTCCCCTTCTGTTATGTAAATATGCAATAAACTCTCGTATTTCTCTCTCCATCATCTGTACTTCCCGTTTAAGTAAAATTCTGTTTCTTACTGAATTATACTTTGTATTTTACATAAAATCAAACAGTTTTTTCGGCAAAAATGGCTTGTTTTCGGACTTTTTCACCAAAAATACAAAATATCGCAGATGTTATGGAAACCAGTACCAGATATTGTGTTAGGGTGGTTTAAAAAAATTTTAAAATTTTTACTGTTTTCTCAACAAGCCAGGGATTTACCCAGGTTTCCAGCATAACTCCCACAAGTCCTGCCGCAAAAACCAGGCAGCAGGATATCACATACTTTCCTGTTCCGGAAGGCAGGATACCATAGTTTTTCCAGATATTACGTGATTGTCCGTACACATATCCGCTGAGGAAATACAGCACCGGAAAATATACCAGATACTGAGGCATAACAAGACTTAATCCTGCTATTGCCCCTCCCGGACCAAATTCCAGCACAGCCATAGTCAGGATGACCCCAAGCTGAAGCCCTGTAAGAAGTACAGCCACCACAGCCAGCGGCACCCCGAAAATGGTAAAGCCACATAGAAAAAGCAGCAGAAATATCCCGCCCCGCACACGCAGCACCTCTGCAAAATAATCCCACCCGGAAACTTCTTTTCCGGCAAAGGATCTGAGAAAATAAAAGGAGGCCATGGTCTTCTGTCTCCACTGAAATTTCCATATAAGATTGGGCAGTACTGTTCCAACAAGGAATCCTCCAAGAAACAGGCTCCCAACAGGAAGTTCCCTGTTTTTCTGCTTTGAATATATCTTTTCCATTTGCTCACCCTGTACCAGTTTACGTAGCCGGACATAAAAAAAGAACCGGACAGCTTAACACTGTCCGGTTCACTATGTTCAGAACTACTTCTGGTTTCGGGCTTATTTCGCATAATCAATGGCTCTGCTCTCACGAATAACATTGACCTTGATCTGTCCCGGATATTCCAGTTCAGCTTCGATCTGCTTAGCGATATCTCTGGCCATAATAACCATATCTGCATCGCTTACATGCTCGGGAACAACCATTACACGAATTTCTCTTCCTGCCTGAATAGCAAAAGACTTCTCCACACCTTTAAACTCATTGGTGATATCTTCCAGTTGCTTCAGACGATTGGTATACGTCTCAAGAGTTTCTCTTCTGGCACCTGGTCTTGCTGCGGAAATCGCATCAGCCGCCTGTACGATGCAGGCGATCAGGGATTCCGGCTCAACATCACCATGATGAGATGCAACTGTATTGATGACAATCGGAGATTCCTTATATTTCTTACAGAGATCAACACCGATCTGGATATGAGATCCCTCTACCTCATGATCAATGGATTTACCAATGTCATGAAGAAGTCCGGCACGTTTGGCCATTCTCACATCAACACCGATCTCCCCTGCAAGAAGTCCGGAAAGCTGTGCCACCTCAATGGAATGTCTCAGTGCATTCTGTCCATAACTTGAACGGAATTTCATTCGACCAAGAAGCTTCAGAAGCTCCGGATGAATACCATGTACGCCTACATCCATGGCCGCATTCTCACCATCCTCACGGATCTGTGCTTCCACTTCTTTCTGAGCCTTTTCAACCATCTCTTCAATTCTTGCAGGATGGATACGTCCATCCACAATAAGCTTCTCCAGGGCTACCCTGGCAATTTCTCTTCTGATGGGATCAAATGCGGAAAGCACCACTGCTTCCGGTGTATCATCAATGATCAGATCAACACCGGTAAGTGTCTCCAGAGTACGGATGTTACGACCCTCGCGGCCGATAATCCTTCCCTTCATCTCATCACTTGGAAGCTGTACCACAGAAATTGTTGTCTCAGATACATGGTCAACCGCACATTTCTGAATAGCGTTTACCACATATTCCTTGGCTTTCTTGTCTGCATCTTCCTTTGCTCTGCTCTCAAGCTCTTTATAGAGTTTGGCTACATCGACTTTTACGTCATCTTCTACAGATCTCAGCAATTCTTCTTTTGCCTGTTCGGAGGTAAGACCGGAAACTCGTTCCAGTTCCTGTACTCCTTTTTCTTCGAGCTCGTTGACCCGTTTCTCTTTTTCTTGTAATTCAGCAAATTTCGCTGTACATTCCTGCTCACGCTTCTCCACTGCATTGGATCTCTTATCTACGGATTCTTCCTTTGATAAGACACGTTTCTCGTATCTCTGCAGCTCGTTTCTCCGTTCCTTAGTCTCTCTCTCAAGTTCATTTTTGGTACGGAGAGACTCCTCCTTCACTTCCAGTAAAGCTTCACGTTTCTTTGTTTCTGC
This sequence comes from uncultured Blautia sp., assembly GCA_934373235.1. GTDB lineage: Bacteria > Bacillota > Clostridia > Lachnospirales > Lachnospiraceae > Blautia_A. The sequence continues at coordinate 14,637 of CAKROW010000030.1, read as the reverse complement.
CGTTTTCAATGCCTCATCCAGAATTTTTCTTGCCTTATCCTCTGCTGAACCTATAACTTCCGCATCCTTGCGGACTTTATTATTAACAGCAACCTTGCAAGTAATAGGAACTGCAATAAGTAGCGCGACTACCACAGCGACAATTACACTTATAATTATTGTGCCTGTCACAGGAGCACCTCCTTATTTAGTTTTCATTGCACAATTACAACAATACAAGTTTAGCTGTTTTTCACATTTATGTCAAGTTTTTCTCAGGAATTGTTTCACTTTTCTGCCATTTTGATGACAGCTTTATTTCACATTATCAGTCCCGGTTATGACACAGTGTTATTTCCATTTCGTCCAGCATACGGGAAATGTCCCCGGGCTGAAATCCCCGTCTTGCAAGATACCCGTAAAGCCTGCGCATCTCCCTCTCATCCAGGACAGTACCCGGGGTGCATTTCTTCTCTATAGTGCTTCTTAAGACGCCCTGCTCATCATGTCCGAGAAGCTCCGACATCTCCTCCCAGGCTTCCCTGGCTGTATGGCTGTCTATGCCCTTCTGAGCAAGCTCCTGCATGATCTTCTGACGGCTCTTCGTATTCATTCTGTAGGAGATATAGGTTCTGGCATAGCGGGCATCATCAATATAGCCATAGGACTGCACATACTCCATGGCCCCTGCAGCGGCCTCTTCTGAAAAACCTGCCTGACGCAAACGGTCAGACAGGCCCTTCTCTGTACGGTCCATGTGCTCCAGAAGCTTCATCGCCTTCTTCCTGGCCTGATTTAATTCTTCCGGATCCATCATAGATTACTTGTCCTTCTGTTCTTCTGTGCTGTCTGAGGAATTCTTATCTGTATCAGCGGTCTCTTCCTCCGGATCCAGATGGTAGTATACACGTACCCTCTTCTCGATCTCATCCCGGATCTCCGGATGCTCTTTAAGGAAAATCTTGGCGTTCTCACGGCCCTGTCCGATCTTATCTCCCTCGTATGCATACCACGCCCCGCTCTTATTGACAATAGAACAGTCCGCTGCCAGATCCAGGATATCGCCCTCTCTGGAAATACCGGTTCCGAACATGATATCAAACTCTGCCTGCTTGAATGGCGGAGCCACCTTGTTCTTCACGATCTTCACTCTGGTATGGTTACCAACCATCTCTCCACCCTGTTTAAGTGTCTCTACACGACGGACATCCATTCGGACAGAGGAATAAAACTTAAGCGCACGGCCTCCTGTGGTAGTCTCCGGATTACCGAACATTACGCCTACCTTCTCACGGAGCTGGTTGATAAAGATGACCACACAGTTGGACTTGCTGATCACTGCAGTCAGTTTACGCAATGCCTGTGACATCAGTCGTGCCTGAAGTCCTACATGGCTGTCTCCCATATCGCCCTCGATCTCTGCCTTGGGAACAAGTGCGGCAACAGAGTCCACAATAACGATATCAATGGCACCTGAACGCACCATAGTCTCTGTGATCTCCAGTGCCTGTTCCCCGTTATCCGGCTGTGAGATATAAAGGTTGTCAATATCCACACCAATATTCCCCGCATATACCGGATCCAGGGCATGTTCTGCATCAATAAATCCTGCAATGCCGCCTCTCTTCTGTACCTCCGCTACCATATGAAGGGCAACGGTAGTCTTACCACTTGACTCAGGTCCGTAGACCTCAATGATACGCCCCTTGGGAACTCCCCCTACTCCCAGGGCAATATCAAGGCTTAAGCATCCGGTAGGAACTGCCTCCACCTGCATATGGGAGCTGGAATCGCCAAGCTTCATCACTGATCCCTTGCCAAACTGTTTCTCAATATTACCGATGGCTGCTTCAAGAGCCTTCTGCTTCTCTTCATTTATCATTCTGCTTCTCCTTATTTCTTCCTGAATTATCTTATACTGATCCTGGTTGCCGGAATGTGCATGTGCCATCCCGATAGCGAACCTGTGTTCGTGTTTTCTATGTTACATAGTATTATAAATCAGTCTGAATGTCAATAAGCATCTCCCAAATTCTCCTGTTTTTTGTCGACAGGATCCTGCAAAAAACGACATCCGGAAAAGCAGCCTGTCTCACAGGCACCGGATGTCGTTTCGCCCTTTACTGGTCGTTGGTCAGTTTTAATTTATCCAGGATATAGAATACAAGGCTTAACGCCATGGCCACCACGCAGGCCAGAACCATTCCTGTAAGCTCTACATTTCCCATTTTGAGTGCAATGCCGGAAAGACCTGTCACAAATACCACGGAAGTCAATGTCAGGTTCCTGGATTTGCTGTAGTCCACTTTATTGTCTACCAGCATACGAAGTCCTGATGTTCCGATCATCCCGTAAAGCAGGAAAGATATTCCTCCGATAACCGGTCCGGGGATGGTGCTGATCAGCGCGGAAAGCTTTCCAAGGAATGAACAGCAGATAGAAAGTACTGCCGCACCGCCGATAACCTGTACACTGTACACCTTTGTCACTGCCATGACACCAATATTCTCTCCGTAAGTGGTTGTTGGCACAGAACCCATACATGCAGATACCGTTGTTGAAAAGAAATCTGCAAACAGGGATCTATGAAGTCCCGGATCCTTCAGAAGATCACGTCCCACGATCTTGCTGGTGACGATCTGATGCCCGATATGCTCTGATGTGACCAGAAGAAGTGCCGGGAATATGGTCATGATCGCCTCAACATTAAATTTCGGTGATGTAAAATCGGGAAGTGCAAAAAACGCAGCCTCCCTTACCTGTGTAAAATCAAGAAGCCCACAAGCTCCGGCAGCCACATATCCTGCAATGATCGCGATCAGGATCGGGATAACGGAAAGAAATCCCCGAAACAGGATCTGTCCGAAAACTGCCACTCCCAAAGTAACAAGAAATACGATCACATTTTTTGCATCTACCTTGTCATCAAGAAGTCCGGCTGTACTGGCTGCACTTCCTGCAAGCTCCAGTCCAATCAGAGCTACAACAGGACCCATTGCTGCTGTGGGAAGCACAATGTCGATCCATTTTGTTCCACACTGGCGGATGATCAGTGCCACACACATTCCTGCAATACCAAGAACCACGAATCCGCCCAGCGCATATTCATAACCGTATTTCCCGATCACAAGAAGTGCCGGTGAAAGAAACGCAAAGCTGGAGCCTAAGTAAGCCGGGGCCTTTCCCCTGGTGATCATGATGAACAAAAGGGTTCCCACACCGTTCATAAGCAGAACGATTGCCGGGTTGATGCCAAAAAGAAACGGCACCAGGACAGATGCGCCAAACATGGCAAACATGTGCTGGATACTTAAAGGTATCAGCATTTTTGCAGGTACTTTTTCTTCGACCTGTATGATTCTTTTTTCCACTCTTACAATCCTCCCATATATATGGATATAACATAAGTTCTATCTGTCCGATTATAGCATACATAGCAGTATTATGCTATAATATTTCCAGCCAAAGTGCCGCAGATCTTCCGGCCGGATCCTGTTCACTCCGTATCCTGCAACCAGCTCTGCGATGCACTGAATTTATCCAGAAAGGACTGACCGTTAACCATGAAAGCATATGAACGTCTTTTATCCTATGTAAAAATATTCACACCAAGCAATGAGGAAAGCGCTGCCTCGCCTTCCTCCCCCTGCCAGTTTGACCTTGCACACCATCTTGTAAAAGAACTTAAGGAACTGGGAATCCGGGATGCCATGGTTGATGAACACTGTTATGTATACGCTCATCTTCCCGCCTCCGAAGGACTGGAGAAAGCTCCTGCCCTGGGACTTATCGCTCACATGGATACAGTTTCCGACTTCTGTGATCATCCTGCAGCTCCGGTCATTACCGAAAACTATGACGGTGGACCTCTGGCACTTGGAGACAGCGGAAGGGTTCTTTCCCCGGAAATGTTCCCCCATCTCCCAGGCCTTAAGGGACGGACTCTTATCACCTCCGACGGGACTACCATTCTGGGCGCAGACGACAAGGCCGGTATTGCGGAGATCATGACTTCTCTGGAACATATCCTTAAGGAAAATATTCCCCACGGTCCTCTCTGTATTGCCTTTACCCCGGACGAGGAGATCGGCATGGGAACCGCACACTTTGATCTGAAAAAATTCGGTGCTGACTACGCCTACACTCTGGACGGTGACACAGAAGGTGAGATCCAGTACGAAAATTTCAACGCCTGTGGTGCAAAGGTGGAATTTAACGGTGTTAATGTCCACCCTGGTTCCGCAAAGAACACCATGGTAAATGCCTCTCTCCTTGCCATGGAGTTCAATTCCATGCTGCCCGGCTGTGATACACCTGCAAATACCGATGATTACCAGGGATTTTTCCATCTTCTGTCCATGAACGGGGATGTGGCCCACGCAAAGCTCCACTATATTGTACGTGACCACGATGCTGCCTCCTTTGTCTTCCGCCAGAATACCCTCCGGCACATTACTGCCCTTTTTAACGAAAAATATGGCGCTGACACGGCAGTTCTCACCATCAGTCAGCAGTACCGGAATATGAAAGAGATCATCGACACCTGCCCCTGGCTTATCACCCTTGCCGCAGAAGCCTGCCGTGCATGTGATGTCACACCTCTGATCATTCCCATCCGCGGCGGCACAGATGGTGCACAGTTAAGCTTTATGGGACTTCCCTGCCCGAACCTGGGAACCGGCGGACACGCCTATCATGGCCCTTATGAACATATTACCATTGAGGGCATGGACGCAGCCGTAAAAGTCACTTTAAAAATCATTGAATTATTTTCCCGGAAATAAGAGCCATAGCCTGCCTGATATTTTCCCGGCCCTGCTGCTTATCACCCCGGTAAGAAAGAATCCTGACATTACGGAGTAATTTTTATGACATAAAAAATGTCCCGCCATATCACAGCACTCTGAGAATATCTGCTGTAATATGACGGGATATTTTTGGGTTCTTATCTGACTGTTTCAGGATCAGACGATCTTCAGGATCCTTCCAAGTTTCTTCATATATCTTCCACCAGGCATCATGGAAAGTTCTTCCTCAGATGGTCTGCTGACCAGAAGATATACCACAAAATAAACACCTGCTGCCAGGATCACGGAGACACCCAGACAGATCACATTGGAATGGATCAGGGCATACAGACCGTAATATACCAGTCCTGCAACGATCCCCATTGGAACGGATGCCAGGAACGGGTTGATATAAGCACTTCTCCAGGGGTTTCTGTAACCCATATATTTCTTGATGGAGCAGTCATTTAAGAGACACATTACCACTGCATATACGATCTGTGCCAGAACAATGGTGTAAACTCCAAGATTCGTAAATACCAGCAGCAGAGCCATTGCGATCACATCCGCAACCAGGGCAATGGCAGCATGGATCATGGGAAGCCTGGGCTTTCCGATCCCCTGAAGAACTCCGTTGGTGATGTTGGAGTTTCCGTTAAGGATGATCGTGATCGCTCCAAGAATCAGAAGCTGTCCACCTACACCATTGGTTCCTCCGAAGATCAGCCTTGTGATAGGGCCGGAAAGTACTGCCAGACCGATAGCTGCCGGAATGGAGATCAGCATACTGATCCAGGTCGCCCTGTCTGTCTTTAAGTTCGCTCCTTTAATGTCATGCATCGCATAGTGTGCAGAAACTTCCGGGATCATGGAAGTAGGGGCCGTACTTGCCAGAGTCAGGGGAATATTGATCAGTGTCATATAATATCCGTACTCGGAGTACAGAGTCTGTATGGTATCCTTTGCCGCGCCCTTCATATCCATAATGCCGGAGTACATATAGCTGTTGATGTATCCGTTTACATTATAGATAAAAGCGCTGAGGATAATAGGCATAATGATGATCACAATGTTTTTCATAACTCTGCCCATATCCTCATTTACGGAATGATGGTCTTTTTGGATCCTTTTTCTGATAAGCTTATGGTTGACCCCGTACACAATGAGCATAAAGATCAGTGCAGAGGCAACACCTGCCCCTGTACCCATGGTAGCACCGGCTGCGCCCCATCTGTGAATAGTATCAGCATCCGCACCGGCAGCCGTAAAATGCTGGATAAAGGTGTGTGACATCAGAAGTGCAAAAGTTGCCACAAATATCTGCTCAATGATCTGTGATATGGAGGTTGGCATCATATTTCTGTATGCCTGGAAATATCCACGGAAAACACCGCAGATTCCGGACATGAAAATCGTAGGCGCAAGCATCTGAAGTGCCAGTCTGGCATTTGCCATACTGTCCGGCACAAGGATATTTGCACCAAATACACAGATCAGCGATACAATACCGCCTGCAATAGCTGCATAAAGCAGCGCACCGTAAAACACCTTCTGTGCATCCTTATATCTGTGAAAAGCGATCTTTTCTGCCATGATCTTGGATACAGCCTGGGGAATACTGAAAGATGCGATCATAAGAAGAATGAAATAAACATTCTGTGCAAACTGGAAAAGAGCAAAACTCTGGCTTCCCAGTGTTGTTGAAAGCGGACTTTTGTACAGCATTCCGATGATCTTGGAGATCAGTGCCGCGATCATGAGAAACGAAGCGTTTTTCACAAGTGTATTATCACTTTTTTTACCCATTTTAGTTGTTCCTTTTAAATATTTTCGATCTGCCAGTCAACAGGCGTCTCTCCGTTGGCAATGAGAAATTCATTGGCCTTGCTGAAATGCCTGCATCCGAAAAATCCCCTGTAGGCAGAAAGGGGGCTTGGATGTGGTGCCTCCAGGATCAGATGCTTCGGATTGTGGAGCATGGAGGCTTTCATCTGGGCAGGGCGTCCCCACAGCAGAAATACCATCGGGCGGTCCTGCTCATCCAGGATACGGATGGCCGCATCTGTAAACTGCTCCCAGCCGATCCCTCTGTGGGAATTGGCCTGATGGGCCCGCACTGTAAGCACTGTGTTCAATAGCAGCACTCCCTGTTTTGCCCATTTCTCCAGATATCCGTTGTTTGGGATATAGCAGCCAAGGTCATCGTGAAGCTCCTGATAAATATTCACAAGAGACGGCGGTGTATCCACCCCTCTTTTTACGGAAAAACAAAGACCATGCGCCTGTCCGTCATTATGATAGGGATCCTGGCCTAAGATCACCACCTTCACCTGATGTAACGGTGTGAAATGGAAAGCGTTAAAAAGATCTTCCGGTGGCGGAAAAATCTTCTTTGTCTTATATTCTTCCATTACAGTCTTATATAATTTGGCATAATAGGGCTGGTGAAACTCACCTTTTAAAGCCTCCTGCCAGTCTCCTGCTATAGGAGCCATCATCCTCACCTCTCTATCTTCTCACAGAAATCCCTTTTTCTGCAAGATAGTTCTTCACCTCACAGATCTCCAGCTCCTTATAGTGGAACAGAGATGCCGCAAGAGCCGCATCTGCACCGCCCTCTGTCAGTGCATCATAAAAATGCTCCAGAGTTCCGGCACCACCGGACGCGATCACAGGAATGGAAACTGCATCTGCCACTGCCCTGGTAAGCTCAATATCGTAGCCTGCCTTTGTTCCGTCGCAGTCCATGCTGGTAAGAAGGATCTCTCCTGCACCAAGGCTCTCCACCTTCTTTGCCCATTCAATAGCATCGATACCCGTGTCCAGACGTCCGCCATGTTTGTAAATGTTCCAGCCTCCGTCCTCTCTTCTCTTGGCATCAATGGCAACTACCACGCACTGGCTTCCGAACTTATATGCAGCCTCGCTGATAAGCTCCGGTCTGTCAATAGCTGCGGAGTTTACGGAAATCTTGTCCGCACCCTCTCTTAAAAGCCTGCGGAAATCTTCCACTGTACGGATGCCTCCCCCTACTGTAAAAGGGATAAACACATTGGCTGCCACTGCCCTTACCATATCCACCACAGTGTCACGCTGTTCGCAGGAAGCTGTGATATCAAGAAATACCAGCTCATCTGCACCGGCTGCATCGTAAGCTCTGGCTATCTCCACCGGATCTCCTGCATCTTTAAGATCTACAAAATTGACACCCTTGACCACACGTCCCTTATTTACGTCAAGGCAGGGAATGATTCTCTTTGTAAACATTATGCTTCCTCCTTTCCGGATCTATCCTCAAGCTGTGCAAAATTCTTAAGGATCTGAAGTCCTACGCTGCTGCTTTTTTCCGGATGGAACTGGCAGGCAAATACATTGCCTTTCTCCACAGATGCATGGATACAGGTACTGTACTGAGTTGTAGCCTTTACGATCTCAGGCTCCTCTGCCTGAAGATAATAGGAATGTACAAAATATACGTAAGCATCCTCGGAAATTCCCTGAAACAGTCTTCCGCTGTTCTGAAGGTGAAGAGAATTCCATCCCATATGTGGAATCTTAAGACCCTCACTTGGCGGGATCTTGACGATCCTGCCCTTGAGGATTCCAAGTCCCTCTGCACCCGGAGTTTCCTCGCTGCTCTCAAAAAGGAGCTGAAGCCCCAGACAGATTCCAAGAAAAGGGGTTCCCTTGTCCACGATCCTGTGGATCACGGGAATCAGCCCGTAATTGTGAAGCTTCTCCATGGCATCTCCGAAGCTTCCGACTCCCGGAAGAACCACTTTGTCAGCTTTGAGAAGTACTTCCGGATCTCTGGAAACAACAGTCTCCTGTCCCAGATACTGCAGTGCCTTCTCCACGCTTTTTATATTGCCTGCGTCGTAATCGATAATTCCGATCATATATTGTTTCCTCCTGCTGCCGGCAGACCGGCTCGTTATCTTTTGATTTCCCAATCCATTGTGCAAGAACAGTATATGTTACTGTCGATTTACATTTTTTAAACACGCTCTAGTATAACGCAAAAACAGACGGTTGCAAAGACTTTTCTCCGCTGCCGTCTGTTTTTTGCTATTTGCGGTCCAGGGTGAACCAGAACTCTACGCCATTGTCAAAATTCTGTATTCCATACTGCTGGTTCATACTTTCCATGATAGCTTTTACAATGGAAAGACCGATTCCGCTGCCACCGTACTCCCTTGTCCGTGCCTTATCCACCTTGTAAAATTTATTCCAGAGATTGGGAACATCAGCCTCCGGGATAGGAGTTCCTGTATTAAATACTGTCACCTTCACCCGGTTGTCTTCATCATGGATACGGATCTCGATCTCATACTCTCCGTCCAGATGGTTCAGGGCATTGCTTACATAGTTGGTCACTACCTCTTCTGTCTTGAACTCATCAGCCCACACATATACCGGCTTCTCTTCCTCAAAAAGCACTTTTGCTTCTTTCTGCCGGATCATGATATCCATGGACTGCAGTACCCCACGGATAAGGGATACCAGGTCAAAGCGCTCCATGACCACTGCATCCTTGCCGGATTCAAGCTGGTTCAGGGTGAGAAGGTTCTTTACAAGCTTGTTCATCTTGGAAGCTTCATCCATGATCACATCACAGTAAAACTCCCTGCTCTCCGGGTCATCGGAAATATTTTCCTTAAGGCCTTCCGCATAGCCCTGCACAAGTGCAATGGGGGTCTTAAGCTCATGGGATACGTTATCCAGAAATTCCTTACGCATTTTGTCGATCTTGATCTTGTCCTCAATATCCCGCTGCAGTTCATTGTTTGCAGACTTCAGCTCACTGATGGTGGTTTCAAGCTGTTCGGACATACGGTTGAAATTTTCTCCCAGAACATCGATCTCATTTCCGACTTTGCTCTCATACTTTGCCTCAAAATCAAGATTTGACATCTTCTGGGAAAGAATAGTCAGTTCACTGATAGGTTTTGTGATCCTTCTCGTTACCAGCATAACGATCACGCCGCTTAAAACAATAATGACAATTCCCACAATGAAATAGAACTTGTTGGAGATCGCTGCACTTTCCCTGATACTCTCCAGCGGAGTCCGGATGATAAAATAGTAATTGTCATTTAAAATGCCCCAGCACTCCACATAATCCATTCCCGCAAAGCGGTCATGGCACTGCTGTACTGTATAATCGCTGTTTTCTTTGAGGATACGGCTCTTCTCACCATCCTCATCCAGATCATAGATATATCCGAACAGTTTGCTCTGAAGCTGCTTCTCATTCTCACCCCAGGAAAGCCACTTGGTATTGCTGCTGTCAATGATCACCCAGGAAAGATTGTTCCGGGCACTAGCATGTTCAATATCTTCGGGGATATTCTTGGTCGCTTCCTCGTCATCACTGTTCATCATGTTGTCAATGTCTGCTTCCTGAAGGGAGGTAAGCATATCCTGCAGTGCATCGATCTTCCTGGAAACATAATATTTTTCCAGGAAAACTCCGTTAATAGCCGTGATGGTCAGAATAGAGAGAAGCAAAAGTCCTGTGAAATACGCGGTGATCTGGTGGCGCAGGGTTCTTACACGCACCGGCTTCTTCTTCCTTTTCTCTTTTTTGGCTTTCATCACTCATCTACCTCAAACTTATATCCCATACCCCACACTGTCTTGATATAGTCTCCCTTTTCACCCATCTTGCTTCTCAGCTTCTTTACATGGGTATCAATGGTTCTGGCATCTCCGAAATAATCATAATTCCATACAGAATTCAGGATCTTTTCTCTGGAAAGGGCAATGCCCTCGTTCTCCAGGAAGTAGGTAAGAAGCTCAAATTCCTTAAAGCTCAGTTCCATGGGACTGCCATCCACACTTGCCTGATGTGCCGCCTTGTCGATCACAATACCTCCGGCACTTAATACTTCATCCGGACTGTTCTGGCCGGTTCTCCTTAAGATTGCTTCCACTCTCGCAACAAGGATCTTGGGACTGAAAGGTTTGGAGATATACTCATCAACACCCAGCTCAAATCCAAGAAGCTCATCTCTCTCATCGCCTCTCGCTGTAAGCATGATGATCGGTACCTTGGAATTCTTGCGGATCTCCCTGCATACTTCCCAGCCATCCATCTTCGGCATCATCACATCCAGGATCAGAAGAGCGATATCTTTCTCTTTATAAAATATGTCCATGGCCTCCTCACCGTTACCGGCTTCAAGCACCTGAAAATTCTTCTTTGTAAGGAAATCCTTTACCAGCTTCCTCATTCTGCTCTCATCATCCACAACCAGGATTTTCAATGTGTCCATTCTTGTATTCCTCCGTTTCTTTCGTTATCCGAAATCCATATATCCCTCTCTCCGGGGGTATCTCCTATATGGTAATATAACACAGGATTATGTTCCTTTTGTGAACGGAAAGCTATTTTTTTGTTCCGATCTTTTCGCCCATGCGTACACGGGTCTCAATACCTCCGGCAGAATTTTTAAGGATATCTTCATCCGGATCCACTGCCCCCTCTTCTGTAAGCAGAACTATGGTAGATCCGCCAAATGCAAAATTCCCCTTCTCATCTCCTCTGAACACATAAGGTCTTCTGGGGCGGTTCTCGATCTTTCCAACCATCAGGGCACCAACCTCCATCATAAGCACCGTGCCAAAATTCTCGGTTTTCAGAAGGGAAAACTCCCGGCTGTTTTCTTTATAAATGGGATACACATCATTGGCAGCAGGATTTACCGTGTGAAGACAGCCTTTTATCCGTACTCTTTTTGATTCTCTGGCCCAATCCGGATAGATATATCTGTGGTAATCCTGAACACAGAGTCTTAAGATCCACACACTGCCGCCCTCAAATCTTTCCCCCAGGGATCGGCTGTGCAGAAGCTCCCTTAAAGTATAACTGGTATTCTTGATCTTAAACCTGCCGGATGCATATGCCGGATACACACTGGCCCTGCAGTCACAGGGACTTACAAAATGTCCGGGCTCCATATCGATCTCCCTGGCACCCTCCCGTATCTTCCTGGTAAAAAAATCATTATATGATCTGTACCTGCGTTCCTCATAATCTGTCATATCCAGATGGTTCATACGAATGAACGGCTTCACTGCAAAAGCAGAGAAACCGGAATCCAGAACTGCTCCCATGGTCCTGGAAAATCCCGGTGTGACAAAAGGCCGGATCATAAGTCGTCCGGCCACACTTCCATAGATACTCTCCAGAAGTCTGTTCTGGAAAGTATCCTCCTCTGTAATATTTCCTTTTCTGTCTGCTGTACGTATCATACTGCTCCAGCTCCCTTTCCGCTTTTATACATAACGTAATAGCTCCACCAGCCTTCTCTGTAAAACAGTACCATCAGCACTGCCACGGCTACAACAGCCACAATGATCACCAGTTCCCTGTTGGAAGGCTTGCGGAACCGGAAATCCATGATAAAAAGAAGGCCTACTGCCAGCATGGCTATATGGAGAAGTGCCACAAACCATTTGTACCCCGGAAATATCAGGGAGATCACAAAGAGAAGGGGCAGGATCACTGCCATGGAAGTAATAGGAAGTCCCTGATAATATTTCCTCGCTTCCGCAGTCTCATTCTGTCTCTTCTGCTCCATTACATTAAAATAAGCAAGACGGATCAGGCCTGCAAGCACATAAAAGATAAGGATCGCCACACCGTAAATATGGTTCATTCCAAGCTTGAATCCCAGTATTGCCGGCAACACACCGAAACAGACTATATCCGCAAGTGAATCAATCTGTATGCCAAAACATTTCTCATCCTCTGTACGGTTTTTCTTGGTTCTTGCGATCTTTCCGTCAAACATATCGCACAGACCCGAAAACGCAAGGCACATAACCGCCAGGGAAATTTTGTCTGTCATTGCAAAGTAAATGCCTGTAAGAGATGATATCACGCTTATGTACGTCATCACTACAGTGTAATCATAAAATCCTATCATTTGTATAACCCCTTTTCTTTCTTTTTCCCATGTCCGATGGTAAGTTGTGCCACAACTGTGAAAAACGCACTGATCATAAGCTCTCCATAGTAGCCGAGTCCTCTGCTTAACACCATTCCCGGAAGAAGTATGCTTCCAAATACCGGTGCAAAGATCTTAAGAAAAAGTGTCTCACTGATTCCCATTCCACCGGGCAGCGGAAGCATATCCACGGAAACCGAGATCACTGCCTGCAAAAACAAAACATCCCAGAATCCTGTTCCATGAAGCCCGAAAGCCCTGTATACAAACCATGTCACAGCAAACAATGCCATCCTCTGGACAAAAGTGATTCCAATTACTATAACGATCACCAGCGGATTATTCTTCAGATATGCCGCAGTATTCTGATATTTATCCATAGAAGCTTCCAGTTTGTCCAGCCGGCTCTTCTTTTTCTTCATGATGTGAAAATGTTCAAGGATCCTCATTCCCTTTTTCAGGATCTCCCTTGCAAGCAGGGGATGAAATACCAGTACAGTCATAAATGTCACACAGAATATATTCAGTGCCAGTCCCAGGTAAAATACAGGCAGGATCCCGGTAAGATATCTGTGAATAAACCCTCTCCCGAAAACGGCAATTCCAATGCCGATCACCACAAGTACCAGTTTATAGGTTATGGTAACGATCATCAGGATCACGGTGGAAACCGGAATGGATATCTTTTCTTTTTTCATGTAGTATATCTGCATGGGCTGCCCACCGCTGGCAGAAGGGGTGATACAGCTAAAAAAGAATCCTGCAGATGAAAAAAGGAAACAGGTCCTTTTTTTCAGGTGGATGCCGTTGGAGCGCATCATATACCAGATGATAATGGATTCCCCCCAGATAAAAAACGCTACCAGGGCAACTCCGGGAACAAGCCATAGCTTCTTGCACTCCCGGATCGCATCCATCATGGAAGAAATATCCTCTCCGTGGAATACCCCATAAATAGTAAGACCGAATACAAGGATCAGAAATATTGTGTTAAATATGACTTTCTTTTTGTTTTTCATTCATCTCCACCTTCTCCTGCCTTTAATATTCCCTGTTCGATCCTGCTGCCGATCTTCTGATATATCTTATAAAGAGAAGTCCTCTGTCCGATCATGAAACAGATCTGTGCCAGTGCGATCCCTCCGGCCACATCCACCAGTACATGCTGCTTAGTCACCAGAGTGGAGATAAATACCAGCACTGCAATGATCCACGAAACATTTTTGTACCATCCGGGGATCTTCTCCTGCCCCCTGACTGCCAGATAGGAAAACCAGCTTACCAGACAGTGGATGGACGGAAAAAGATTATCCGCATCATCAATGGAATAAAGCCACAGAGCCGCCTGGTTCCAGAATCCGTTTCCTTCGATCACAGGTCTCGTGTTAGTAGTGGGAAATGCAAGAAAGATCACCAGACACACACATCTGGATAGGAAATCCGCGGTAAAAAAACGGTAAACCTGTTCCCTTTCCTGTCTGGCTGCCATGATATAATTCACACCCCAGAAAATATAGCATCCAAAATATACCAGAAGAAACTGTGGGATAAAAGGAATCCCCCGGTCCAGGCTGCTCTCTATATTATAGTGATGCCAGCCTCCGGCAATAAGCCTTGAGCCGGAATAGACAAGACAGTTAAATACAAATGAAAAAATAACAGGGAAAATTCCATAAGCTGGAATTATCCCTGTTATCCATCTTATAAAGGCTTTCATATTTATTAGTCCTCACTAATCATTAGTAGTATAAGTTAAGTATATCAGTGGCAAAAACCCACTTCAACCTTATACAAAAACCTTAAGAAATATTAAGAATTAAGTGATTCTTTCTTTTTTGTTCATACTTTTTTCAGATTGACGTCACAGAATCACCACAAAATCCGGGTATATTATTAACTGTGCAAAGGGTACTACC
>CAKROW010000029.1 GCA_934373235.1 uncultured Blautia sp. | reverse complement strand
TTCCCGAGTGGCCAAAGGGGGCAGACTGTAAATCTGTTGGCACCGCCTTCGAAGGTTCGAATCCTTCTCCATCCACTAAGATGATTAAGCATCAGCTTTTCATCTAAAGGTGATTGCCGATGTGGCTCAATTGGCAGAGCAGCTGATTTGTAATCAGCAGGTTATCGGTTCGAGTCCGATCATCGGCTTTTGATTTAAAAAATTAATATCGCGGGGTGGAGCAGTCTGGAAGCTCGTCGGGCTCATAACCCGAAGGTCATAGGTTCAAATCCTGTCCCCGCTACTTATGCCCAGATAGCTCAGTTGGTAGAGCAGAGGACTGAAAATCCTCGTGTCGCTGGTTCGATTCCGGCTCTGGGCATGTTTTTATGCAGAGCATATGAGCAATTGAATATGGGGTATTAGCTCAGTCGGTAGAGCACTTGACTTTTAATCAAGTTGTCCGGGGTTCGAATCCCCGATGCCTCACTTTTAGAGAGAAGTCTGGAAAGGCTTCTTTTTTTTATTCTGTGTTTATGAGGAGGTGAAGATTCGTTTTTCTGTAAATATGTAATTCCCGGTTTCGCATATACAGAATATCAGGTGATAGAATCAGATAGTGAATATTCACTCTGTTTATTATATGGAGAGAATATGCAGGAAGCAGAGAACAGCAGAGATTTCATAACCAAAAATAAAATGTAGAATTTTTTCAGGACAGGCTGCATAGTCTGTTATTAGCTGTATAGCTGTGGGACGTGCGCAGTCCCGGTATAACTCGTGAATAAGTTTTTGAGCGCCGGATGGCGTTCATGAGCATGTAGCAGAGCGGAAAGAAAATGTCCGTTTTACTGTGCGGATTCATGGAGGGTGATAATTTGAAGGACTGGAAATGTGCAGGAATTAATGGGAAAATGTTGACAGTATGGAATAAAAAGCAGAAAACTGTGGATAACAGACACAGAAAAAGAAATGTACTGTGGAAATCTGCTCAGGAACTTGTGAAACTGATAAGATATCTGATCCTGTATACTGCAGTTCTGGCAGGAGGGACAGGCTATACAGCCGCTTCTTCCCATAAAAAAAATAAAGCACCTGGTGCATATCACTGGAAAAACAGGAAGCTTTTCCAGAAAACAGACACCACGTACTCTAAAAACAGTAAGGTACTGTGGAATGATATGTCAGGAATGGAAATGTACCGTGACAGAACAGATTTCACTGTCCGTGCCTACACGCATATTAGGGCCCCAGATACCAACTCCGGAAGTTACAATGTTATGCATGGAACCTTTTTTAAGGTAGCCACAGGAATTTTCCCAGATAAGGCCGGTGAAGATATTGCCTGGGAAAAGCTGTCCGTCGTGGGTGTGGCCGCATAGATCCAGATCTGCACCAGCCTGTGCAAGTTCTTCAAGCTCTTTGGGCTGGTGATCCAGAAAAATAATGGGCTTTGTTTTGTCCAGAGCTGAGGTCAGTTCATCTGGAGACTGACGTTTTTCGCCCATTTTTTCTGCGCGGGAAGGGTCTTTGCGGCCTGTGATGTAGAAACAATTGTTAATAAGAATCGATTCATCCTCCAGAAGGCAGATGTCAGCCTTCTGGAGAAATTCTTTCATACGGGGATCATCATAATCCGGGCTGGAACTGCTGAAGGTAAAACCGGCCAGGATAGGTTCATTCAGGTCGTGATTGCCCCAGCAGGCATAAGTGCCGTATCTGGAATCAATGGATTTTAAAATGGCAGCGACCTGATCGGGATCCCGTATTGCATCATATTCGTTGTCAAAAATATCTCCGGCAATACATACTATATCCGGTTTTTCTTTATTGATTTTTCTGACGATCTCTTTGGCGTGCTGTTTGCCGATACTGTATCCGAAGTGGGTATCTGCAATGAGGACGATTTTAAGGGAATCCATCCCTTCTGCTGATTTTTCCACGGTTATGTCGTAATTTGTGGTTTTCAGATCCCATTCATGCAAAATGCCATAAACACTGATAAAGATAATAAGCAAGGTGCAGATACTGCCTGTAATGACAAAGGCAGTTCTGGATCCGATCCAGGGAACATGGAATCCATATTTCAGAATGATCCTGCCAAGATCCACACAGACAACCACAATAAGTATATAGAGAAAAGTTCCCAGAAAATAATTTCCGGCATTTTTCAGGAAACGGTGGAGTATGTATGGTTTTTTTACAAGAAATCCGGTGAGCAGGGATGTGGAAAGAAAAATATAAGTTCCCACAAACAATATGCGGAATCCCAATGTCTGAAAAAGATGGTGACAGGCACCCATCCAGGAGATCATCCACCGGACGATGTATGCATTGACCAGAATGTAAAACGGAGCAAGTAAAAATGCGATCATAACTTTAGTCCTCCCAGAATAGCAATGTGTAACAAAAAGCTTTACAGGCAGTATACAATAAATAAATTCTTCTGAAAATACATATATTAAGAAAAAACATAAGGATACATTATGAAAAAATATATTTATGTCTGGTGCAGCGGATTTTCGTTGCTGCTTCTCATGCCGTATCTGGCAGTGATCCTTATAAATGGTGTAAAAACCGCTTTTCTGAACAGGACTCCGGATAAAGAAACTTTTCTCCCGGTGATCGTGGCAGATCAGATTGATGAAAAAAATCAGGCAGAGACTATCTGCGCCCAGTCCGTGATCGCCAGGACCAATCTGTACAGGAAACTTGAGGATGGTGAAAATCTGCCGGAGATTCTCAGGGAGAGGGATGCAGATCCGGTGGAGATTCTTACAGGTGCTGTGAGCAGGAAATATATCCTGGCAGTTGAGAAGACCCGGGGAAAAATTCTCACCTGTGACGGAGAACTGAAGCTTGTTCCCTACCATGAAATAAGCAGCGGAAAAACAAGAGACGGAGCTGAAGCTTTTCATGATGAGAAGTATACATATCTGAAATCTGTGGACAGTACAGAGGACAGAACAGCAAAAAAGTATCTCACAGCCGTTTATATAGCAGAAGGCCAGCTTCCACAGGAATTTAAGATCAGCAAAAGAGACCAGGCGGGATATGTGACGGAACTTCTGGCAGACGGAAATACTCTGGAAGGAGAAAATTTCCGTCAGGGGATGAACCTTGCATCAGGAAACTTTTCCCTGCAGAAAACAGGCGATCAGTACCGCTTTCTGTGTAAAGGTCAGGGACACGGGCTTGGATTTTCCCAGTATGGGGGAAATGAGCTGGCAAAAAATGGCAGTAATTGGGAGGAGCTTCTGGAAAAGTATTTTCCGGCAATGGAAATAGCAGAGGTAAATTTTTGAGAAAAAGTGAATAGCGTACCGTATTCTGGACACCCTATAAATACAGAAATGAACATACGGCGGAAGCCAGATTATGAGCAGAGGTGGAAAGAATATGATGAAAAACAAAATAATGAAATCCATTTTAAATGGTGGGATCCTGGCTGTGATCGCAGCTCTGGGAATCACAGTGTATCAGATTGGCACCAGACCTGTGCAGGATCCGGAAGAGGACTATCCGGAATATGCCCGGCTTACACAGGAAAGCACTGTTAATGACGGGGGAACCGAAGGAATCAGTCAGAATGTGGATAATACAACATCCCAAAGCAGTATGAAAACAGACAAAAATGACAGCACTGATCCTGCTGTGTCCGGAAACAGCATTGCAGGGAAAAACAAGGAAGCAGCCTCCGGTATAACAAAAACCGATGGAACTGCATCTGTCAACGGCAGTACGGTAACAGCAGATACTGGAAACACAGAAAATGCTGCAGATACCACCCGGCAGGTATCTGCGGCAGGACTTACAACACAAAATCTGGATTTTACGGAAAATTCCCTGATGGAATGGCCGGTAAGAGGAACTGTACTGGTAGACTATAATATGGATGAGACCGTGTATTTTCCAACCCTTGATCAGTATAAGGTAAGCCCTGCAGTTGCGATCCAGGCAGTGGAAGATGCTCCCGTATATGCGGCTGCAGACGGCCAGGTACTTTCCATTGAGCAGGATGCATGTACAGGAACAACAGTGACAATGGAACTGGGAAACGGATATCAGGCTATCTACGGACAGCTTAAAGATCTGACAGTGGCAGAGGGAGATACTGTGAAAGAGGGGGATGTGATCGGAAATATCGACAGTCCCACAAAATATTATTCTGTAGAAGGACCTAATCTTTACTTCCAGATGAAAAAGGATGGGGAAACTATAGATCCTTTTGACTATCTTTCATAAATACTCAGAAAAACGGGATGTAAATGTCCGCGTTACCGGAGAGGGGAGCCTTTACAGTGTGTGAAGGCTCCTTAAAAGTATTTTGCAAGAAGTGCTAAAACGTGTATAATCAAATAAGACAGAAAAGCAGGGAATAAGACAGATATGAATATTTCTATGCTTTACAGGTACGGAAGAAATATAAAGAGGTACAGGATTATGAACATTAACGAAATAGCCAGAATGGCGGGGGTTTCCAGAGCCACTGTATCAAGATATCTGAATAACGGATACGTCAGTGATGAAAAAAAAGAGATCATCCGCAAAGTTATCCAGGAAACCGGATATCAGCCGTCCACACAGGCACAGACTCTTCGAACAAAGAAAACAAGTCTTATCGGAGTAATCCTCCCGAAGATCAATTCGGATACCATCAGCCAGGAGGTGGCTGGGATCAGCGATGTTCTCAAACGGAGAGGCTATCAGATCATTCTTGCCAATACCAGCAATGATCTTGAGGAAGAGCTGAAATATCTTTCACTCTTTAAGGAGCGTCAGGTCGACGGTGTGCTTTTTATTGCGACAATGTTTACAAGGAAGCATAAACAGATGCTTAAAGACTACAAGGTTCCTATTGTTATCCTGGGACAGCATCTGGCAGGATATCCGTGCGTATACCAGGATGACCAGAGAGCAGCAGAACTCCTCACAGAGTGTCTTGTACATAAAGGGAAAAAATTTGCCTACATCGGTGTAACAGAGAAAGATACGGCAGTTGGATTTCTGAGAAAAAAAGGTTTTGAGGCAGTTTTACATAAGAACGATCTCACAGTACCGCAGGAGCGGATGAAGACAGGAAGTTTTACCATGGAGTCCGGATATGAGATGGCCAGGGAACTTTTTGAGGAGACACCGGATATAGATTCGCTGTTCTGTGCCACAGATACCATGGCAGTAGGAGCCATGCTTTATGCAAAAGAAGTAGGGCTTCGGATACCGGAGGACGTTCAGATTGCCGGAATCGGAGACAGTGCCCTTGGAAAGATCATGGAACCCAAGCTGACTACGGTGCATTTTCATTACAAGACCAGTGGAATGGAGGCAGCAGCCATGCTGGCAGATCTTATTGAAAATGACAACGGTATTTCCAAGGAGATCAGGATGGGCTGTGAACTGATCCAACGTGAATCTGTGAGATAACATAATAGAAAAGGGATTATGCCTGAGTATATGGCAGAGTGGACTAAACAGGCATGATTTACCCGTGATAATAGAGCAGCAGATATTTGCCCGAGAGAAATTGGGAGATACCGGCTGCTTTTTTTTTATCCGGTGGGAAAGGGGCTACTTATGTCCGTTTTGTCCTACAAAATATGGAATCGATTTCATATACTTTTCACAAAAACAGAGTTTGAAAATTATATGAAATGTCAATTTACAAAAGTATAATACAAAGTATATAATAAATACAACGATATGAAATCGATTCCACATTATAAGAGAAAATGATCACAAAAGTGATCACATGAAAAGAAATAAAAAAGGGAGGAAGAAGAAATGGCTCTGGATTATGCAGTATGTGCGAAAGAAATCTATGAGACACTGGGCGGCCGGTCCAATCTGGTCAGCGCAGCACACTGTGCTACCAGGCTCCGTCTGGTAACTGTGGACAACAGTAAGATCGACATGAAGAAGCTGGAGGATATCGATGGAGTGAAGGGCGTTTTCAGCAATAACGGACAGCTTCAGCTTATCATCGGAACAGGAACAGTCAATAAAGTTTATGAAGAGTTCCTTAAGGTCAGCGGAATGACAGCCGCTACCAAGGAAGAAGTAAAGGCTGCGGCTGCAGCGAAGCAGCCGGTATTTAAACGGATGATCAAGGCACTGGGAGATGTGTTCGTTCCGATCCTTCCGGCAATCGTGGCATCCGGTTTGATGATGGGACTTGTGGAGGCACTTGGCAAGGCTATGCCGGCATTTGCAGGAAGTGACTGGTACGGCATCCTGGATCTTTTTGCAAACACGGCATTTACATTCCTGCCGATCCTTATCGCAGTATCTGCGGCAAGGGTATTTGGCGGAAATATTTTCCTGGGCGCAGTTATTGGTATGATCATGATCCATCCGACCCTGATCAATGCATGGTCTGTAGCTTCTATGGGTGGTGCTGATATCCCTGTATGGCATCTGCTGGGCTTCCCCATCAGACAGGTTGGATATCAGGGACATGTAATTCCGGTAGTCATTGCTGTATGGGTGATGAGCAAGCTTGAGCAGTGGTTACATAAGCATGTGCCGGAAATGATCGATCTTTTTGTAACACCCCTCTGTACCGTCCTGATCACAGGCTTCCTTACACTTGGAATCATCGGACCGGTATTTGCAGCAGCAGAGGAATATGTTCTTACTTTTGCACAGTGGATCATCACAGTCGGTTATGGTGTGGGAGCCATGATCATGGGTGCAATCTATCCTCTGACAGTTGTATGTGGAATCCATCATATGTATAACGTAATTGAAGCTGGTATGCTTTCTGCGGCAGACGGACTTAATACCTGGATGCCTATCGCATCAGCAGCCAACTTCGCACAGGGCGCAGCCTGCCTGGCAGTAGGCCTTAAGGCGAAGAATTATAAGACAAAATCCGTAGCTATCCCGTCTGCACTTTCCGCAGCGCTGGGAATCACAGAACCGGCTATCTTCGGTGTGAATCTCAGATTTATGAAACCTCTTGTATGTGGAATGATCGGTGGCGGTGCAGGAGCTCTTTTGGGATCCATCTTCCATATCGGGGCAACTTCCTATGGAGTTACAGGAATTCCGGGATTTCTGATCACACTGGATTATACAGTACAGTATGCAATTGTTCTTGCAGTAGCATTTGTGGTAGCCTTTGGACTGACCTGGATCGTATGGAAAGAAGACCCGGAGGATGCAGGCAGAACTGAGAAGAAAAACGAAACAGAAACAAAGAGCGAAACAACAGCAGAAGTAAAAGATACACAGAATGGGACAGCAGCCATCAGCACAAAATCCGGCATGATCCTGGCACCTGTAAAAGGAAACGTGATTGCCAGAGAGGATATTCCGGATCCTACATTTGCAGCAGGAGTTCTGGGAGATGGTGTCGGGATCGAACCTTCTGAGGGAGTTGTAGTGGCACCATGTGACGGAGAGATCTCTTCTGTTACTGATACCTGCCATGCCATCGGAATTACAGGGGCAGAGGATATGGAAATCCTGATCCATGTGGGAATCGATACAGTGAATATGCAGGGTGACGGCTTTAACCTTCTTGTTTCAGAGGGCGACAAGGTAAAAGCCGGACAGAAGCTTCTTACATTTGATATGGATAAGATCAGAGCAGCAGGCTACAGTACTACAACAGCGGTACTGCTCACCAACAGCGATGATTATGAGGATTTCAAGGTCCTCAGAAAAGGTCAGGCAGATTTTGGAGAAGAACTTTTAAGTATTCACTGACGAGGAGGAAGAAGAGATGAGTGCATTGACAAAGGTGCTTGCAGATCAGGTAAGAAAAGCAGAGGAAGCTGCACAGACAGATCATTTTCTCAGGAAATACCGTCTCACACATCATCTGATGCCTCCCACAGGATGGCTTAATGATCCCAATGGATTATGCTATTACAAAGGCAGATATCATGTGTTTTTCCAGTATTCCCCTTTTGACGCATTTGGCGGGTTGAAATTCTGGGGACATTATTCAAGCGAGGATATGATCAACTGGAGATATGAGGGAGTGCCGCTTCTGCCGGACAGCATCTATGATTGTCACGGTGTATATTCCGGCTGTGCAGTGCCGGAAAAAGATAAGCTTCATCTTTTCTTTTCCGGAAATGTGAAGATGGACGGAGATTATGATTACATAAACAACGGACGCCAGGCCAGCACTCTCCACGTGGAGAGTGAGGATGGCATCCATTTTGGAGATAAGGAAGTATCCATTTTTTATAAAGATTATCCGGAAGATTTTACCTGCCATATCCGTGATCCCAAGGTCTGGAAGCAGGATGAAAAATATCACATGGTTCTTGGAGGACGCAAAAAAGGTGATAAAGGAGCTGTGCTTTTTTACAGTTCAGAGGATATGAAGACATGGCAGTTTGAGAGAGAACTGACAACGGAAGATGCTTTTGGATATATGTGGGAGTGTCCGGATTATTTTGAACTTGGAGACAAAGAAATCCTTTCAGTTTCTCCCCAGGGACTGGAAAGTGAAGAGTTCAGGTACCAGAATATCTATCAGTCAGGGTATTTTATCCTGAAGGATAAAAAAACAGATAAAAAAGAGTTCCGGGAATGGGACATGGGATTTGATTTCTATGCACCGCAGACCTTTCAGGATGAGAAGGGAAGAAGAATCCTTATCGGCTGGATGGGTATGCCGGATGCTGACAAAGAGTATACAAATCCCACTGCAAAACAGGAAGGCTGGCAGCATTGCCTGACAGTCCCAAGAGAAGTGACATATAAGAACGGAATGCTGTATCAGTATCCGGCAGAAGAGCTGGACAGCCTTCGCAGGGATCGTACAGCCATTGATGAGGAGAAATCCCAGGTGTCTGTAAAAGGGCCTTTTGACGGAGAGATCACTTTCGGGGGCAGCAGGTGCAGGATCAGCCTTGGAAATAATCTTTTTCTGGATCATGAAAATGGAGTTGTGGCCTTAAGCCTGTCCGAAACAGCCGGCGCAGGCCGCAAAGTGCGGAAAGCCCACATTCCGTCAGGAGAGCTTAAATCTGTGCGTATCCTGGCGGATACATCCGCAGCAGAAATTTTTATCAATCATGGAGAAGTTGTTTTTTCTACCAGATATTATCCGGAAACAGCCGGACAGACTGTAAAGGTGGAGGGAGATAAATTCTCAGGCATGATCTATGACATGGAAAAAATGACTGTCACGAAATAATGGGAAACACTTCAATATCCCATTCACAAAACAATACAGAAACCGTATAATAAAGCAGGAGGGAAAATCCGCAGCCGGAGTCCCTGCCTGCTTTATATTTTTGAGAGTATACCAGTTATCATGCCGGCTGCTTTTTCATAGAAAAAAGAACGGAGGCTGAGTTAATATGCCGGCAGCCGTTCTTTACATAGAATTTTCAATATCGGGGAGAAAATTATTGAATTATACTTATATGGTGGAATGTGCGGACGGGACACTTTATACAGGGTGGACCAACTGTCTTTCCAGGCGGATGAAGGCCCACAATGAGGGCAGAGCCGGAGCAAAATATACAAGAGCAAAAAGACCTGTGAAGCTGGTGTACTTTGAGGGTTTTGCCACAAAGGAGGAAGCCATGAGCAGGGAATACCACATCAAACAGCTTACCAGGGAAAAGAAACTGGAACTTCTGAAACTGTAAAACAAAAGTGCACGCTGTATCTGTTATAGTTAAAACAGAAGATAATGGATGGTAATATACCACAAAAAAGGAGCGTGCAGGATGAAAGATAAAGATATAGAACTGCTGAAGCAGTATTTTACAAAAGCAGGGGAGGAGAACCGCCGGCATACAGAAGTATGGACAGAGCAGGCAGCAGAATGTCTCAGAAAGGCAGGAGCAGGTGATATCATTGTGGACCATCAGCAGGGCAATATCATGTTTCAGGTTCCTCTTCAGGCAGAAAAAGGAAAGAAGATATGTTACAGGCTCCGTATTGCAGCAGGTTCCAGACAGATCTGGCTTGCCCAGAAGAGCATATGGGAACAGGCTGTGAGAGCAGGCAAGCTTATGGGCTGGTACGCGGACAGGCGTAACAAAAGTTTTTCCGGAAATATGAGATACAGCCTTGCGCCGGTTTTTCTTGAGGGAAAAATTCCGCTGCGCAGCGGCTGGGAGGAAGAACTGATACGCAGGATCGGTGAAATGAACCGGGTGATCGCCCAGGATTACGATATATTTGATGCTATGGACAATGGAAGTGTGCCGGAGATCATACGGGAAAAGGTACGCCAGGAATACAGAGAGTATGAAAGGGAAATAGAGAATGACATCAGTATTTGAAAAAATGATAGAAGATTTCAGGAAAAAAGATACCGCTCAGATGTTAAAGGAATGTATGAGCCCGGATGCCCGAAAGATCAAAAAGATTCCCATGCGATATCGGATCATAGCGGTAGGTTTTGTTACACATATGACGCTGGAACAGCTTGACAGCAAGCTTCAGGAGAATGGCTGTGAGAGCCTGTATGCCAGAAACCCCATTGAAGCCAGCCTGATCTATGCTTTTGGAAACGGGCTGTCCTACGAGGAATGGAATCGCCTGGAAATGATCTGTGAAAATATGGCGCAGGAAAGAGGGGTAGAGGATCGCTGGTTTCAGAATGGAAGTGTTACGTACAGGGAACTCAGGGAATATGTGGAAAGTAATTCCGTCCGGAAGGGTGAGGAATTGGAAACTGCCAGAGTGACCAGACGGCTTCATAAGGAGCTTGCAAAGAGCAGCACGGAGGAAGAATTTCTTCGTTTTATGGAACTTAACTGGAACGATTTCTGTCAGGTAAGGGAAAAAGCCAGATACTATTTCTGCAAATATCTCTGTTCTTATATCCAGGAAAAAGCGGAGGCATATTTAAGTGCAAAAGAAACCGGCTTTGGACTGGAACAGGCGGCAATGGATCTGAATATCCTGAAAAGTGTTGTAAAGATGCGCAGGCATTATGAAAACCAGGATGCTGTGCGGGAGGCACTTTTGGATTCAGGGATTTCCTTTGGAAACCTGTATGATGCTTTTAATTATTTCTATTTTGGGTATATTTCCATGGACTGGCTGGAAATTCTCCTGGAAAGCTATGAGGGAAATTTAAGTGAGATGAGCGCAGAACAGAAGGCAAGTCTTGCAGGAGCGATACGTTCTTATGAGAAAGGCTGGGAAAGACTGTCAGATGAGGAAGTGATCCTGAAAAGGGTTGCGGAAGCAGAGGAGAGGGAGCTTCAGATGGATCTGGAATATTCCCTTACAGAAGACGGAGGAAGCAGCAGGTCCTACCAGAAGAACCGTGCAGGGGAAAAATCCGTCCGGAATTACATCAAGGGCGTTGTGGATATAGACAGGACCACACTGATATGTTTTCTCCTGTTTCTGGGGCAGAGAGAAGTTACAAAGGAACGTCTGGATGAGATCCTTACAGAGTGCGGATACGGAAAATTAAGGGAAAAGGATGATTTTGACCAGTTTCTGATCCAGTACCTGATGGCTGACGACCGTGTGGAATATCTTATGGAGAGTGTTACCAGAAGTGCAATGGAGGAGAAGAATTTTTATCTTTATCACATGTATCAGGGAGCTTCAAGTGAAGATCAGAAGCTGAAAAAACTGTTACATAAATAAAAGCCGGAAATAAGAAATCCAGGTGTGAGTTTATTTGGAAAATCAGCTTGCTGGTACAGTAGTATCAGTAACAGAAAGAGATTGGGAAGAGGATGGAAGAGAACAGCAGCAGACTTGATTATTTTCTGCCGGAAAATACTATGCTGGATGGCAGATACCACGTGCTCCGTGTGCTTGGAATGGGTGGATTCGGAATCACCTACGAGGCAGTCAATGAAAAAGTGAACCGCCATGTGGCAGTGAAGGAATTTTTTGACCGGAATATTATGGTACGCCAGGGTGGGGAAATTGTTGTGGCAGACAAAAATGAGAACGAAAATTTTCGTGAAGCCAAGGCTAAATTTCTGAAGGAAGCAAGGCGGCTGGGAGATTTTTCCGCAGAGCCGGGGATCGTCCATGTGCTGGATTATTTTGAGGCCAATAATACAGCGTACATTGTCATGGAATATGTGGATGGTATCAGTCTGTCCAGATATCTGGAACAGCGTGGAAAGGTTCAGCCGGAGGCTATGTTCCGCCTTCTCATGCCTCTTATGGAGACATTGGACAAAGTTCACAAAAACGGTGTGATCCATCGTGATATCAGCCCGGATAACATTAAGCTGGTGAAATCGGAGAATGGAAAAACCAGTGTGAAGCTGCTGGATTTTGGTTCTGCCAGAAGCTATATGGATAATGCTACCTACACCATTGAGCTGAAAAATGGCTATGCGCCGCTGGAACAGTATTCCAACAGTGAACAGGGACCGTGGACAGATGTGTATGCTCTGTGCGCGGTGCTTTACCGTGGTATTACCGGGGAAAAACCCATCAGTGCAACAGCCAGGGCAATGAATGAGAAGCTTCTTATGCCATCCCAGAGAGGTATCCATATTGATCCCAGACTGGAACGTATCCTGAAAAAGGGCC
Source organism: uncultured Blautia sp. (assembly GCA_934373235.1). Classification (GTDB taxonomy): domain Bacteria; phylum Bacillota; class Clostridia; order Lachnospirales; family Lachnospiraceae; genus Blautia_A. The sequence continues at coordinate 18,309 of CAKROW010000029.1, read as the reverse complement.
TGAGCCTTCACAGGGAAAACAGGTATCAGTCTGTCGGGGAGCTTCTCGGGGAGCTGAATCCCATTCTGACGCCAAAGGAAAAAAAGCCTGCGGGAAAAAAGAACCTGATATTTCTGGGAGTAAGCTGTGCAGTGTGTATTCTGGGTGCAGGGGCCTTTTTTGGATGGAATTATTACAGAAATCATGAGGCGTATTTCAAATTCCATGGAAAAGAAACTGCGAAGGTTCTTCTGGCACCTTATGATAATGTGGGAAGCCAGGATTACGAAAATGATATCAGACTGCTCAGGAAAAGACTGGATTATACACTTGGAAAAGACAACTATCTTTTTACAGAGCAGGAAGATGGAGTGGAGATTGAGACTCCTCTGGATTTTTTTGAGAAGAAACAGGCAGATGACAGTGAAGATATGCAGACACTGAGCACTGGAGAATATGTGGAAGAGTATCTTACGGAGACTGTGGCAGCGGCCAGAAGAAAGGCACTTACTGTGATCCGGAGAAATGATGATGGAACGCTGGATATTGCAAGAAGTACTTTGAAAGAAGATGAGATCCTTTCCGCAAAAAAGAAAATGGGTAAGCTGCCGGTGGAGTATGATCTTCCGGATGACCTCGGGGTGGATCCGGATGAAGCAGTTGGATATGTGGAAGTAAAGATCTCAGAAGATGCGGCAAAGCGGATAAAAAAAGAGCTGGCAGACTACCTGAAACCAGGGACGGGTATAACAGACAGCTTTATGTGGTTTACAACAGATCCATGTTATCCGGAACTTCAGAATTATACATTCTGTACAGATGTTGACGGTGACTGGACTACTTACTATAATCTTCTGTTTTCTGATGATGACAGATGGAAAAATCTGTGGAAGGGTTCTCAGCTAAGTGAGACTTATCAGGTACTGAATACACTTTCTCCGGAGTGGGAAACCAAAAGCGACATGTGGGGAAAGTACCAGTGCAGGGAAGGGGATATCAAAGGCCCATCTGTCTGTGCAGAATATGAAAGCAGTGAAACAGCCCAGGAGATGAAAAACAAAGGAGACGGCAACTGGCTGGAGACAGTTTATGATCTGAAACAGCGTCTGGATACACTGGAGATACCCTATGCGTTTGGAATATCTTCTGAGGGCAGAAATAAGTTCGTGATCAAAACCGCTCAAAAGGATGTGAGCAAAACACTTCTTAATAAGCTTACAGAAGGTGTGAACAGTACGGATATCAAACTTTCTTCAGCAAACAGTGAGGAGGATTTCGGAAACTGGGACTGGAGCCTTAAGGTTGATGATTCTGATGGCATTAAACTGAAATATGTCTGTGATTCTGCCGTAAGTACAGGCGTGGAGGACAGCAGAAATGAGCTGAAAAACTGGGAGCAGAAGGCAGAGGGAGATAAAGTTGCTTTAAGTGTATGGGGATATGAATTATCTTCTGTGAAGGTGGATAAAGAAAAACAGGGAGAGGATCTGGAGTTTGAAGAAAATCTCTGGAATGAGGGAGAACCTTTTGGAAAAGAAGATCTTCCTCTTCTGAAATTCATGGCAATGTTGGAGGAACAGACCAGCAGTCCTCTTAGCCGGTATCAGTTGTCAGAGGTACGTTACAGTTCCCGGGAAGGAGAACTGGAAAGCTCTGCCAGTGAGGAAAAGACACGCTATGCACCGGAATCTGTATGTCTGCAGGAGCTTAAATCACTCCTTAGATATATCAATGAGGATGCCGGGGCGCAGGAAGATTCGTCTGCATATATGAATGAGATCAGTGTGTGCCTGAACAGAAACACTGCAAAAGAGTATGGAAAACAGACCGTGTCAGATACAGAGGAGCTTCTGAAGGACACTGACTGGATAAGGAAAGATATATGGCTCAAAATTTATCCGGGAAACCGTATGGCTGGAGAATATATCTGTTTTTATCCGGGGAATAAGGAGAATGGACAGGAATGGACTATACAGTATAACTATACTGATGATTCTGATCCGGAGCAGCAGAAGATACGCACAGGCATAGAAAACAGCGACATTCTGAAACAATATATGACAGATGAAGACAGTACATTTACCTATGCAATATGGTAACAGAGGAAGGATACAGACATATGGAAAAGAACAGCACCCCTGCAGGAAAAGTCCTGGATGAACGTTATGAGATCAGGCGTGTCCTTGAGGCAGATACAGACGCGATCCTCTATGAGGGCTGGCACATAAGAGTAGAAAAAAAGGTTCTGATCCAGGAGATCGATCTTGGAAAAGATGACGTAGAAGAGATACTTTCCAGGGCAAGACAACTGGGGGATTTTTCGGATATGCCGGGGCTCTGCCATGTGTCGGATCAGTTTGAGGAAAAGGATAAGGCGTATATTATCTATGATTATCCGGAAGGGATAAGCCTGGAGGAATATTTTTCCGGGAAAAAAAGGCTTTCGGAGGATGAGCTGGCAGATATGTTCCTGCCCATTCTGAGAAATCTGGATAAACTTCAAAATGCAGGAGTACGGGATATGACCGTATCCATGAAAAGCTTTTACAGAAGTGAAAACGGAACGCTGTGTCTTGTTCCGGAGATCATGGACTATGGAATGACAGACGGAGATTATCCATATGCTGTCAGTGAGATCTTTTATGAATGTCTTTCCGGGAAAAAACCTCCAAAAAAACTGGTACGTATGCTTCTGGATGAAACGGAACCTCTGGAAAAATGTGATCCAAAAGGAGATGCACAGTTTCACAGAATTGTGAAAAAAGGCATGAGTACGGATCCGGATGAGGGCTTTCATACACCGGAGGAAATGTATCAGGAAATTGAAATATGGAGGCAGTCCCGAAAAAGTCATAAGGGAAATGTGTTTTATCTGGCAGCAGGCTGGGCGCTTCTGGGGATACTGACAGTTGGGATCCTTTTTGGCGTATACAAAAAATTCGAGGAAAAGATCCGCTTTCTGGGAGTGGAGACAGAGACGGTCATGCTCACACCTTCGGAGGATATGAAGCGAAAGGATTATATCAGCTCCATAGATGTCATAAAAAACAGAGTGAAGAAACTTACAGGAGATAATAAATACTGGATTGAAGATGAGAACGGTAAGATACGGGTGGTGCTTCCCTGGAAGGTATATGAAGAGAATGAGGATAACGGAGAGCTGGAAGCGTACCTTACTGAACCGCTGAAAATAAATATCGGCGTGTTATCCAGGGATAAGGATTCGGGAGATATCCAGTGGAATGTACAGAAAGTCGGTGTGGAGCTCAGTCCTTACTGTATTGTAAATGTAAAAGAAATGGAGGTAACGGAAGAAGAGAAAGATAAAATCCGGATGATAAGTGAATATATGGCTTATAACATCACAAAGAAGCTTGAGATCACAGTTTCTGATGAGGTGGCACAGGGAATGAAGGAGAGTCTGGAACCGGAGCTTCAGAGTACTGCCGGGGAAGAGCGGGAGCTGTACAGTTCGCTGGCGGGTATCAACAGTGTTTACAATACAGAAGTGAAGGACGATGACTGGCATAAGATCTATATTTATGAATCTTCTTTTTTTGAAAAAATTGCGCCCATCCTGATGGATGAAACTTTAAAAGCAGATTTTGAAATGTCAGAAGAAATCCCGGCAGACTGGAAGGAAAGAAGCTCAGATGTATTTGAAAACTGGGTTGGTGAAGATGAAATCAAAGAGCCTTCTGTGAAACTGGAATATAACAGTTATGTTACGGAGATGGATGACGGAGACTACTACCATAATATCGGTGATCTGGCAGGACGGCTGGAAAGCCTGGGGATTCCCTATGCTATTGGAACCGGCAAAAATGACAGAAACGTTTTTGTGGTAAAGGTGCAGCAGAAGGATATGTCAGATTTCGTGGCAGATGTGTTGTGTACAGAGGGCGGTTCCGGTGAAGTAGCTGTTTATGACAGATGGGGAAATGCGTTGTATATGAATGACTGCCAGATCAGAAGTGAGTCCGGGAAATGGATCGTAGAATTCACCGGCACCGAAAATAATATAAATGAATTTATGGAGCCGGTTCTTAAGGATAACGGAAACATTTATCTGAGGATTAAATATAACTACAATGTGGCAGAGCTGCATCTGAAGGAAATTCCGGCTGGAACGGATATAGACGGTTATTACAGGAGATATGAGTTTGTTTTTGAAGAGTGTCTTCTTGGAACATCGGGGAAATTCACGAAAGAGATGGAACCTCTGACTGATCTCTTCGGACTGCTGTGGCAGGATGGAAATATGAATACCAGTTTTTCCCTGAGCAGGAAGCAGTATATCAGCAAAGGTTTCCTGGTTGGAGAAAAAGAAGAGGAAAAAGATGCTTGGGAGCCAGGGTATACAGATGTAGAGAAACTTCAGGAAAAAATAAAGGAAATTGATTCCAATGTAAAAGTCAGTCTGGCGGATTCTTTTCGTGATACCCTTTATATCAGTCTGGGTATGGATACGGATCTGGATTATACAGAAAAAGCAATGGAAAAAATTAAAGAGATCTGGGACAAATGTGAACTGGATAAAAGGAATTATTCCATTTATTTCTATATAAAAAATACAGGCAGTGGTCCAATGGTATATATGGACAAAAACAAGGAAAGGAGAAAATGGCTGATAACTGCTGATGATCACAGCGGAAATACTTATACGGAGAAACTTCAGGAACTGGTAGTGAAGGCTCTGGATAACAAGGCTTTTGGAGAAAATGCAGAGCTGGATAAAAGATAATAACAAATGTGCAATCAGGGGCAGGTATAATTCTGGCATAAGCTGAAGGAAACGAATCCGGAGAAAAGCAGTCAGAAGAAGATGCGCTTACAACAGCCATTGATCGTACACAGGAGCGTGTATATTATTTGCTTGACAGATTGCAGTAAGACAATTTTTTGTGTATACTTGAAGTTATAAGATAATAGAAAAAGGGGTCCTAATGAAAGGAGAAAAGGTATGAAATCTAAGAAATTAAATGCAATGATTCTGGCGTCTGTTCTGGCAGTGACAGGATGCTGTGTGACACCGGCAACAGCGGTTTTTGCACAGGAAGAAAGTGTTCAGGAGGGCTATAAGTTATTCATGGAACGGGACGGCAAGTACAAGGTTCAGATTCCTGACACCTATAAGGAAATGGACAGTCAGGTTATGGCGGATGCTACAGAGACCATGATCGAAGATGATATGCTGGATGAGTACGGATACAACACAGATTCGCTGGAAGGCGGCAGTAATGCGTCAGCAGCAACCTACCTTTATCCGGATGGCGGTGATATGTCAGTCAGCATAAATGTACAGATCAGTGAAGCACTGGCAACCAAACCGGAGCTGGCAGTAGTTTATTTCCCACAGCTTCTGGAAGAAGTAAAGAAACAATACCTGGATATGGGAGTACCGGAAGAGGATATCCATCTCCTGGACACAACCAAACACGGTGACAATACCTGGGCCGGCCTTACTGTCAAATTCATGGAAACAGACATGAGCCAGTATATGTACGCAGCCGAAGATGCCACCTATATCGCTACTTTCACCGGCATTGAAGACGAAACCATCGAAAAATTCCTGAGCACATTCTCTACGGATACAGGGGAAGTGTAAGGTAACAAAAGATCTTATAAAAAGAAAATGAATCAGAATGACTTGATAGGGAAGTTCTGAGCTGATGAAAAATATTAATACAAAGGCAGTAATTAAGATTCCTGGATCAAAGGTAAAAGTTTACAGTAGACTATTTACAAATAAAGGTCAGGCATCGACAGTAAAAATTATAAAGTAGTAAACTATTTAAGTGAATGTGAAATGTGAGGATCTATTTACCCCAGTCAGGAGGAGGAGCATGGAAAAAAAGAAAAAACTCCCCATAGGAATTGATGAATTTGAAAAACTGCGGGAAGAGGACTTTTATTATATTGATAAAACGGGTCTGATCCGTGAATTGCTCAGTGACTGGGGGATGGTGAATCTTTTTACCAGACCCAGGCGATTTGGAAAATCTCTGAATATGAGTATGCTGGAGAGCTTTTTTTCCATAAATGGAAAACATTCCTGCTTTGATGGACTGGAAATTACGAAAGAGACAGAAATTTGTAAAGAATATATGGGGAAATATCCGGTAATCGCAATATCCCTTAAAGGTGTGGAGGCAGGAGATTTTGAAACTGCAAAGCAGATGCTGGTTATGACCATTAACAGTATGGCACGCAAGCTCCAGAAGCTGCAGGAAGGAAATGTTCTTACCGAGATCGAAAAAAATCTTTATATGCGGCTTCTGGACTATAAAATGAGTGATGCACTGCTGATGGACAGTCTGCGGATCATGTCAGAACTTCTGAGAAAATATTACGGGCAGAAGGTTATTATCCTCATTGATGAATATGATGTTCCACTGGCAAAAGCCTTTGAGAATAATTATTATGACCAGATGGTGACTCTGATCCGAGGATTTCTGAGCCAGGCATTAAAGACAAACGAAAATCTGAAGTTTGCAGTACTGACAGGCTGTATGAGCATTTCAAAAGAGAGCATTTTTACGGGATTGAATAATCTCAGAGTGCTGTCTGTGGCAGATGTGGAATTTGATGAATACTATGGTTTTACAGAAAAGGAAGTACAAAATCTTCTGAAATATTATGAACTGGAATCTGTAGGAGATGAAATAAAAGAGTGGTATGATGGCTATCTATTTGGAAAAGCAGAAGTATATTGTCCGTGGGACGTGATCTGTTTTGTAAGCAAATTAAGATCCGATCCGGAAGCCAGTCCCCAGAACTTCTGGATCAATACCAGCAGTAATAATATTGTCAGGAAGTTTATCCAATGTGCTGCAGATAACGGGACAGTAAGAAAAGAGATAGAATGTCTGGTAGAGGGAGATACAGTTACAAAAGAGATCCGTCAGGAACTGACATACAGGGAAATGTATGATTCTCTGGAAAATATATGGAGTGTTTTGTTTACAACAGGATATCTCACCCAGAGAGGAAAAACTGCGGATAATAAATTTGATCTTCTGATTCCAAATATGGAGATCCGGAATATTTTTGTTCTGCAGATTATGGAATATTTCAAAGAAAATGTTCGCAGAGACGGAAAGACATTGAATCAGTTCTGTAATGCTCTGGAAAATGGAAATACAGAAGAACTGGAACAGTGTCTGACTTCATATCTGAGAAAAACAATCAGTATCCGGGATACCTTTGTACGAAAGAGTCTGAAAGAAAATTTTTATCACGGGATCATACTTGGGATACTGGGTATGAAAGAACAGTGGAGTGTTGCATCCAACCGGGAAGCGGGGGACGGGTACAGTGATATTCTGGTAGAAACAGAAGATATGGAAAAGGGAATTATCATAGAGATAAAATATGCTCATGATGGAGATTTGGAGAAAGCCTGCAAAACTGCACTGAAACAGATTGAAGAACTTAATTACGAAGAAGAATTACATGATGAAGGCATTTATAAAATTCTGAAATATGGGATTGGATTTTATAAAAAAAGATGCAGGGTAATAGTATCATAAAAAGTGTAAAGTAACCACGGAGGAACCATGAAATGTCATCCATATTTGAAAAAATGATCGAGGATTTCAGCAAAAAGGATACAGCCAGTCTTCTTGAAGAATGTATGAGCCTTAATGCGAAAAAAATGAAGAAGATACCGGTGAGGTATCGGCTGATCGCAGTGGGGTTTGTATCTCATATGTCGCTGGAGCAGTTAAATGACAAGCTGGAGAAGAATGGATGCGAGAAGCTTTATGCGCGAAATCCGGTGGAAGCCAGCCTGATCTTTGTTTTTCAGAACGGACTTTCCTATCAGGAATGGAGCAGGTTGGAAAAGCTCTGTGAGAAGCTGATCAGCAGAAAAGGAATGGAGGATCCCTGGTTTAATCATCCCAGAGTTACCTACAGGGAACTGGAAGATTACATCAGGGAAAATTCCAGGCAGGAAGGCGGTCAGATGAACACCGGTATGGTGACACAGTTCCTGAAAAAAGAACTTGAGGGAAAGCGCACAGAACAGGAATTCATGGAATTCATGGAAAGGAACTGGAGCCGCTTCAGACCTGTCCGTGAAAAGGCCCGTTACTATTACTGCAAATATCTCAGCTATTACATCGAAGAAAAAACTGAAGAATATCTGAATGCCCGAAAAGCAGGATTTGGCCAGGAACAGGCATTTATGGATCTGAACGTACTCAAAGGAATATCCAAACTGCAGCGGACCAGGTATGAAGATCCGGAACTTCGTCAGGAACTGCGGGAATACAGCATATCTTTCGGAAATATTTACAATGCCTTTAATCAGTTTTATTTTGGGTACATATCCATGGACTGGATGGAAGTCCTGATGGAAAGCTACTCTTTTGATATTGACCGTATGAGCCCGGAGGACAGGCGCAGCTTTGCGTCAGCGATCCGCTCTTATGAAGATGGCTGGGATGATCTTTCTGACGAGGAAGTCATCCGCAAAAAATGGCAGCAGGCAGAGGAACGTGAAAGAGAACTGGATATGGAATATCAGCGGGGCGAAGGGGAGGAAGAGAAGCTTTCTGCCCGTGGCTATCAGAAAAACCGTTCCGGCGAAAAATCCGTGAGGGGTTATATCAAGGGAACTGTAGATCTGGACAGGACCACTCTGATCTTTTATCTGCTTTTTATGGGCCGAAATCTTTCCCTGCATAAAGACATGGAGATCACCAGAGAGAGACTGGACGATATCCTGGAAAAATGCAGCTATGGAAAACTGCGTGATGAAGATGAATTTGATCATTTTCTCATTGAATATTTAAGCTCTGAGGATCCGGTAGGCTACATGATGGAAAGCGTTACGGAGGTAGCCAAAAAAGAAAAAAATTTCTACCTTTATCACATGTACCAGGGTGCATCCAGTGAAGATGTCATATTAAAAGGTCTGCTGAAATAAGAGGTGAAGATGATAGCAGGAAACGGAAAACCAGGTGTATTTCAGCGGATATACAGCAAAACTCAGGAGATGGAGAAAATTCTGGAACGTGCCAGCCGGCTGTATCAGCTTCCTCCAATTCCCGGGCTTTTTGGTGTGACGGATCTAAGTGAAGATGAAGATCAGATATGTGCAACATTTGAATGTCCCCGGGGTACCTGCCTTGCAAAATATATGGAAACCCATGAAAAAATAACACAGGAATGGATTTCTCGGAGTTTTTCCTATCTGTTGATAACTCTGGATAAACTGGAAAAAAGCGGCCTGTGTGATCTGGCTGTGACACCGGATAAATTATATATTCAGGATGATGGCTGCATGTGGTTTTTTCCGGAACTCAGGAAGGATCCGGAGGAAATGACGGATTATACATATACAGTAAGCGGGATCATGTATAACTGCCTCACTGGAAAAACAGTTCCTGATAAAGCAGTCAGGATCCTGTTTGATGAGCTGGAGCCTCTTGATGAGGCAGATCCGGAGGGAGATACCAGACTTCACAAGATCATAGAAAAGGGACTGGAGACAGACCCTGATCTGGCGTACAGAACACCCCTGGAGTTTGCCGAAGCTCTGAAAAACCGGAATTAAAGCTATACCGGGATACTTTATATAAACAACAAAGAGACTGTTCCTTCAACGAAAAGCTCGTGAAGGAAACAGCCTCCTTTTTGGTTTTGAGAAAAATCAGATTCCCATACCGGCTACAAAGAAATACATAACAACAAAGTGGCATGCACTTCCCAGCATTACAAAAATGTGGAACACTTCATGGGAACCAAAATTCTTATGTTTTGCATTGAAAACAGGCAGCTTCAGTGCGTAGATCACACCGCCGATGGTGTATATGATACCTCCGGCCAGCAGCCATCCGAAACCAGCGCGCGGCAGTTTGTTAAAAATAGGGATAAATGCCAGCACACATAACCAGCCCATTCCGATATACAATACCGAAGAAAGCCATTTCGGACAGTTGATCCAGAAGCCCTTAAGGATCATTCCCAGAACGGCAACGGCCCATACAAGAGCACAGAGGATATAGCCGATGCGGTCATGAAGAACGATCAGACATACAGGAGTGTAGCTTCCGGCGATCATGACAAAGATCATCATGTGATCCATCTTACGCAGCCTGCGGTTCACCTTGTCAGTAGAGTCGACAGAGTGATAAAGAGTACTTGCCATATACAAAAGGATCATAGTCAGGATGAATACGCTCAGCGCAAAAACATGAAGGATATCCTCGCTTCGTGCTGCCCTGATGATCAACGGAGTAGCACCGGCAATGGCCAGAAGCATGGCTATTCCGTGAGTTATGGCACTTCCGGGATCTTTTAATTTAAACATCATAATAAAACGCCTCCTGTCAGAAATGATGTAGAATCTGATAAAATGTCATGTAGTATTAAAAACTACATATCGGGTATACAGATACTATAGCACAATCTGAGAAAAAAGCAAGGGCTTTTTGTTTGAAAATAAAAGTATTTTACAGGCGTAAAATGAAAAGATATTTTGACCCTGATATTATTATATGCTACAATAAGAAGAATGAATTTTTACAAGAAATTTTCTGTCTGCAGCTCAAATAACTGTAGGTAAAGAAGGGAGTGTTTCATGAAACGGAAAAAATTAACAGTCTGCCTGCTGGGCGCAGCGATGGTGAGTTCTTTATTTACTGCCGGCTGCGGACAGAAAACGAAGGATCCCGTTACAGTTAGCGTATGGACATATTACAACGGAGATCAGTTGGAAGCATTTAATGATCTGGTAGATAAATTTAATGATACCACAGGTAAAGAGAAGGGCATCACAGTAGAAAGCCAGAGTCTTGGAACTGTAGATGAACTGGAAAAAAGTGTGCTGGCAGCAGCCAACGGAGAAGTAGGTGCGGAGGATGTGCCGAATATCTTTTCTGCATATGCAGATACCGCCAACACCATGAATCAGAAAGATATGATCGTAAATCTTTCCGATTATCTTACAGACAAAGAAAAGGATGCCTACGTTGAGGAGTATCTCAGGGAAGGAGATTTTTCCGATGACGGAAGTATCCGGATCTTCCCGACTGCCAAATCTACAGAACTTCTTTTCCTGAATGATACAGACTGGCAGAAATTTGCGGAGGCCACCGGTGCAGCCTACAGGGATCTGGAAACAATAGAAGGTCTGGTAGCTGTCGCAGAGAAATATTATGAATGGACAGACAGCCAGACTCCTGAGGAGAATGACGGCAGGGCACTGTTCGGAAGAGATGCCATGGCCAACTACATGCTGGTAGGCGCAGAAGAGCTTGGCTGTAATATCTTTGATGTTAAAGACGGAAAGATGACTCTGAATTTTGACGAGGATGTAATCCGTAAGCTGTGGGATAATTATTATGTTCCGTTTGTGAAAGGATATTTCGCTGCATCCGGACGTTTCCGAAGCGATGATATCAAAACAGGAAATGTTATTTCCTATGTGGGCTCCACTTCAAGTGCGACATTTTTCCCGACAGTTGTAAGTATTGATGATGATCAGACTTATAATATTGACCTGAAAGTCCTTCCATGCCCCAAATTTAAAGACGGTGAGGACTGGGCGGTACAGCAGGGCGCAGGAATGGTTGTGACCAAGGCATCCGAGGATGAGATCAGGGCCAGTGTTGAGTTCCTGAAATGGTTCACAGAAGCAGAGAATAATATTACATTTTCCGTTGAATCCGGATATCTGCCTGTAACAAAAGACGCCAACAATATGGACAAGATCAAATCTGTGGATTCAGATCTCGACGATTCCATGAGTGAGATCCTTACAGAGGCTGTAGCACAGGTAAATAACAGAACATTATATTCCATGAAGGTTTTCCCTGATGGAAACAGTGCAAGAAGTATTCTGGAAACATCCATGAGTGATATAGCTGCAGCAGACCGTGAAACTGTTCTGGAACGTATAAGCCAGGGACAGAGTGTGGAAGAAGCAGAAGCGGATTTTCTTTCTGATGAGTATTTTGAAGAATGGTACAAGGACATACTTTCCAAACTTCAGGAATATGAAGGATAAGCAGAGCTGAAGTCTTCGGGAAGGGGATTCTCTGAATGAAAATAAACAAAAAAGAAAAATCTATTTTTCGTACAACTCTGAGGGGTATGCTATTTGTTGCAGGTATTGAGATCCTGTTGCTGGTGATGGCTATTTATACGAGCAATGTGGGAAATCAGCTTAATCAGAATGCAGTAGATATTCTGAAAAAGCAGGTGGAGAACCGAAGCAGCTATCTGGAAAATATACTGCGTAATGATCAGGATCTTGCAGTGCTGTCCGGGCAGATCAACAATACTGTTCAGGAAATGAGCCAGGATGGAACCATAGATCTGCAAAAAATAGATAAAGACAAGGACAGTTATCTGCCTGTAATGAAAGAGATCAGTGATATGCTGATCAGCACAATGAGGCAGAAATCAGTCACCGGAATCTTTGTGGCATTTAATACAGAGAATCTGGATGAAAAACCAGAAAACAGTTATATTCCCGGAATTTATTTCCGTGATCTTGATCCGGATTCAGCAGTACCTGACAATAACACTGATCTCCTGATGGAGAGAGCACCCAATGAGCTGATAAAAAGTATGAGTATTTCTACTGATAAAGGATGGATGCCTAAATTTCAGTTAAATACTGATGCAGTAAAGGATATTATATATCCGGCATATCAGGAGGCATGGAAGGATCAGGCCGGCCTTGATGCAAAGGAGTACGGACACTGGACAAGAGAACCGTACATCCTTGAAGGAGACAGTCGTTCGGCCATTGCATATACAGTACCTCTGATCCTTAAAGATGGAACTGTATATGGTGTTCTGGGAGTGGAGATCCTGGAGGAACATCTCCAGACTCTGATGCCTTATACAGAGCTGCAGAATGATGAGGCAGGTACTTATGTTTTAGGTTTTACAAAGTATTCTCTGAAGGAAAGCAAAATAAAAGTACATGCAGTAGGATGCTTCGGTAAAAATGGTCTTGCTGACTCGGATGATAATAAATATATTGTTCTTAATGAAGAAGAATACGGAAACTATCAGGCCCGCGTTGCAGCACAGGATTATTACTTTGTGGCATATCCGCTGCAACTGTACAATAAAAATGCACCGTTTTCCGATGAACAATGGCTGCTGATCGGAACAGTGGCGACAAATCAGTTGTTTTCTTTTACGTCTCATGTACTGAGACTGCTTTTTATGACAGTAATGCTCACTCTTGCAGTGGGGATCGTCAGCAGCTTTGTTGTCAGCCGCCGCCTTGCCAGACCTGTCATACAACTGTCAGAACAGGTTGCGGAGGCACAGGATAAGCACAAGGTGATTCCATCTCTTTCACCTACGGGATTCAAGGAGCTGGACAGATTTTCCAGTGCGATCACCCAGATGGGCAGGGATATTGTTACAACTTCAACCAAATTCCTCCGGATCATGGAAATGGCCAGCGTGGAGCTGGGGGGATATGAGATCCGTCCGGATGACGGAACCGTGTATGTGACTGATAATTTCTTTTCCATGCTGGGAATGGAAGAGAAGAATAAAGAGGAACTTACAGTTGATACATTCCAGGAGATCCTGAATGAGCTGGACAGAACCTGCAGCTATACAATGACCTCCGGGGGAGCCAGGGTTTACTGCATCAGACATTCAGATGCAAAGCTCAGTTACATTCGCATGGAAGTCAATATAGAGGGAAACATAAGGGTAGGTCTTGTGGAGGACGTTACCGTGGCTACCATGGAACGTTTGAATATTGAGCATGAAAGAGATTATGATACTCTTACCGGCCTATACAACCGGGTTGCTTTCCGCAGGGAGAGTGAGAAGGTGTTTGAGGAATCGGAGAAGCTGGGCTGTGCAGCCTTTGTCATGATCGATATGGACAACCTGAAATATACCAATGATACATTTGGGCACGACTGGGGAGACAGATATATTCATGAGGCAGGCAAGTGCTTTGCGGAATATACTCCAAACAGTACTTTATGTGCAAGGATTTCCGGTGATGAGTTCAACCTTCTGTTTTATGGATATGACAGCAAGGATCAGATCCGTGAGGTGCTCAGATCACTGAAAGCCCGGATCGATGAAATAAGCATCATGCTTCCAAACGGACGTAAGCTTAAGATCAGTATTTCCGGTGGAATCGCGTGGTATCCTGATGACAGTGTAAGCCTGGATGAGCTGAAGAAGTATGCGGATTTTGCCATGTATCAGGTAAAGAGATCCACCAAGGGACGGCTTCAGGAATTTGATCCTGATGTGTATAACCGAAATGCCCATGAAACTATGTGCAGAAAAGAATTTCATCAGTTTATCAACCGTGAACTGGTGGTATATCATTATCAGCCAATTGTTTCTGCAAGAACCGGAAGGACTGTGGCATATGAAGCACTGATGCGCGTCCAGATGCCTGCGTTGAAGTCACCGGAAGATGTGGTAAGGATGGCGAAGGAAGAAAACTGTCTTCACGAGCTTGAGAGGATCACATTCTTTAAAGCTGCGGAAGGTTACAACCATCTGCGCATCCAGGGCCTCATCCGTGGAGATGAGCTTCTGTTTATCAACTCCATTGCAAGCCAGAACCTGACAGAAGAGGAGTATACGGAATTTGACAGGCGTTTCCATTATCTTCAGCCACAGCTTGTGGTTGAGATCACAGAGGAGGAATCCCTTGACATGAAATGCCTGGAGAAGAAGCGTGGCATGACCGGATTCCGTGGAGTTTTTGCATTGGACGATTATGGCAGCGGTTATAATACAGAGAAGAATCTTCTGGATATGTCACCTATGTACATCAAGGTAGATTCTTCCATGATCCGGAATATTGATTCTGATATTGATAAGCAGCAGATCGTGACAAATATTATAGAATATGCACATCAGCGAGGTATGTTTATCGTTGCGGAAGGACTGGAAACAGAGAAGGAAGTCCGCAAAGTAATAGAACTTGGAGCAGACCTGCTCCAGGGATATTATCTGGCCAAGCCTGCAGCAAAACCGGAAAACATCAGCCGGGAAGCAGTCAGTCTGATAGAAGAATGTAAAAAAGCATAAGAACAAAGATCAGCTTACGGTACAAAGCCTGGGCTGATCTTTTTTTGCCTGTTTTATTGCTGAATAATATCCGTGTATTTCCACATACTACCCATACAGCACAAAATATGGAAGAAAATGAAGAATACAGGAGGAACAAAATGAAAGCTACAGGAATCGTGAGGCGCATTGATGATCTGGGGCGGGTAGTGATCCCAAAGGAAATACGTAAGACACTTCGGATCAGGGAAGGGACACCTATGGAAATTTTTACAGACAGGCAGGGAGAGATCATTCTGAAAAAATATTCATCTGTAGGAGAGCTGAATGTTTTTGCCCGGGAATATGCACAGGCACTGGCTGAGAATACGGGTTTTACAGTGTGCATCACTGACAGGGATGTTGTGGTTGCCGTATCCGGAACAGGAGAAGGAGACCTGGCAGGGAAACCTGTAAGCCCGGAACTGGAGACTGTACTCGCCGGAAGAGAACGAAAAGTATTCAGTGGGACAGAAAGAGAGAAAGTTCCGGTGACTGTCCACCAGAAAGAAGATTTTCCCAGGAAGATCATCCAGCCGATCGTCAGCGCCAGCGATGTGATAGGGGCAGTGATCCTTATGGGAAAGGAGGAGAAGGAAGCTCCCGGGGAAAAGGAGCAGCTCCTTGTGAGAACTGCGGCATGTTTTCTGGGGAGGCAGATGGAAGCGTAGAAAATCCGGTTACAAAGAAGGATGCCTGTGGGGAAAACAGTAGTATTCCTCCAGGGTCATGCCTGTGATGGTAAGCCATGCAGCCAGAGGCGGCGTCACATAACGGATGTGCCATGGCTCATAGGGCACTCCTGTGATAATTTCTTTGTTTCGTGGGTAACGGATGATAAAACCGTAAAGAGAGGCATTTCGTTTCAGCCACTGTCCTTCTCCGGTGTCTGCAAAAGATTCTGTCAGCTCCATGTGGTTTTCCGGGCAGGAGACATCCAGTGCAAGGCCGCTCTGATGTTCACTGGTTCCGGGGGCAGCCACATAGGGATCACCGGTGAAAAGCTCTTTTTGCCGCTGATAGGAGCGGTAGCCGGAAACACCCCAGAGACATAGACCATGTTGCCTTCCTGCATGAAAAAGTCTGGATGCGGCTCTGGCTGTATCGGATTCCAGGAGTCTTCTGGGATCCCCTGGTTCAGCGTCAAAAGGGATTCCGATATCAATAAGATGTTCCGGTACAAAGTCCTCTGCCAGAGGATTATCGCGGTTGATAAGGCAGGTATGATAATCTGTGCGTGCAGTCATATGCATAAAATAACCCCCTTTTTCTTTCCATGGAAACAGTTTCGACTATTTATATTCTATGAAAAGAAAGAGGGGGTTATGATTTTATTATTTCAGATGATCAGTTTAAAGCCTTCTCACTCATCTCCTCAAGAAGATTCTTCTTCATATCATAGAGAGCCTGGGAGAGGTCTACATAAACCTTCTGTGGGTTGACGAAACGTCTGGACTCATCCCACAGTGTGTTCTGCTCATTCCTGCAATATTCACGGAGCTCCATAACAGATGGAGATTTGTATACGGATTTACCGTTTTTGATAACCGGGACAAGAAGCTCGCGGAGTTCGTAGGTTCCGCCAAGAACCTTGGTCTTTTTCCAGGTGTCGATAGGATCGAAGATCACCATGGTTTCTTCCGGATCAAATTTCTCATCTGTGAGGCAGATCAGGTCGGCCTTGATCTTGCCTGTCTTCTTGCTGTAAATACGATATACAGTCTTGTCACCCGGGTTTGTAACCTTTTCTGTGTTCTCGGAAAGCTTGATCTTCGGAGTAAAGGTATCACTGTCTGCGTCCTTTACAGCGGCAAGTTTGTATACACCGCCGAAAGCAGGATTGTCGTCTGCTGTGATCAGCTTGGTGCCAACACCCCAGGAATTGATCCTGGCATCCTGAGCCTTAAGGCTCTCGATCAGATACTCGTCAAGGTCACTGGAAGCGGAGATGGTGGCATCATCAAAACCGGCAGCAGCAAGCATCTTGTAAGCTTTCTTGGAAAGGTAGGCAAGATCACCGCTGTCAATACGGATTCCGTAATTCTTAAGTGTGATACCCTCTTCCCGCATTTCCTCAAATACACGGATGGCGTTGGGAACACCGGACTTCAGTACATCATAGGTATCGACCAGAAGTGTGCATGAATTAGGATAAAGCTTTGCGTAAGTCTTGAAAGCAGTATATTCATCCGGAAAGCTCATGATCCAGGAATGTGCATGGGTTCCGAGAACCGGTACATCAAACATCTGTCCTGTAAGAACATTGGATGTTCCGGCGCATCCGCCGATAATAGCTGCTCTGGCACCGAAGATACCTGCATCCGGCCCCTGGGCGCGGCGAAGACCAAATTCCATGATAGGATCACCCTTGGCTGCATGGCATACACGGGCTGCCTTGGTGGCAATAAGGCTCTGATGGTTCATGATATTCAGGATTGCTGTCTCTACCAACTGTGCCTCCATGATGGGTGCGACAACCTTGACCATAGGCTCTCTCGGGAAGATGACAGTTCCTTCCGGGATGGCGTAAATGTCACCTGTAAAATGGAAATTGCTGAGGTAATCCAGGAAATCCTCCTCGAAGATTCCAAGACTTCTCAGGTAAGTAATGTCCTCGTCAGAAAAACAGAGATTTTCAATATATTCGATCATCTGTTCCAGTCCGGCACAGATGGCGAATCCACCGCCGCATGGATTATTGCGGTAAAACATATCGAAGATTACTGTCTGGTTTGTGGGATTCTTGAAATAGCCCTGCATCATGGTCAGCTCATAGAGATCCGTGAGCAGAGTAAGGTTATTTGCTCTCATTCTGTTCTCCTTTGATTCCTCCGGGTTTTGTCTGCGGAGGGAAATACGCGGTATGTGTTCAGTCCGTTGATTAGGCTTATTATACCACAAGAGAGTGGTTTGTAAAATTTTTTTTACATTTAAAATGATAGCTTTTACAGTGAACAGTGTAAATATACGGTCTGTTTTGCACGGATGCCTATGCAGATTCCTCGAAAGAAGCGAACAGTCTGGTGAGAAAATGAAAAAACATCTTTCTTAATAAATTATGTTTCGTATGACCGGTCAGGATTTTATAACACAAGTATACCGAAAAAAAAGGTTTGCAATGTTGATACTTGTTCCCTTCCAGTGAACTACTCGGCAACAAGTTACCAGAGCATCTGAAATCTGACGGGATACCGCCTTTTTCAGGGTGCGTCCATGACACCAATACTGCTTGCCTTTCGGCTATGCAGCTACTTTTATTAT
>CAKROW010000028.1 GCA_934373235.1 uncultured Blautia sp. | reverse complement strand
AGGGCTTTTCCTCTCATGGAGCCACGGAATTGTTTACGACGTTTTACTCTTTTTGGCATTAACATTATTTATCGCTCCCTTCCTTAGTTCCTTTTGTCGGAAGAATCTCACCATTGTAGACCCATGCCTTAACACCAACTTTACCATATGTGGTGTCTGCTTCCGCAAAGCCATAATCGATATCTGCACGAAGTGTCTGAAGCGGAATTGTTCCCTCGCTGTAGAACTCTGTACGAGCCATATCAGCTCCGCCGAGACGTCCGGATACGGATGTCTTGATTCCCTTTGCGCCAGCCTTCATTGTTCTCTGCATTGTAGATTTCATTGCACGTCTGAAGGAGATACGGTTCTCAAGCTGAAGAGCAATGTTCTCTGCAACAAGCTGTGCATCTCTGTCTGGTCTCTTAACTTCTTTGATGTCTACGATAAGCTTCTTGTCTGTATATTTCTGAAGCTCAGCTTTAACTTTCTCGATCTCAGCTCCGCCTTTACCGATTACGATACCCGGCTTAGCTGTGTAGATGATGATCTTAACTCTGTCAGATGCTCTCTCGATCTCGATCTTGGAAACACCTGCGCTGTATAATTTCTTTTTAAGGAATGTTCTGATATTGTAATCTTCTACCAGGTAGTCAGCAAATTTGTCTTCTGCATACCATCTGGAATCCCAATCCTTGATTACTCCGACTCTAATGCCATGCGGATTAACTTTCTGTCCCATGCTTTTCCTCCTTACCTTTCATCAAGCACAACAGTGATATGGCTAGTTCTCTTCTCGATTCTGTAAGCTCTACCCTGTGCTCTCGGCTGAATTCTCTTCATTGTAGGTCCCTTATCTGCATAGCATGCTGCAACATAAAGGTTATCTGCGTTCATACCATTGTTGTTCTCAGCGTTTGCGATTGCTGACTCAAGAAGTTTCTTGATCACGCTGGAAGCGTATCTCGGATTGTATGTCAGGATACCAAGTGCTGTCTGTACGTCTTTACCACGAATAGCATCTAATACATAGCAGGCTTTCTGAACAGAAATTCTTGCATAAGATAACTTTGCAGACGGCCTTGTCTCTCTATTATTCTCGTTTCTGGCTCTCTTTATCTGGCTTCTATGTCCCTTTGCCATCTTAAAGTGCCTCCTTTCCTAAATTCGATATCTGAGTTATCTGCCGGCTGTCTTATGACAGCAGGCAGTTATAAATCTGATGACTAGCGTACTCCGGACTTCTTCTCGTCTTTTCCGTGTCCTCTGTAAGTTCTTGTTACAACGAACTCACCAAGTTTGTGTCCTACCATATCCTCTGTGATATATACCGGCACATGTTTTCTTCCGTCATGAACAGCGATTGTATGTCCTACGAAAGACGGGAAGATTGTGGAACGGCGAGACCAAGTTTTGATTACGGATTTATCATTTGCAGCGTTAAGGGCATCTACTTTTTTAAGTAAGCTCTGATCTGCAAAAGGTCCTTTTTTCAGTGAACGAGACATGCTTTCTCCTCCTTATTATTTCGATAATGCTTTTCCATCGCGTCTTCTTACGATGTACTTGTTGGACTGTTTGTTTTTCTTTCTGGTCTTCAGGCCGAGAGCAGGTTTGCCCCACGGTGTGCAAGGACCTGGGCGTCCGATACCGGTCTTACCTTCACCACCACCATGTGGATGGTCATTCGGGTTCATTACGGAACCACGAACTGTAGGTCTGATACCCATGTTACGTTTACGTCCGGCTTTACCGATGTTAATAAGGTTGTGATCTCCGTTTCCGATTACACCAACAGTTGCACGGCATACGATCGGAACCATTCTCATCTCACCGGAAGGAAGACGAAGTGTTGCGTACTTTCCTTCTTTAGCCATGAGCTGTGCGCCGTTTCCTGCAGAACGAACCATCTGTCCGCCTTTTCCAGGATGAAGCTCAATGTTGTGAACCATAGTACCAACTGGGATAAGCTCCAGTGGGAGGCAGTTTCCAACACGAACCTCAGCTTCCGGACCATTGTAAACCTTCTGGCCTACTTTAAGTCCCTCTGGAGCGAGGATGTAAGCTTTCTCGCCATCTGCGTAGCAGATCAGAGCGATGTTAGCTGTTCTGTTTGGATCGTACTCGATTGTTTTAACTGTTGCAGGGATTCCATCTTTTCTTCTCTTGAAGTCGATGATTCTGTATTTTCTTCTGCTTCCGCCACCCTGATGTCTTACAGTGATTTTACCCTGGTTGTTACGTCCTGCATTTTTCTTGAGGGAAGTAACAAGGGATTTCTCCGGCTTTGCAGCTGTAATCTCAGAGAAGTCAGAACCAGTCATATGTCTTCTTGACGGTGTATATGGGTTATAGGTTTTAATTCCCATGATGTTTCTCCTTTCAATCTTTATCATCACGCTTTTGACTGCGTATATCCGCGATAATCAGAGTGACATGGATTCATGAGGAAGCTTCTGCTTCCGAGGTGTCACTCGTCACCCTTACCGCTCAGGCTGATCTTCTGATTAAAGTCCTTCGAAGATCTCGATATCTTTGCTCTCTTCTGTAAGAGCTACGATAGCCTTTTTAGTCTTGGCAGTTTTTCCAACTGTCATTCCACGGCGTTTTTTCTTTCCATCGTTATTGATGGTGTTTACGCTTTTAACTTTTGTTCCCTCGAACATCTTCTCTACAGCTTCCTTGATCTGAGTCTTGTTAGCTTCCGGATGTACCAGGAATGTGTATTTCTTCTCACCCATGGCGCTCATGGATTTCTCTGTGATAACCGGACGGATGATTACGTCATAGTACTGAATACTTGCCATTATGCGTACACCTCCTCGATAGATGCAACAGCATCCTTGGTTACAACTACTGTGTTATGTTTCATAACATCGTATGTGTTGATTGTAGCCGGTGTTGCAGTCTTAACATCAGCGATGTTTCTAGCAGAAAGGATTACGTTCTCATTGTTATCTGCTGTGATAACAAGAGCTTTCTCTGCTTTCAGGTTTGTAAGAACCTTCTGCATCTCTTTTGTCTTAACCTCAGCAAGTGCAAGGCTGTCAACAACAACAAGTTTATTATCCTGAACCTTGGATGTCAGAGCGGATTTAAGAGCTGCTCTTCTCTCCTTCTTGTTCATTTTTACTTCATAATCTCTCGGAACCGGAGCGAATACAACACCGCCGCCTGTCCACTGTGGTGCACGGATGGAACCCTGTCTTGCATGACCTGTTCCCTTCTGTCTCCACGGTTTTCTTCCGCCGCCTCTTACCTCAGAACGAGTTTTCGCTTTCTGAGTTCCCTGACGGTTATTTGCAAGCTGACGAACAACTGCAAGATGAACGAGATGCTCGTTGATCTCTACGCCGAATACTGCGTCATTCAGCTCCATTGTGCCAACTTCATTGCCTTCCATATTATAAACAGTTACATTAGCCATTCTGATGCTCCTCCTTTCCTATTATAAGGACTTTACTGTCTCTTTGATAGTAACCAAAGATTTCTTAGGTCCTGGAACAGCACCCTTAACTAACAGTAAGTTATTCTCTGTGTCTACACGAACGATCTCAAGATTCTGAACAGTTACCTGAACATGTCCCATGTGTCCTGGCATATGTTTTCCTTTGAAAACCTTGCTCGGATCGGAGCAAGCGCCGTTGGAACCTGCATGGCGATGATATTTAGAACCGTGAGCCATAGGTCCTCTGGACTGATTGTGTCTCTTGATGGCACCCTGGAAGCCTTTACCTTTTGAGATTGCAGTAGCGTCGATGTGATCGCCTGCTGCAAAGATATCAGCCTTGATCTCCTGTCCAACCTCATACTCAGCGGAATTGTCAAATCTGAACTCTTTTACAAATCTTTTTACAGCAACGCCAGCTTTGTCAAAGTGGCCTTTCTCCGGTTTGTTTACCAGTTTCTCTCTGATGTCGCCGAAGCCAACCTGAACTGCTGCGTATCCGTCGTTCTCCTCAGTTTTAACCTGAGTTACAACGCAAGGACCAGCCTGTAAAACGGTTACCGGAATTAACATTCCATCTTCATTGAAGATCTGTGTCATTCCGACTTTAGTAGCTAAAATAGCTTTCTGCATTTCTTTCTTCCTCCTTATAGCGGATTACCGTCTGGTAATCATATAGTTAATGTCTTGCGACATTATTAGCGGTTTTTCATTTTGATATCGATGTTAACACCAGCAGGCATTTCCAGTCTGGAAAGTGCATCAACTGTTTTCTGTGTTGGTGTAAGGATATCGATCAGTCTTTTATGAGTTCTCTGCTCAAACTGCTCTCTGGAATCTTTATATTTATGAACAGCTCTAAGAATTGTAACTACCTCTTTCTTAGTAGGAAGCGGAACTGGTCCACTTACCATTGCACCGTTCTTCTTAACAGTTTCGATGATCTTTGCTGCTGATGCGTCAACAAGCTGATGATCATAAGCTTTTAATGTGATTCTCATTACCTGATTTGCCATAAAAAAAGTCTCCTCCTATTCGTACTAATATAGCAGTACGACAAGCGGCGACTGTACACATCTCCGTGCGTGTCCTGACGTATTTACACACGCACCCATCCCGTAGATGGCTATTGAACTCTGTACAGTGACTTGTCGTCAGTTTCCTAACTTGACATTCGCTCCACGGAAAACCTGCCATCATTGGCAGCAACCTCACGCTTCATAGCTATCATGTCACAGCAAGGATTAGTATACACAAAGCTTTCCCATATTGCAAGTGTTTTTTTTATTTTTTTTAAATTTTTTTCCGGATGTTTCAGAGTGCTTTCCTTTGAAATAAGAAAGAATCCTGCCCGGAAGGCTTTTTTATGCCATTGGAACATTACGGAGTAATCTCCTATGACATAAAAACAGCCCGTCTCCAGGTGCTCACATTATCTGTGCAGCACACCGGAAACAGGCCATCTGTTCACTCAGTCATACATATCCTGCATTAAAGCGGACATTCACCTTCTGCTCTGCCGTATGCCTGTGAATACAATCGCTCCGCACTCTTTTAATACAGTTACTTCTTATATTATAGTATAAATTTACTCTTTGATGTTCTCATCCTCACCGCTGATGATATCCGAATAGTCAAACAGGGTAACATTGGTGATGTCATCCTTTACAATATCCGGTGCATCGCCTGCCTTCTTGGCTCTGCTGGCAAGCTGTGCTGCAGACCATACAGGCATTGCAAGACTGCCGATCTCTTCCGGCTCAGTATTCTCCTCTGCCTTCACAACTTCCCGGTCTGCCTTTGGCTTTCCGGCTGAAGGAGCTGCCACACTGCGTTTTGGAACAACTGTAGGCTCCTGCTCATCTGCAGTAGCTGCCGCGATTTCCTTCTTAAGTTCCTCATGTGCTTCGCTGGCTGCTGTCTGCATCTTTACGGATGGTTTCTCAGGAGCTGTGGTCTCTTCATGAACCTCCTCCTCGATCTCATCAACAAATCCGCCCGTACGGACCACACGCTTGTCAGATTTCTTTCTGCGTCTGCGTGATCTCTCTTCGCGGATAATCTCTTTTTCCTCTTCTTTCATGCGACGGGCACGTTCTCTCTCTTCCCGTTTCAGCTCTTTCCTGGATTTTACATAGACTTCTTCCTCGTCGTCTCCGTCACGGGCTGCTTCCGGATCCTTCTTCCACAGCTCAGCGATCACATAGAGGATAACAAGGAACAGCACTACCAGTCCAAGGATGATCAGTCCCTCAATGCTCTCTGTGGCAACCAGAAGATATCCTATATAAGGAATGGTTACTACTACCCGGGGCATATACTCACCGATCTTTACTGTGATACTGTCTCCACCGGATACAGTAGGATCCACAACTGTTCCTGTGCCTTTCTCCTGGTTCAGGCCGGAGATGGTATAACAGTATGTTTTGGAATCTTCCTGGACAAGGATCGCAGTTCCCTCTGAAACATCGCTGCTCTTCTCAGGTACGGCATATGTAACGGAACCAACCGGCAGATTAGTAGATTTGTCAGCCTTATCCACGATTACAGTCTTCACTCCGAAAAACGGCGGCAGGACAAGCCCCAGCACGCATATCAAAGTACATATCACAACAAGATGTACGATAAATTTCAATACTTTTGACATAAGTAATCTTCCTCTTTCTTATTAATGACAAAGGGATACAGTCGGGAATCGGTCTTCCTTTCCGTCTGTATCCCTTTATTATCTCATCCCGCAGAAACGCCGTCACGCCTCTGCCGTGCAAATCATGTCCCCAATAATCACTGATTGCTGAGATACTGCTCAATACTGTCCATTGCCGCCTGCTCATCCTCTCCGTTTGTGGAAAGAACGATTTCTTCACCGGCATCAAGACCAAGTGTCATCATTCCCATAATGCTCTTTGCATTGACCCGTTTCTTTCCAATCTCAACATAAATTTCACTGTTAAACTGGCTTGCAACCTGTACAAGCTGAGCCACAGGTCTTGCCTCCAATCCAGTGGATAAGTTGATAGTGATTGGTTTTTTAATCATAATAGCTCCTCCTTGTTCTTCCGCAGCTCATCTGCCACCTCACTCAGCTTGCGAAGCCTGTGATTGACACCTGATTTGCCCACCTGCGGATTCAACATCATACCTAATTCTTTCAGTGTAGCTTCCGGATATTGCAGTCTAAGCTGTGCCACCTGCGCAAGTCCCTCATTCAAACTTTCAAAACCGACTGTACGCCCGATGAGTTGTATATCTTCCACCTGACGCACCGCTGCACTTACCGTCTTATTGATATTCGCAGCCTCACAGTTTACCTTACGGTTAACCGCATTTCGCATCTCTTTCAGTATCCGGATATTCTCCAGATCCATAAGAGCTACATTCGCCTCCATAACTGCCAGCATGTCAACGATCTGAGCGCCTTCCTTCACATAGACCACATATGACTTCTTGCGCTGTACGATCTTTGCATCAATGTGAAAACTACGGATTATCACCTGTATCTGTTCTGCCTTTCTTCTGTCCTGACAAACAATTTCGAAATGATACCCCTTCTCGGGATCACTGATCGAGCCGGACGCAAGAAAAGCACCACGGACAAATGCTCTCTTACAACAATTCATCTGGACTACCAGAGAATTATCCATATAAAGCGCACCGTTCCCATTATCCGCCGACAGCTTCGCCCCCTTCATGATCATATCTGCCTGAGATGCATCACCTACTTCAACCATATAGATCTTGCCTCTCTTCGGGGCAGAGCCCTCCCGGATAACTATTGCTGTATCTATATTAAATGTTTTTCGTAATATTGTAAAGCTTTTTCTTACAACTGCTTCATTTTCTGTCTGGATCCACAGGTTTTCCACTGCACCGTCTTTGATATCCACATGTCCGCAGGCACTTAACAGTGCCGCAAGCTCTGCCACCTGGCAATGCCTTGCATGGCTCACCTGAATACTGAGTTCTTCTTTTACTTTTGCTGAAAATGACATTTTAAATCCTCTTTTATTTTTTCAGGAGTCTGTCCTTTTCCGCATCACGGTGTTCCAGACGGATTCCATATTCATCTGACTTGCAAAGTCTGGAAAACAGTTCTCTTGCAATGGTGACAGAACGGTGCTTGCCGCCTGTGCAACCGATTCCGATCACAAGGCTGGTCTTTCCCTCTTTTATGTAGTTGGGGATCAGAAACCTGATCATATCCTCCAGCTTATCTGCAAAATCCCTCGCAATGTCATTTTCCATAACATAGTTGAAAACTGCATCATCCAACCCTGTAAGGGGACGGAGTTCATCAACATAATAGGGATTTGGAAGAAATCTCACATCAAACACAAGATCCGCATCTGCCGGGATCCCGTACTTGAATCCAAAGGACAGTACGGAGATCATAATATTACTGAATTCCCTGTCATCCACAAAGATCTTGTCGATCTCCTGGCGCAGTTCTCTTGTAAGAAGATGACTGGTATCAATAATGTAATCTGCACGGTTCCTCAGAAAACGCATCTTCTCTCTCTCAAGGCGGATTCCCTCATCCACTCTGCCTGTCCTGGCAAGGGGATGGCTTCTTCTGGATTCCTTGTATCTCTTTACCAGAACAGCATCCTCCGCGTCCATAAAGAGTATCTCAAAATCGTAGCCTGTCTTCTTCATCCGATCCAGGACTATCTCAAGTTCATCCAGGGCATCGCCGCTTCTGGCATCAATTCCAAGAGCTACATTTCTTACATTCTCACCCTGCATCTCCGGAAGAAGAGATGCAAATTTTTCAAGAAGCTGAATCGGAAGATTATCCACACAGAAATATCCGGCATCCTCCAGCATCTTTAATGCAGCGGTCTTTCCCGCTCCGGAAACTCCGGTAACGATCACAAAACGCATAATAAAATCTTCCCCCTCCTCACAATGCAGCTACTGTTCGCTTCCTGTACGGCAGCCCGTTAACAGTAACCGGTATATTTCAGAATTCTCCCAGGAATTTCACTTCCGGCTCCAGCTTCACGCCATATTTCTCAAAAACCTTATCCTGGACATCCTTCATCAGCATCCTTACATCTCTGGCTGTGGCACCTCCTGCGTTGATCACAAAGCCACAGTGCTTGGCAGACACCTGCGCTCCACCTACCTGATAACCTGCAAGTCCGCTGTCCATTACAAGCTTTCCTGCAAAATATCCCTCCGGACGCTTGAAAGTACTTCCTGCGCTTGGAAACTCAAGCGGCTGCTTGCTGGTACGCTTCACTGTCAGCTCCTTCATAGTCTCCCTGATCTTCGCCTGGTCACCCTCCTCAAGACGGAACTTTGCCTCAAGGACAATGTAACCTGCTGTCTTCACAATACTTGTGCGGTATCCAAGCTGAAGCTCCTCCACGGAAAGAGTACGGATCTCACCCTTATCCGTAAGTACAGCAGCTTCAGTAAGTACATCCTTCATCTCTCCGCCGTAAGCTCCTGCGTTCATCACAACAGCTCCGCCTACTGTACCCGGGATTCCTCCTGCAAACTCAAATCCTGTAAGGGAAGCATTCCTGGCTGCTGCCGCCACTGCTGAAAGAAGTGCTCCGGCCTGTGCCCGGATCACATTTCCCTCTGTCCTGACATCGGACATATTCCGGTAAAGCTGGATGATAACTCCTCTGTATCCTCCGTCACCCACAAGAAGATTACTGCCGTTTCCAAGGATAAAGTACGGAAGCGACTCCTCACGGCAGATCTCTATGATCCTGCCCACCTGCTCCACAGTTTCCGGAATCAGGAAATAGTCTGCCGGACCGCCGATCCTGAAAGTCGTATGACTGCTCATTGGCTCATCTGTCAGAACGCCTGTCTCCCCCAGAAGTTCACAGAACTTTTTATTTATTTCAAAATTCAAAATGATTATTCCTCAAACTTTCTATTTATTATTTATATTCCCGAAAAGGATATCCCTGACTACTTCTCCTGCAAGAAAACTTCCTGCTGCCCCAGTTATGAAAGCCGCGCTTCCTTCTATTGTCTGTCCCGGCTCTGCCTGCCTGTTCCTTCTCATGAAACGGCGTCCTGTACTCTTCTCTCTGGAATACAGAACCTTAAGCCTGCGGATCCCTTTCCTTCGCAGCTCGGCCCTGACCACTTTGGCTACCGGACAACTGCTGACTCTTCCTATATCTGCAATCTCAATCCTGGAAGGATCTATCTTATTGCCAAGATCCATACAGGATATGATCGGTATATGCTCTTCTTTTGCTTTCTTTATGAGGATCAGCTTGGATGCAAGGGTATCCAGGGCATCTATGATATAATCGTAGGATTTCAGGTCAAACATGCCTGCAGACTCCTCATTATAAAAAGTCTCATAGGTGTGCACGAGGATATTCTCATCAATATCATGCACCCGGTTCTTCATCATCTGCACCTTACTCTGACCAATGGTGGAATGAAATGCAGGAAGCTGGTTCCCGATATTGGACATGGATATCCTGCCGTAGTCCACAAGGGTAAGACTTCCCACGCCGCACCGCGCCAGTGCCTCAGCCGCATAGGAGCCTGCCCCTCCAAGACCGAAGACGGCAATCCTGGCTCTGCTGAGTTTCTTTATTCCATTATCTCCAACCAGTAATTCCACACGTGAAAATGCGTCCTGCATATTTTTCCTCCTGTGTTTTTTCTCATAGCTATTCATTATTATACTATCTTGGCGTGAAAATGTACAGATTTTCTTGTTTTTTAAGATATGCTCATAAAATTTTTATATTCAGCCATACTAATACCATAACAAAGGAGGTGCAGTTCACATGTTTCAGCAGATTTTCCTTGGTTTTGCAGGTTTTTGTGCAGGAATTATCGTTGCAGGCGGTGTATCGGGACTCCTCATCGGACTTTCCATTGTACCCAGATATGCGGGGATCACCCACACGGCTGATCACATCCTGCTGTACGAGGATATGAGCCTCCTGGGAACTCTTTTGGGAACTGTTGTTATGCTTTTTCATATACCGGTTCCCCTTGGAATTCCTTTTCTGGCTGTATCCGGCCTGTTCTTCGGCATTTTTCTGGGCGGCTGGATCCTCGCCCTTGCTGAGATCGCCAAAGTTTTCCCTGTGTTCGCCCGCCGCCTGAAGCTTACCAGCGGACTGCCTCTGGTGATTCTGTCCATTGCTGCCGGAAAAACTTTAGGTTCACTTCTTTACTATGCAGCCGGATGGATGTAGATAACTGTTTTCAGGATTCAGTAAATATTTTTCAGGAAAGGATCTTTCAAATGCAGGATACCCAGCAGAAAAAATACGAACAATATGTAAGATCAGTAACTCCCACACACAGCCTGCCCTTAAACATGGCAAAAGCATTTCTCACAGGCGGCCTTATCTGTCTTCTTGGAGAGATCATCACAAACCTGGCTCATTCACTTGGTGCCAGCCCTGCGGATTCAAGGACCTGGTGTTCTGTACTGCTTATCTTTTTCAGTGTGCTGCTGACAGGCTTTGGCATCTATCCACGTATCGGCAAATTCGGTGGTGCCGGAGGTCTGGTACCTATCACAGGCTTCGCTAACTCCATAGCCGCCTCTGCCATTGAATTTCGCTCCGAAGGCCAGGTGTTCGGCATCGGCTGCAAAATCTTTACCATCGCAGGCCCTGTGATCCTCTACGGCATCATAACTTCCTGGGGTCTTGGAGTTATCTATTATATTTTTACGGAGGTGATACGATGAAAAAAGCTGTCCATAAGGGAGCTTCCACTGTTCTTTTTGAAAGCCCTGTCTATTTTGAAAGCGCAGCCGCCATAGGAGGTCCCAAAGAAGGCGAAGGTCCCATGGGAAGTTTTCTTGACATGGTCTGCCCGGATCCCATGTTCGGCTGTGATACCTGGGAAGCCGCAGAAAGTACCCTTCAGAAAGAGACTGCCCTTCTTGCCCTTAACAGGGCAAAACTTCATCCGGAGGATATCTCTCTTATGTTTGCAGGAGATCTTCTTGCCCAGACCATTGCCACTTCTTTTGGAAGTGCAGGTCTTGGGATTCCTTTTTACGGGCTTTACGGAGCCTGCTCAGCCATAGGTGAAGCTCTTTCCCTTGGTTCCCTTGTCCTTACTGCCGGATTCGGAAACCGTGTGCTGTGTACCGCTTCCAGCCACTTTGCCAGTGCCGAAAAAGAATTTCGTTTTCCTCTGGGATACGGAAACCAGCGACCTTTTTCCTCAACCTGGACTGTGACAGGATGCGGTGCATGCATCCTTTCTTCCAGCTTACCAGGACAGGATTCCCCGCTTTTTACCTCTTCCGGCGTGGCAGCCATCACTGCTATCACTGCAGGCCGTCTTATGGACTACGGTTTTAAGGATTCCATGAATATGGGTGGATGTATGGCGCCAGCCGCCTGTGACACCATTGCCCGGAATTTTGCGGACCTGGGCTATACTGCCACAGATTACGATGCTGTCTTTACCGGAGATCTGGGACTTGTGGGAAAAAGGATCCTTCTGGATCTTCTCCTGGAGCAGAACATTGATCTTTCCGGCATACATCAGGACTGCGGCCTTCTCATATACGACAGCAATGCTCAGGATACCCATGCCGGAGGCAGCGGCTGTGGCTGTTCTGCCTCTGTCCTCTCCTCATATATCCTTCCCGGTATCCTTTCCGGAGAATGGAAACGGATCCTCTTTGTCCCTACCGGTGCCCTGCTCTCCAAAGTAAGCTTTAATGAAGGTGAGAGTATTCCCGGAATTGCCCACGGAATCGTTATTGAACATCTGGAGGTGTGACATGGATTATTTTAATGCTTTCTGGACAGGCGGACTTCTCTGTGCGCTGATACAGATCCTTCTGGACCGGACCAAACTGATGCCAGGCCGGGTCATGGTACTTCTTGTGTGCAGCGGAGCTGTTTTAAGTGCTATGGGACTTTACAAACCCTTTGTGGACTATGCAGGTGCCGGTGCCTCCGTTCCTCTTCCCGGCTTCGGCCACATACTGTGGGAAGGAATGAAAAAATCCATCCAGGAGGACGGGATTCTTGGCCTTTTTAACGGTGGCTTTACTGCCTGTGCTGCCGGTGTCTCCGCAGCACTTGTTTTTTCCTACTTTGCAAGTTTCATCTTTCGTCCGAAAATGAAACAGTAGGAGGTTTTTGTCAGGAGGTTTCTTATGAGTGATACCCTTTATCTCCAGTTGGACCAGAATATCCAGGTGAACCATCCCCACGTTTATCTGCAGGATATCGCTGCTCTTTCCATGAGCAACCAGAAGCTCCTCAACCGGCTGCGGGTTCTTCCTGTTGCCACTCTCGATGAAAAAAAGCCCGGCCGTTATGTGATGTCTGTATCAGATCTTCTGAAAATGATCCAGAAAGCCGAGCCATCTGTGGATATATCCCCGCTGGGCGAAACAGACTTCATCATCACATACCAGACTCCTTCTGTCACAAGCGAACTTTTTCGCAAAGTAAAGATCTTTTTCGTATGCCTGGCTTCTTTTTTCGGGGCCGCTTTTTCCATCAT
Organism: uncultured Blautia sp.; assembly: GCA_934373235.1. Classification (GTDB taxonomy): domain Bacteria; phylum Bacillota; class Clostridia; order Lachnospirales; family Lachnospiraceae; genus Blautia_A. Next base: position 21,153 of record CAKROW010000028.1, on the reverse strand, counting down.
GACATTTAACAACGATGTGGATCTGGGAAATATCTTCAACGAATTTTATACACTGGTCACAGGAAAAGCTTCCAGCGGTTTTACCATTCTGGAGATTTCCTACTCTGTAGGGATCGGCGTGGGCATTCTGTTCTTTTTCAATCATTTCGGCCAAATGAAGCTTACCGATGATCCCACACCCATGCAGGTACAGATGCGTAACTACGAGGATGATGTAAACAAAACTCTCATTGAAAAAGCAGGACAAAAAAAACCTGACTGACATATCAGCCCGGTTTTACCACACTTTTCTTTTAATCCTCGAAATATGTGATCACATAACGTTCATTCTCCATGAGCACATCCTCCACATCATCTCTGTCCCAGATAGCATCACTGATCACACCCAGTAATGACCTGTCGAGAGTGAGGTTAAATGCTTCCTCAATGGCCTGAAACGGAACTTCGTGATTCTTCTGTGCATAATCCATAATAAACTCAAGGATTTTCTCTTCCATATCTGCCACACTGCCTTTCTTTGTATTTATAAAAAGCGGATCTTTAGCATCCGCTTTATATTCCAGCAATCTATGCTCCCGCTTCACGCTGTATTTCACCTGAATCCGGTTGCTGCTGCACGCCTCAATGCCCTCATACAGGCAAGATCTCCGGCAAATTATGACGCACATCTTACAGAAAGCCTTTTTTTCAAACATGCTCTAGTGTAACGCAAATTACCAAAAATGTCCATGCAGAATTTTTCTCCCTTGCATTTCCGATCTGATTATGCTATACTCACCTCCGTTGAAAAGCTTGCAAAAACAAGGTCGTACAGAGCTTTTCCGCCGATTCCCGGCGCTAAATGAATCGAGTGTTCGTGACCTTCCACTCGTAAAACAAAACTAAAGGGAGAGAATTGAATATGAAAAACAAAAGTACACTGTTTCTGGTACAGGCCGCTGCCATTGCAGCGATCTATGTAGTGCTGACACTGGTATTTGCACCACTCAGCTATGGAGAAGTCCAGGTCCGCTTTTCTGAAGCGCTGACTGTACTGCCGTTCTTTACACCGGCTGCAGTTCCGGGACTTTTTGTAGGATGCATCATTGCCAATATCCTGGGCGGAGCCATTCCGGCAGATATCATCTTCGGAAGCCTTGCCACACTTCTTGGTGCAGTATTCACCTACAAACTCCGCAACATGGGTAAATGGATCGCACCGGTTCCTCCGGTAGCTGCCAACATGATCATCGTTCCATTTGTCCTCTGCTACGGATATGGAGTGAACCTTCCCATTCCTCTTATGATGCTCACTGTAGGCATCGGTGAGGTGATCTCCGCAGGTGTGATCGGAATGATCCTTCTCAATGTACTTTCCAGATATAAGCATACGATCTTCGGCAGAAAAACTGCTGCCTGATCTTCTGCCTGTATATTACAGGACCCCGGGATTCCGTTACGGATCTTCCGGGGTCTTTTTTATGTCCTCACTTCATTGTGAAGCTGTTTTAATATCTTTCTTTCCATTCTTGAGACCTGTACCTGGGAAATCCCCAGAACTTCCGCGATCTCCGTCTGGGTCATATCCTGAAAATATCGCATGTAAATGATCTGCCGCTCCCTTGCACCTAATGTATTCAGGAGTTCCTCCAGAAATATGCGTTCCAGTGCCTTTTCCTGGCGATTTTCCTTTTCCGGAAGCTTGTCCATCAGGGATATCTCCGTTCCCTCCCCCTGATAGATGGTTTTATGGAGTGATTCCACCTCTGCCCCGGATTCCAGGGTAAGCATCAGCTCCTCCATGGAAATCCCCATCTCCTCTGCCAGTTCTGTTGTTGTTGGCTCTCTCCCCAGCTTCCGTCCCAGAGCCTCCCTCACCTGGTATGCCCGGTAATGGTTTTCTTTGAGGGAACGGCTTACCTTAAGCATCCCGTCATCCCTTAAAAACCTCTTGATCTCACCTGCGATCATAGGCACTGCATAGGTGGAAAAACGCACTTCATAAGACAGGTCAAACTTATCCACTGCCTTGAGAAGCCCGATACTTCCGATCTGGAACAGATCCTCCATCTCCACGCCCCGTCCCAGAAACCGCTTTGCCACGCTGTATACAAGCCCTGTATTTTCTCTGAACAAAGTATCTCTTGCCACTTTATCACCCTGGTGCGCACGCCCGATCAGGGCAAGAGTATGGTCCATCCCTACCTCCTGATTACTTTTTTCATGTGCACAGTTGTTCCCCTGCCCGGTTCTGATTCCACGGAAACTTCATCCATAAACGCTTCCATAAAAGTAAATCCCATTCCAGACCGTTCCCTGTCCGGTCTTGTGGTATAAAGAGGCTCCATGGCTTTTTTTACATCCTGAATCCCTACACCGCTGTCTTTGATATCCACCTGAACCTCTTCTCCCTGAAGGCGGCAGCTAAGCTGTATCTTATGTATCCCGCCCTCATATCCGTGAATGATACAGTTGGTCACTGCCTCCGACACTGCTGTTTTGATATCTGCCACTTCTTCAAGGGTTGGATTAAGCTGGGTGCAGAAAGCTGCTACCGCCACCCTGGCAAGAGCCTCATTTACAGGCCTGCTGTCAAAAAGCATGGTCATTTCATTGGTATTTTCCATAGTTATCCCCCTCCTGTTTCCCGGTCATATCCACCCTTCCTGTTTCAATAAACCTGGTGATTCCCGAAAGCCGCAAAAGCTTCTCAATATGGCGGCTCACTCCTGTAGCTGATACACAGCCCTTTCTCATTCCCAGTGCCCGGTACCTGCCCATCAGCAGCCCGATCCCGGAGCTGTCCATAAAAGTGGTTCCCGAAAAATCAAAGATCATGCTGCGGATATAAATATGTCCCATGATCCTGTCTGTCTCCCTGCGTATCTCGTCCGAAACCGGATGATCCAGCTCTGCCGGAAGCCGCACAGTCAGCGCAGTCCCCTGAGTCTCAAATTCTGGCTTCATAAAAATTTTCCCCCTTATCTGATTTTTTATACATATTTCTGCAAAACTGCGTAAAAAAAGAGAATGTGCTTCAAAAAACACATCCCCTTTTTCGAGGTTTCTCTTCTGTACGCCTCAGACGGACATTCCTGTACTGTCTGGAAGCCTATTCATTTTCATCGTATTCTGAGGATCCATCTCCACTGTCTGTACTTCCGTCACCCTCACTGCCGTCTGTGGTTCCGGAGCCCGAAGAATTCTTTCCGGATACTCCTGTCTTCTGGCAGATAGTGCTGTATACACCTTTTGCAGAATCAGAGAGTACACTTTCATCTACCTTCTGGATCTCAAGGGCTGCACTGTCCAGCTCATCCTGCTGCATGTAGGAATATGCATTAAAAAGTGCCTCATAGCTCTGGCTTCTCGTCTGCTCCTCCTGGATCTGCTTGGCTGCTGCCTCTGCGGAATTTCCGGATTCCTGTGCCTCATCCTGAGCCTTTGAAAGTTCCACTCCCTGGCTGGAAAGTGACTCACTGTACTGTATGATCTGTTCATTGGCCTGTCTGTATACATCCTGCTTGATAGCCGGAAGCACCAGAAGCCAGAAAGCTACACCTCCTGCCACAAATCCAAGCACCAGTGTAAAAAACAGGGATATCCTGAACCGCTCTTTTCCATAGGCCTGCTGCTTCACAACCAGCTCACCGGAAATATTATCCTTCTCCCTGTTGCCTTTGCCAAACAGGCCTTTGCGCTTGTTCTCCATACGTGTGGTCACGCCGGTCTGCTCATCGATCTCCCTTAAAAAGCGAAGAGTCGTAGTATTGGTCTTATCGATCCTTGCTGCCTTTTTCAGGGTTCTTCTTGCCTTGTTCCACTCGTGGTTCTTCATCTGGATCAGCGCAAGAAGATGATATCCCTTGATCAGCTTGGGATTCTGTGCCAGGATCTTTCTGAGACGGATGGCCGCCATATCCTCATGCCCTTCCCTGCACATGGCAAGAGCATGATTATATTTCTTAATGCTGTCATTGATGGCCTCCAGCCTGTTCTGGTTAGCCTGAAGCCTGGCAATATACTCAGATGCCAGATTCCGGTTCTTCTTAAGGTTCTTACTGATCACCCACTCACTGAGAGCCGCAACCACCTCTCCTGTCTCAAAATACACAAGTCCCAGAAGATTCCTGGCATCAATATTTCTCTTGTCATATGCAAGACTCTGCTTCAGACAACTGATCGCCCCTGACAGATCCCGGATACTTGCCTTCTCCAGTCCCTGGTTATAATAGAGTTTGGAAAGATACTCCACCTTCTTCTGTATCAGCACATTAGCTCCGCAGTGAGGACAGTAATCCAGATCTCTGTCTGTCAGGAACGCTCCACAATTAATGCAGTTCATTCAACACTCCTTATCTTACACGTCTGTTACTCTTAACCTCCCGCAGCATCTCCTGGAGTACATCCATAACATCATTGATCTCTCTGTCGTAGATCGCACCCTCAACATCTGCCACATCCAGACATGGTTCAAATTTCTTCAGTTCTTCTTCGTAGTCTAACATAATTTTTTCCTCCTGATCTCAGCCTTGATCTCGCCTACAAGATACAGAGATCCCACACAGAACAGCATACCGTCATCGCCCTTTTCCCTAAGAGCCAGTGCAAATGCATCCGGCACATTATCTGCTGTCTCTGCGTTCTCAACGCCGGCCTCCCGGAAAATATCCGCCAGTTCTTCAACAGGTACCTTCCGGTATCCGCCGACCTGGGTCACAACCACATGACGGAAGCGGATCCTTCCACATATGGTCTTTATCATTTCCGTGTAATCCTTGTCATCAACTGCGGAAAACAGCAGTGTCAGAGGAAGCTCCTCCTGAAAATGCTCTGCTGTCTCCACAAATTTCTCTACTCCATCCTCATTATGGGCACCATCCACGATAACTCCGGGAAGTACCGTCTCCATTCTTCCCTGCCAGCGGGTCTTTGACATTCCTGCCATAAGTGCATCCCCTGATACCGGAACCTGATTCTTCAGAATCTCTATGGTCTTCACAGCCAGTGCTGCATTCATCACCTGATATCTGGCAATGAACGGAATGGAAAATACATGATCCCCGTACTTTCCTTCTTTAAAGGAAAATTCAATACCGTTTCTTGTGATCTTGTGGATGGTGGTATCCTCACGCTTCACTTCATAAGCCGGACATCCAAGCTCTCTGGCTTTCTCTCTCATTACACGGGCAGCATCCGGATCATTACCGTCATAGATGACCGGTATACCCGGAACCATGATCCCTGCTTTCTCGCCGGCGATCTCTGCCACTGTATTTCCAAGATACTGCATATGATCCAGGCTTATGGATGTGATCACACACACAACCGGATCCTCCACTGCCGTAGTTGCATCCAGCCTTCCTCCAAGCCCTGTTTCCAGGGTAACATAATCCACACCTGCCTCTGCAAAGATCAACATTCCCATGAGAAGTAAAGTCTCAAAGTATGTGGGATGATAATTTCCCTCTGCCACCAGCTCGTCAGAAAGCTTCTTCACCTTCAGAAAAGCCCGCAGAAATGTATCATTATCAATGATCTCCTCATTGATCTGAAATCTCTCATTGATCTCCACCAGATGAGGGGATGTAAAAAGTCCGCAGGAATATCCTGCTTCTCTCAACACTGATGTGATAAATGCACAGGTGCTGCCTTTGCCGTTTGTTCCTGCCACATGGATGACCTTAAACTTCTTCTGTGGATCACCAAGTCTTCTTAAACAATCCTTCGTGTGCTCCAGGCTGTTCTTGGTGGTAAACCTGGGCGTGTCCTCAATATACGCTACTGCTTCTTCGTAATTCATAAAAAAACCATCACTTATCTATAATGTATTCGCAGGCAGTTCCGGGAAGGCATTATGCCCTCCCGGCCTTACGCTACGATACCATTATATAATAGTGGTGGAAGATGTCCAGTACCAATCGTAATATTTTATCCGACATTTTCTGTATCAGCCTTCTCTTCTGAGTCTTTTACAGATGTGTCATCCTGTCCTGTGGAAGACTTAAGCTTCCACTTGCTGTCAGAAAGAAGCGCATATACAGACCTGTTGTAGCTTCTGCTCAGAGGCTTCCTTGTGGAGCTGTTGCTTCTCTGTACCACAGTCAGCCTGTCAAAATCATTAAGCTCCGTGCCTGTGATCACCAGGGTTGATGGGTTTACATAAACCGTATCATACCAGTCTCCGTTCAGCTTGATCTGACTGGACGGCGTGTAGTTGGAACCGTGGATGTAATAAGTATGATCCTCCTCCGACACAAGCTGTACAGAATCCAGTGTCACATCATAAAGCCCCATTTTCATCTTTGTACGCTCAAAAGGATTCTCTCCATCGTAGGAATACTTCTCTCCGTAAAGCAGGTCATACTGTAATGTTTCCAGATCCACCTGATAATTCCTGGTGTTTCTTCTTGCCTGATGATATTTGAAAATGTTTCCCTCGTGGATCCCCACTCTGTCCATAACCTCTGCTGCCATCTGGTATGCCGCAAGATTTTCGTCTTTCTTTTTCATGCCGAAGTTATCCCACATTACATACTCAGTCTGGAAAAGATACTTGTTGTCAAGATCTTCAACAGTCAGTCCCATGGTAGGAAGGTGATCTCCGTACATAACAAGTACCACGTCCTCCGGATAGCTGGAGAGTGCCTCAACCAGCTCCCCTACAAAAGTGTCCATCTCATGGATCTCGTTTACATAGTATTCCCATTTGTTGTTCAGCTCATCTGTAGGTGCTCCGGAAACTGTGATCTCCGGATCCTCCAGAACCGGTTCCGCCGGATAATCTCCGTGTCCCTGAACAGAAATGGTATACACATAATCCGGTCCTTCTGTGGAATCCAGACATTTGATGATCTCATCTGTCAGCACACTGTCCTTTATCCAGCCCAGAGGGTTCTTCTGATTCTCATCCTTCATATACTCTGCAGATGTAAAAGTATCAAAGCCAAGATTCGGGAAAATACTCTTTCTTCCGTAGAAGTTTGCCTCATTGTTATGTACTGCATGGGCTGTATAACCCAGATTTTTCAGTACATATGGTGCGCTTTCGCAGGTAGTTTCCTTTAAGATGCTCTTATAAGGATACTCTCCCGGCCCGAAATAATGAAGGCTCATTCCCGTGATGGACTCAAACTCCGTATTTGCGGTTCCCGCTCCTACAGAAGGAACTTTATAATATCCGGAAGAATATTCCTTCATAAGCTTCCTGAAATTGGGGATGGGATCCTCAGAAATATCCAGATAATTTACCAGTGTGGGATCAAAGAAAGATTCAAGCTGAAGGAAAAGAATATTTGGATAATTTTCCTTTTCTTTGGTCTCCGGCAGGTTCTCCTCTGTCTTTTCGATCCTTTTGACCTCACTCTTTGAATAATCCCTGGGTGAACTGATGCCTGTATTAAAGATGGTCGTCACCAGGCAGTATGGATAACCATAGTCCTCGTAAGCAAAAGCAATGTTTCCAAAATAATTGGAAAGCACTCTTTTTTCCAGGGCAAGCTGTGTAACACCGCCAAAAGCAACCGCTCCGGCAAGGATCATGGGAATGATCAGCTTATAACGCATTTTTCCCCTGTACTTCGGTCCCTTGATAAAAAGGATCAGAAGAAGGAGGCCCACAATGCCAAGGCATACAGCTCCCACTGTCATCTCAGTCTGGGAAAGATATTTCTTGGCAATGCTCAGACCGTCTGTCAGGTTCTTAACATCCGGTCCTGTAAAAGGTGTGACACGGTTCAAAAGAAGCAAACCATTTACAATTCCAAGGAACAGCCAGAAACTGCCTACAAATATACGCCAGAAACATCGTCTCCTGAAAAGATAGGCGATCAACATGGTTGTAAAGATAAACGCTGTATTATAAGCAAAAACCAGCGGTTTCTCTGTCATGTAGCTCCATGCCTCTGTGAAAGAGTGCCTGCATATGGCCTCGATCACAAAGTACAGGACTGCACAGCCCAGAGCCTGAAGTATCAGCGAGATCTTGTTGAAAAAGTTACACCACTTCATCTTAACGCTCCTTCGTTATTTCATCATCTGTGCCAGCTGCAGGTTAACTTTCTCTTTCATCTCCTTGTATTTCTCAAGTTTCTCCTTCTCTGCCTCTACCTTGGCTGCAGGTGCCTTATTCACAAAATTCGGATTATTGAGCATTCCCTCACAGCGGGCGATCTCTTTTGTAAGACGCTCCTGCTCTTTTGTGAGACGCTCGATCTCTTTTTCACGGTCGATCAGATCCTCCAGTGGCAGATATACTACACCGTCTGCCACAACGATGGATACCGCATCCTCACCGATTCCGTTCTTATCCTGCTGTACGTGGATCTCTTTTGCAAAGGCAAGGTTTGTAAAGGATCTCTTGCAGGACTCAAAACGTGCACAGCACTCTGCGTCCTTGCCTACGATGCAGATATTTGTCTTTCTGTTCTGCGGTACGTTCATCTCGTTTCTGGTGTTACGGATTCCACGTACAACCTCCTGGAAGCTTGAAACTGCTTTCTCAGCATCTGCAAAGTTCATCTCCTCTTTGTATACCGGCCAGTCGGAGATCATGATGGACTCTTCCTCCGGAAGCAGCGTGCAGTAGATCTCTTCTGTGATAAACGGCATGAACGGATGAAGAAGCTTCAGTCCCTGTGTCAGTGCAGTGCGAAGTGTCCACAGTGCATCGTTTGCTGCTGCCGGATTCTCCTCTGCTTTCCACAGTCTTACCTTGGCCATCTCGATATACCAGTCACAGAGCTCATCCCACAGGAAGTCATAGACCTTCTGTACGGCGATTCCAAGCTCATATTTATCCATGTTCTCCGTAACATCACGGATCACCGTGTTCAGTCTGGAAAGGATCCATTTATCCTCGTTGCAAAGAGCATTCAGGTCTTCCGGCTCTGTTACAGTCTTGCCTTCCAGGTTCATCATAATAAAACGGGAAGCGTTCCAGATCTTGTTTGCAAAGTTACGGCTGGACTCTACACGCTCCCAGTAGAAACGCATATCATTTCCAGGTGCGTTACCTGTCATCAGGGTCAGACGAAGGGCATCTGCCCCGTATTTGTCGATAACTTCCAGAGGATCGATACCGTTTCCAAGAGACTTACTCATCTTACGTCCCTGGGAGTCACGTACCAGACCATGGATCAGCACATGGTGGAATGGTGTCTCACCGGTCTGCTCAAGGGCAGAAAATACCATACGGATAACCCAGAAGAAAATGATATCATATCCGGTTACCAGAACGTCTGTAGGATAGAAGTACTCAAGCTCCGGTGTCTTATCCGGCCATCCAAGTGTGGAAAACGGCCACAACGCAGAACTGAACCAGGTATCCAGAGTGTCCTCATCCTGGTGCATATGTGTGCATCCGCATTTCGGGCATTTTTCAGGCATCTCTCTTGCAACCACCATCTCACCGCACTCATCGCAGTAATAAGCCGGGATCCTGTGTCCCCACCAGAGCTGACGGGAAATACACCAGTCACGGATGTTCTCCAGCCAGTGAAGATAAGTCTTGTCAAAGCGTGCCGGAACAAACTGAAGGTTTCCGTCGTCCAGAGTCTTGATGGCTGCTTTTGCCATTTCATCCATTTTTACAAACCACTGTGGTTTGATCATCGGCTCTACCGTTGTACCGCAGCGGTCATGTGTACCAACGCTGTGGCTGTGCGGAACAACCTTTACAAGGAGTCCCTGCTCCTTCAGGTCTTCTACCATTGCCTTACGTGCCTCGTAGCGGTCCATACCTGCATATTTTCCGCCAAGGCTGTTGATGGTGGCATCATCATTTAAGATGTTGATCTCCTCAAGGTTATGACGGCGTCCAACCTCAAAGTCGTTGGGGTCGTGTGCTGGTGTGATCTTAACACAGCCTGTTCCGAATTCCTTGTCAACATACTCATCGGCAATAACCGGGATCTCTCTGTCTGTAAGAGGAAGTTTCAGCATCTTGCCTACAAGGTCCTTATATCTTTCATCCTCCGGGTTTACAGCAACTGCTGTATCGCCGAGAAGTGTCTCCGGACGAGTAGTCGCAATCTCAACGAAACGTCCTTCCTCGCCTACGATGGGATAATTGATGTGCCAGAAGAATCCATCCTGATCCTCATGTACGACCTCTGCGTCAGAAATAGAGGTCTGGCATACCGGACACCAGTTGATGATCCTGGAGCCTTTGTAGATATATCCTTTCTCATAGAGACGGATAAATACCTCCTGAACAGCCTTGGAACAGCCCTCATCCATAGTAAAGCGCTCACGCTCCCAGTCTGCAGATGCTCCCAGCTTTTTAAGCTGATTGATGATCTTTCCGCCGTACTCCTCTTTCCATGCCCAGGCATGTTTCATAAATTCGTCACGGCCGATCTCGTTCTTGTCAATACCTTCCTTACGAAGCTTCTCTGTTACCTTAACCTCTGTAGCAATGGCTGCATGGTCAGTTCCCGGCTGCCACAGTGCCTCATAGCCCTGCATTCTCTTGAAACGGATCAGGATATCCTGCATGGTCTCATCCAGCGCATGGCCCATATGAAGCTGTCCTGTTACATTGGGCGGCGGCATTACAATCGTGAAAGGTTTTTTGTCCGGATTAACTTTTGCATGGAAGTATCCGTTATCCATCCATTTTTTGTACAGACGATCCTCAATACCCTTGGGATCATAAGTCTTTGCAAGTTCTTTGCTCATGTTTTCCTCCTGAATCTTTTTGGAATCAAGCTGTCTTTCTGACAGCTTTTTCTGATTATGGGAGCTTTGAACGCTCCTGTTTTCTGCAAGAAAAAGCACGCCCTCCACACAGGAATCCAAAAACTCCTGTGCAAAGGGCGATCATTCTCGCGGTACCACCTTCATTATCCGGGAAAAATGTCTTATCTTTTATTCCCGTCTATCTCTTATCCCTTAACGCGGGGTACGTGAAAACCTACGCAGCAGCTTCTGTGTCTGTTCTACATTTCTGCCTTCTGTCTTCCGGCTCCTAAGCTACCTTCTGCAGTCTTCCATCTGAAAATGCCTTCCAGCCTGCGCTCCTGTCAGCGTCCGTGCATTTCTCTCTGTCAGCGTATTCCTGCATACTCCTCTTATTCAACGCCTTTACCATGTTCCTACTATAATGAATAATTCATTTTTTGTCAAGACAGAGGCCTTCATTTCCGGGATTTCATATATTTTCAGGTTCTTGCTTGTCTTTCCTGCCGCCACATATAGCATGAGGGCACCCGCAGTCATCTCTGCAGGTACCCTCATCAGTTACTTCGGTCTATCTTTAAATCTTGAAATAATTTTGGAGAATTTTTCATCATCCGTACCGAAATTTTCACGCTCTTTTTTTCGAAGTGTACGGTTTTTGTTTATATAGGACTTAAACGACTCCTTTGTTTCAGCCCAGAATGTTTTGATCGATACACCATTTTCTCTGTCGTATTTTGATGGAAATATTGCATACACTAAAAGTGCGATCAACACTCCAACACCGGTATCAATGATGCGGGCTATTGTATAGGGAAGTACACGCTCCGTCCCTACCGTATAGATCACAACAAAATAAATGACACTTCCCGGCTGGATCGCTGAGTCCGCTCCCAGTGCAAAATTACACCAGAGCACAAGACACAGCCCCAAAACAAGCCATATCCAGTCAGGAATTCCAAAAAGCTGGCGTATATACAATTCATAGAAAGGAATCACCAGAAGGCCTCCGACCAGAGTACCGATCACCCGGTTGATCCCATTATGGAAACCTTCTTCAAACTGGCTTCCAACCCCGTAAACCGCACCGATCAGTGCAAAACAGGGATTTCTTTTGTTTAAAATATATTCGTAAATAATGACAGTGATCAATGCTGCAAGAGCAGTACGCCACATCCTCGAACGGATCCGGGGAGACTTGAAGTTTTTCAGTGGCGTAAGCTGCCATTTATCCGGCACCTGTGCTCTATCTAACATTTCCTGCGGTCCAACTCCAAATGCCATATAACAATGTCCGTCCTTTATTATAGTCTCTTATGGCAGGTACGTGCAACAACATCAAGCTGCTGTTTCTTTGTAAGGAAAATAAACTTCACCGCATAACCGGAAACACGGATGGTGCGGAAACCGTCCCATGCTCCTTTACTGTCAAACTTTCCAGGTTTTGTCATTGGCATTGCCTGCATCCTCCTTCTTTTATCTGTATCTGCCTTGATACTTTTATTATATCCAATAACCTGTACAGATAACAAATCAAGGATACATATGGCTGCATAAGAAAAACTTATGGACTTTTAAAAAAACAATGCCTATTCCACGCTTTTTAAAGATTCTACCATGTCGATCTTTTTCAGTTTGAAGTGCATTACCATATTAACAAACATGGAAAATCCGAAAGTGATCACACCGCTGTACACAAAGCTTAAAGCTTTGATATTTCTTCCGAACATAACCGCATCCACCTCCACAGTAGTGATCACATATCTGTGAAGGAAAATGCCAAACACAGCTCCGGCCAGGATACCGATAAAGGACAGAAGGATATTTTCCCTGAATACATATTCCGACACTTCCATATCATAAAATCCCAGCACTTTCAGTGTGGCAAGTTCCCTCTGCCGCTCTGTGATATTGATATTATTCAGATTGTACAATACCACAAATGCAAGCATACCTGCGGAAATGATCAGTACCCAGATCACAGTCCCAAGAGAGCTGATCATCCTCTCCACCTGTCCGGCAGTGCTGCTTGTATAGCTGATACTTAAAGCTGCCGGATATTTCAGGATCTCATTTCCCACATCTTCCAGGTCATTTTCATACTCCCTGTCAAGAGTGAATACGGTGCTTGCGTAATCCGGTTTTTCCCCGAAAGTTTTTTCATAGAAGGATGGCGTCATGTATACATAATGCCCCATGTAGTTCTCTGTAACTGCAGCCACCTTTACCTTGTATGTTTTGTTGTCTTTTTTCAGTGTGATCTCATCCCCGACCCCGGTTCCTGTCAGGGATGCTGTTTTTTCGCATATCACAGCCCCTTCGTCTGTAAGAGCATACGGTTCCTTTGTCCTGCGGTCACGTAAGGTTACGTCCTCTTTGAAATTGTCCTTATTTTCCGGAACATATACATATACACTTACATTTCCCTTTTCCTTTGGTGCAGTCATCTTGGCAAGCTGTACCCGTGTATAATGACTGATCTCCTTATTTTCATCCAGGAATTTCAGAAGTGTCTTTTCCTGGCTGTCCGTAGCATCCTCATCGTTAATGACCATGGCATCATAATGCTGGATCTGATCATACTGAAGAAGAGGGATATCCATAATGGAATCATAAAGACCGAATCCCACCAGCATCAACCCCATACTTCCTGCAATTCCGAAAATGGTCATAAAAAGACGTTTCTTATAACGGAAAAGATTTCGCAGGGAGGATTTCCAGGAAAAGCTTAAATGCTTCCATATAAAGCCGATCCGCTCCACCAGAATTCTTTTCCCCTCTTTGGGTGCAGGCGGACGCATCAGAGATGCCGGCGTCTCAGCCAGTGTCCTTGCACAGGAAAATACAGTTGCGCCCATGGTACAGATCACTGCTGCGCCGGATGCTATCAGTGCATACTGAAATTCATAATTAAGCTCCATGTATTTCCCGATATTAAAGTACATGATCCCATATGCCTGTATGATAATAAACGGCAGGATCTTTTCTCCCAGAAGTACGCCCAGGATACTGCCTCCCACAGTTGCCAGAAATGCATAGCACAGATATTTGGAGGCAATAGCCCACTTGCTGTAACCAAGCGCCTTCATGGTTCCGATCTGGGTCCTCTGCTCCTCCACCATTCGCGTCATGGTTGTAAGACTGATAAGTGCTGCCACAAGGAAGAATATCATAGGAAAAACCTTGCCGATATTTTTCAGTCTCTCTGCATTGTCCCCGAAATCAGAATACTCGGGAAGATCGTTTCTGTCTGTGATGATCCATTCCGGCTCTTCAATATCATCCACTTCCTTCTGGGCATCTTCAATCTTTTTTTCACCGTCTTTTATTTTGTCATCTGCTTCCTTTTTGCCGTCCTCATATTCTTTCCGTCCATCCTCCAGTTTTGTTTCGGCATCGTCCAGATCCTTTTTGGCATCAGTCAGCTTCTGTTCATTTTCTTTAATTTCTTTTTCGCCGTCTTTTATTTTCTGCTCACTGGCTTCCAGCTCTGCCTGGCTGTTCTGAAGCTTCTCTGTGTTTGCGCTGATCTCTGCCCGGGCACTTTGAAGCTGGGCTTCTTTTTCCGCAAGCTGGGTTTCCCCTGCCTCCAGTTGTGCCTTTCCCTCATTTAGTCCGGACTGTCCTTCATCCAGAGCCGCCTGGCTGGTTTCTATCTCTTTTCTTGCCGAAGCAAGAGCGGCCTCCTGTTTCTCAAGCTCTGCTTTTCCACTGTCGATCTCCTTCTGAGCCGGAGTAAATGCAGCTTCTGTCTGATCCAGCTCTGTTTCCTGGCTGTCAAGCTGTGCCAGGCCTTCCTGGATCTGGATAAGACTGTTCTCCAGCGCAGTTCTCTGATCCTTTATCTGGTTTCTGCCTGTTTCCAGTTCTGTTACTGCTTCCTGAACCTGGCTGCTGCAGGCATCCACCTGACCGTTCAGCGTATTTACCTGCTCAGACAGAGTATCTATCTGTCCCTTCAGTTCCGTAAGTTCTTCTGCCTGCTGTCCAGCTTCCAGTGCCTGGTCATACTGTGCCTGAAGTGCCCCAAGATCTGATGCCGCACTGTCTCTTGCTGCCGTGAGAGTGGCAAGCTGTTCCCTCAGTGCAGTGACTCCTGTCTCTTTCTCAGCTAACTGATTTTCACTTTCTGTCAGTTTTAAGAGACCGCTCTCACATTCCTGTTTTTTGCTGTTCAGACTGGTTCTTGTAGATTCTATGGTTTTTCTGCCCTGAACCACCTGGGCTTTTCCACTGTCAAGTTCCTTCTGCTTTTCCTCAAGAGCTGCCTTTGCCTGGGTTATCTGTTTTTCCCCTTCTTCCAGTTGCTTTTTGCCTTCATTCAGTTTCTCATATCCTGCATCAAGCTCTGCCTGTTTTGCTTCCAGGGTATTCCTGGATCCCTGAAGCTGTTCCCTGGCTGAACTGATCTGGCTCTGGCCGCTTTCCACCTGTTCCTTTGCATTGTTTAGCTGCTGCCATCCATCTGCGATCTGCTTCTTTCCGTCTTCTAACTGTTTTTTGCCATCTTCAAGCTCTTTTCTAGCATCATCAAGTGCTTTCTTTCCGTCTTCATATTCCTTCTTGCCATCCTCATATTTTTTCCAGCCGTCATCAAGCTCTTTTTTGGCATCGGAGAGCTTATCCCTGGATTCCTTTTTCCCGTCTTCAAGTTCTTTTCTGGCATCGGAGAGCTTATCATTGGCTTCTTCGACCACTTCATCATAACGGAGAGCACATTGTTCTTTTTCAATGCCTTCCACACGTTTCTGTATCTTCTCTATAAGTGTCTCGTAGGCATCTGTATAACTTATCACCTTTTCTGCTGAATGTACATGAATATAAATCTGATTATATACTTCCTGATCAAAATCCTCCGGAAGAATATAACCAAATCCGCTGATCTCACCGGAACCAAGAGTTGTATTGCCCCGGTTAAAGGATATATAAAGAGGGCTGCTTCCAATTCCCACCACTTCGTAGGACGTTTTTTTCAGAAGGTTCTGATCTCCGTCTTCACTGACGGAAATGATATCGCCCACCTTGTAGCCCCTGTTTTTTGCAAACAGGCTGTCAAGAAGGATCTGTCCGCTTTTTTCCGGAATGATTCCCTCATCTGCCGTAATCCTGTTAAATTCCCCGCTTATGGATTCCAGATGCAGGACTTTCAGGGCATCATCCGAACCGCACATTACGTCAGTACCCCATGCGCCTTCTGCTTCCTCCACACCATCCAGTTCTCTGATGGCATTTACGTCCCGATCGGTAAGTCCAAGCGTTCCCTGTACTTTCAGATCCATCAGCCCGGCGGCTTCATAATAGGAATCACCGGAATACCTCATATCCGGTGAGGACGCCTGTATTCCGGAAAAAAATGCCACTCCAAGGGCAACGATCATAAAGATAGAGATAAACCGTGCTTTGCTCTTTCGTATCTCCATCCGGAAATCTTTGTGTAACGCTTTCATTCCATCACCTACCATTCAATCTCTTCCACAGGTGTGGGATGCTCATTCCGGGTCATTTTGGATACCTTTCCGTTTTTGATCCGGATCACACGGTCTGCCATTGGCGTGAGGGCTGAATTATGGGTGATGACAATAACTGTCATTCCCTTTTCCCTGCACATATCCTGGAGAAGCTTAAGGATTGCCTTTCCTGTCTGATAATCCAATGCTCCTGTAGGTTCATCACAGAGAAGAAGCTTGGGATTTTTTGCCAGGGCTCTTGCAATGGAAACTCTCTGCTGCTCACCACCTGAAAGCTGGGCCGGAAAATTGGTAAGCCGTTCTTTCAGGCCCACCTCCTCCAGCACTGTTCTTGCATCCAAGGGATTTTTGCAGATCTGCAGGGCAAGTTCCACATTCTCAAGAGCGGTCAGATTAGGTACCAGATTATAAAACTGAAACACAAATCCAATATCTTCCCTTCTGTAACCGGTAAGCTGACGGTCTGTGTATTGGGCAATATTTTTTCCATCGATCCATACATTTCCGGAGGTAGCTTTGTCCATACCTCCAAGAATATTCAGCACCGTAGTCTTTCCTGCGCCACTGGGACCTACTACGACCACAAATTCTCCTTTTTTTATCTCAAAGCTTATCTCATCCACCGCTATGATCTTTACTTCTTTTGAGCCGTAGATCCTGGATACCTTTTCAAGTTTTACATATCCTTCTGTACGATCCATCCACTTCCTCCTCTTTGTTTTATATGAGTTCAGGGGGCATAACGCCCCCTTTGTGTGATATGATATTTATTTCTCCCTGTCAGACTGGATAAGCTTACGGATGGCAAGAACCCCTGCACGGATGGATGATTCTGTATCATGGACGATGGGATTATCCATACCAAGTGCATTCCGCTCCTGATTTCCTATTACCAGCAGTACAGTTCCACAGCGTACCCTTAAATGTGCCGCCGCAATAAACAATGCTGCAGACTCCATCTCCGATGCCTTGCACCCCATACGCTTCCATGCTTCCCATTTGTTGAGAAGTTCATAGCTTACAGGCATCCTCTGAGGCTCATGCTGTCCGTAAAAAGCATCCTTGGACTGAACAACTCCGGTATGGCAGGTATATCCCAGCTCTCTTCCTGCGGCTGTCAGTGCAGTGGCAACCTGAAAATCCGAAACTGCCGGATACTCAATGGGAGCATATTCCCGGCTTGTCCCTTCCATTCGTACAGCTCCCGTAGCTACCACCAGATCACCGCCCTTTACATCCAGGTCGATCCCGCCACAGGTTCCTACCCGGACAAAGGTATGTGCTCCGCAAAGGGTAAGTTCCTCCAGGGCAATGGTTGCAGAGGGTCCGCCGATTCCCGTGGATGTCACACTGACTTTCTCACCATCCAGATAGCCTGTGTAGGTCACAAATTCCCTGCTGTCTGCGATCAGTCTGGCATTCTCAAAATGTTCTGCGATCTTTGCACATCTCTTAGGATCTCCCGGCAATATCACATATCGTCCCACATCTCCTGATCTGATCTGCAAATGATACTGTAAGCCTTCTTCTCCTGAATAATTCTGCATAATTCCCCTCCTTTACATAAACATGTTCTTTTATATATTTTATAGGTTCTATTTTATAATTGCAAGGAAATCTTGGGGATCAGTTTCCTGTTATAAGGTACCACAAAAAGGGACTGTCACACGGCAGCCCCTCGTTTCATATTGAATGGATTTATTCTGTTATGTTAGATTTTCAGTGTTAAGAATATAATTTACAGTAATTTAATGAATATGTGTGTTTGTTTTGATCAGTTACGTATAGACCTGGCAAGTTTTCCAGCTTCAGCAGTTAATTCTTTTATTTTATCAAATTCTCCTGCCTTCACCAGATTCCCTTTTACCATCCAGCTTCCGCCGCAGCAGAGGATCTTGTCACAGGAAAGATATTCCTCAAGGTTTTTCGCATTGATCCCGCCGGTAGGCATAAATCTGATTCCTGTATAAGGAGCTGCCATAGCCTTGATCATTGAAATTCCGCCTGCCGGTTCTGCCGGGAAGAATTTTACTACCTTAAGACCTCTTTTCACTGCCTGTGCAACCTCTGACGGTGTGATACATCCCGGGAAAACAGGAATCTCTTTTTCCAAACAGTAGTCCACGATCTCCGGATCAAAGCCCGGGCTTACGATAAATTTTGCTCCGGCGCCAACAGCCGCATCTACCTGCTCTGTTGTAAGCACTGTACCTGCTCCCACAAGCATTTCAGGGAACTGCTCTGCCATGAGACGGATAGACTCTTCTGCTGCTTCTGTACGGAATGTCACCTCTGCGCATGGAAGGCCGCCCTCAACCAGAGCCTTTGCCAGCGGTACTGCATCTTTTGTATCTTCCAGCACTACAACCGGAACCACGCCAAATTTCTGAAACTTTTCTGCTATCTCTTTCATCTGAATTTTCCTTCCTTTTTTATCTTTTTATATCAAAGTTCATTTCCATCACATGTCTGATCATAGATACATCATCGGTAATGTTTCCATCACCATGGATCGTATGCTTCACGGCACTGGCCGCAACACCAAAATTCACGGTATCCTCCGGTGTATACTCATTCATAAGACCATAGATGATTCCGCTTACAAATGCATCTCCGCCACCAACACGATCAAGAATATGGAAAGTCAGACGCTTGCTTTCGTAAGTCTTTCCGTTTAACCAGAGATACGCCATAAGACTGTTTTCACTGCAGCTATGTGCAAAACGGACATGTCTTGCGATACATTTTATATTAGGATATCTGTCCGCAAATGCCTGAAACACTTTTTCCTGCTGGTCAAAATCCGGCTGAAACGGGATTCCGTCCTTTACATCACCTGCACTGTGATCTTCTTCATTTTTCCAGATATGGTACGGCTCGATCCCGAAAAGGACATTTACATATGGAAGACAAAGTGTACAGAAATCTCTGGCCTCTTCCCAGGTCCACAGCGTACTTCTGAAATTGCCGTCAAAGCTTACGGTCATGTTCATTTCCTTTGCTGCCTTCAGGCAGTTTAAGATCAGATCCCTGCATTTTGTTCCAAGAGCAGGTGTGATCCCGCTCAGATGGAGCCATGTATATCCTTCCAGCAGTTTTTTCACATCTGTTTTGCTGAAATCATACTCGGAAAAAGCGCTGTGTTTTCTGTCATAAACTACCTTACTTGGACGGATTCCGTAGCCTGTTTCCAGATAATAGGTTCCAAGACGGTGTGTCGGAGTTTCTTCCTCTGTGGAGTAAACCACACTGTCACAGTTCACATCATTGCTTCTCATCATACGTACAGCACTTTTTCCAAGACTATTGTCCGGAACTACTGTAAAAAATGAAGCATCTATTCCAAGATTTGCCAGGGAAAGGGCTACATTCGCCTCACTTCCCCCGTATCTTGCCTCAAAGGTTGTTGCTGTTCTGATTTTTTCATAATCCGGCGGTGTCAGACGCAGCATGATCTCGCCGAGGGTAATAAATTTATTTTTCATGATCAATACTCCAGATAGGCTCCCTTCATTGGGCTTGCAGCATGCTCACTGAAAAGTCTCAGCACGCCTTTTTTGTATTTTGGTTCTCTAGGCTTCCAGTTTTTACGTCTCTCGGCAAGGATCTGGTCGATCTCTTCCATGGACTTTCTTTCCCCTGCGATTCCGATAATGTTCAGCTTTCTTTCCATAACGTCGATCTCAATAAGGTCGCCTTCCTCAACAAGTGCGATTGGGCCACCGTCAACAGCCTCAGGGCTGCAGTGTCCGATAACAGGGCCTGTAGATGCTCCGGAAAAACGTCCGTCTGTGATCAGTGCGATGCTCTTTCCAAGCTCTTTATCACTGCTGATCGCTTCAGATGTATAAAACATTTCCGGCATTCCGCTTCCCTTTGGTCCCTCGTAACGGATGAATACTGCATCACCTTTCTGAACCTTATGCTTCAGAACTGCATCCAGACACTCCTCTTCACTGTCGAACGGTCTTGCACGGAGAACGGATTTAAACATTTCCTTCGGGCATGCGGTGTGTTTGATCACAGCACCCTCAGGTGCAAGGTTTCCACGGAGAACTGCAATACTTCCGTCGGTTCCGATCGCCTTGTCATATGGTCGGATGATATCTTCCTTTGTAAGGCTTACATTATAACGTTTGTTAAATTCCTGAAGCCATTTATCACATTTCTCATAAAATCCGTTGTTCTTCAGCTCCTCCAGGTTTTCTCCCAGAGTCTTTCCTGTAACTGTCATCACATCCAGATGGAGATGTTCCTTGATCTCCTCCATGATCGCCGGTACACCACCTGCATAATAGAAGCACTCAGCAGGCCAGCGTCCTGCAGGACGTACATCCAGAAGGTATCTTGCATTTCTGTGCAGTCTGTCAAAGGTATCACCTGTGATCTCAATGCCAAACTCATGTGCGATCGCCGGAATGTGAAGCAGACAGTTTGTACTTCCGGAGATTGCAGCGTGTACAAGGATCGCATTCTCAAAGCTGTCCATAGTTACGATATCAGAAGGACGCATGTTTTCCATCTGTGCGATCCTTACTGCCTGTCTTCCTGCCTCTCTTGCGAAAGCAAGAAGATCCGGGCTTGTTGACGGCATCAGAGCTGTACCAGGAAGTGTAAGTCCAAGTGCCTCTGCCATGATCTGCATTGTTGAAGCTGTTCCGATAAAGGAGCAGGCTCCACAGCTTGGGCAGGCATTGCATTTTGCCCAGTCAAGCTTCTCTTCGTTGATCTCTCCACGCTCAAACTTTGCACTGTACATTCCCAGCTGCTCAAGAGTCAGCATCTCAGGTCCCGCATTCATGGTTCCGCCCGGAACAAATACGGAAGGGATATTTACTCTTGCAAGTCCGATCAGATTTCCCGGTACACCCTTGTCACAGCTTGAAAGATATACACCGGCATCAAATGGTGTTGCATTTGCATGGATCTCGATCATGTTTGCGATCATTTCCCTGCTTGCCAGACTGTAGTTGATTCCGTCTGTTCCCTGGCTTTCACCATCGCAGATATCGGTACAGTTATAGCG
>CAKROW010000027.1 GCA_934373235.1 uncultured Blautia sp. | reverse complement strand
ACCATGAGTACAGGTTTATCATCTGTAAACCCACAGAACCTTCTTCCGGCATCTTTGTTGCCGGAAAGTAATTCCTGACGAATAGGAGTACCTGTGAGTACTGCTTTATCTTTCGGAAGGCTGTTTACAGTTTCCGGGAAATTACAGCAGATTTTGGACGCAGATGAAAGACAGAGCTTATTGGCAAGTCCTGGGGTCATATCGGATTCGTGAATCAGGGCAGGGATTTTACAGCGTTTGGCAGCGATCACTACAGGAACCGTAACAAATCCTCCTTTGGAGAAGACGACGTCCGGTTTTAATTCCTTCAGAAGTTTTCTGGCTTGGCTGAAGCCTTTTAATACACGAAATGGGTCGGAAAAATTCTTAAGATCGAAGTAACGTCTCAGTTTACCGGAAGAAATTCCGTAGTATGGGATACCAAGTTCTTCAATTAATTTTTTTTCAATTCCTTCATAGGAACCAATGTAGGAAATTTTATAACCAAGTTCTTTAAGCCTTGGAATCAAGGCAATATTGGGAGTTACATGGCCGGCTGTACCACCGCCGGTGAGAACAATGTGTTTCATAGGGATTCCTCCTGAATAGTCATATATATTACCATAAATATGAACCCCAATGAAAGAATTGTCAAGGAAAGATAAAGTGCGGGAGAAAAATAATGAAAGATTTCAGAGATGATGAGCTGAAAAAATTTATAGAGGAACAGTATGAAAAAGAAACAGATCAGATGGAGAAAGCACTGTCCTCAAATGAAAATTTAGAGAAATACGAAGAAACAGAGGAAAAGTTGGAAGCGTCCTATAACAGACTGATTGAGCGCTTAAAGGCAGATGGAGTTTACCGTGAGGAAGAGAACGGAGATTCAGATACTGCATACAACGAGATTATAAAATTGAAAAAAACTGGTTCTACAGCAGAACATGGAAACAGTAAATCTGCAGGGGCAGAACCCATGTTCAGAGCAGAGGATCGTTCATATAAAAATAATATCCCCGGTAGAGATGAAAAAATCAGAGAATATCGCCCAAAGAAATCCTGGAAACAAAAAATCACCAAAGCTGCCGCTACAGTGGCGGTATGTGCATGTTGCGTGTTTGCAGCCAGTATGACCAGTGAGGCGAATAGAAGGTATGTTGTTGATACGGTTAATTATTGGGCGGGAAATGATACAGATATTTTAATTGATAATAGTGAAAATGATTATACAGAAAGAAATGAAGAGGAGATTAGAAAAAATATTCAGGATACGTTAGATGTTGAAATTCCACAATTTATGTATAGACCGAAAGAATTTAAATATAAAGATTATGTTTTGTCTGAAGAATCGGGAGTGGCAGAGCTGGAATATGAATATGAAAATAAAGTTATTCAAGTTTTGATCAGTAAAATGGATGCTGATTTGGGAAGCTATAATACTAAATTACATGGAAAAGGAATTGAGAAAATTAGAACATCAGATAACGTATTGGAAATTGATTTATTGACCGTACAATCAGAAAATGATTTAGAACCGACATATACTGCTGTATGGAATTCTGATAAGGCATATTATCAGATTAGTGGGAAGATAGATAAGGAAAAATTAATTGAAATTTTAAAAAAAATAAGATTGTAGGAAAATATTTGGAGTTTATGTCGTATTTATATATGTAATGAAGTTCAGATTGAAAGGAGTTGCGGTGAAAAGAGAATTAAAAAGAATTTTGCTGTTGTTAGGAGTTGTTATTTCATGCTTTACTATGAATGTATCCGTATTTGCAGAAGATATGGATATAACAATATCTGACGAGGAAACGGATGAAGATTATTCAGAAGACACTGCTTATAGTATGCTTAGAGGAAATAATCTTAATTCAGGTACAACAAAAATAAAAAAATTGGCAAGTAACAAGGTAAATGTATATGGCTTAACACAATGCCATCATTCATGCAGTAAAGTTTATTTAACACTTTCTTTAGAGAGAAAAGTAAACGGAGAATACGTGACATACAAAAGCTGGGACTTCACAGCATCCAATGTTACGCATTTAAGCAAAAGCATTAATGTCATTGTTCCAAGCGGATACTATTACCGAGTACGTGGATATCACGCAGCCAAAGACGGAAGCAAAGAATCTGTTCAGACATTAACAAAAGGCGTTCTGGTAAAATAATACGTGCCAGTTTTTGATACCAGATAGCGCTTAAAAAGAAATATTCGCACAATCCCCCAATCTCATTGACCATAGAGGTTAATAAAATAAGATACGTAGCCAAGTCCCCGACCGATGATGAATTCAAAAAAATAAAATAATCTGTAAACTTACATTACCTTCATCGGTCGGGATTTTCTAAAAATTTCAATTCATTTCTATACAATTTCCCCCAAAAGACTATCAAAAATACTGGACTTCGTGTATAATAAATACAACAACTAATTGAAAGTGGGCGTAAATATCAGAAAATTTACGTTGTTACTTTTGCCTTTTTGTAATTTGAATCAGGCAGATTTATCCAAAGGGCTAAAGGGGGTCTTGATATGAAGATTACTTTTCTTGGGGCGACACATGAGGTAACAGGAAGCTGTTACTATCTTGAAGCAGCGGGCAGGAAATTTCTTGTAGATTACGGTATGGAACAGGGACCGGATTATTATGAGAATGAAGAAATTCCGGTAGCAGCCAAAGATTTGGATTTTGTCCTTCTTACACATGCACATATGGATCATTCGGGAAATCTTCCGGCATTATATGCCAAGGGGTTCCAGGGACCTATTTACGCTACAGAGGCTACCTGTAATCTCTGTGATATCATGCTTCGTGACAGCGCCCATATTCAGATGTTTGAGGCTGAGTGGCGTAACCGTAAAGGAAGAAGACAGGGCAAGGCAGAGTTTATACCGGCTTATACGATGGAAGATGCCATGGGAGTCCTGAAAAATTTTGTTGCATGCGCATATGACAGGATGCTCACACCTGCACCGGGAATCCGGGTACGCTTCAGAGATGCAGGACATCTTCTGGGATCCAGCAGTATCGAGGTGTGGATTACAGAAGATGGAAAAGAAGAAAAAATCGTATTTTCCGGTGATATTGGAAATCTGAATCAACCACTGATCAAAGATCCGGTTTACATTAAAGATGCAGACTATGTAGTTATGGAGTCTACTTACGGCGACAGAAGCCATGGGGAAAGACCGGATTATACAGGACTTCTGGCAGAAGTGATACAGAGAACATTTGACAGAGGTGGAAATGTAGTAATTCCTTCCTTTGCAGTAGGAAGAACTCAGGAGATGCTGTATTTCATAAGGCAGATTAAAGAAGAGAATCTGGTTCACGGACATGATGGATTTGAAGTTTACGTAGACAGTCCTCTGGCAAATGAAGCCACTACGATTTTTGGAGAACATGGATTTGACTGTTATGATGAAGAAGCATTAGATCTTTTGAAACGTGGAATTAATCCACTATCGTTTCCAGGTTTGAAAATTTCTGTTACAAGTGATGATTCCAAGGCCATCAATTTTGATGATCAGTGCAAAGTGATTATTTCTGCCAGCGGAATGTGTGATGCAGGAAGAATCAAACACCATCTGAAACATAATCTGTGGAATGAAAAATGTACCATACTTTTTGTTGGATATCAGGCAATCGGTACACCGGGCCGGGCACTTCTGGAAGGTGCATCGGAGCTGAAACTGTTTGGTGAGTCTGTTTATGTAGGCGCAGAGATTTGCCAGATGCCGGGAATCAGTGGCCATGCGGATGTAAATGGTCTTCTGGACTGGGCAAGAGCCTTTGAAAAAAAGCCGAAGCATGTGTTTGTAACACATGGCGAGGACAGTGTAACAGAAATTTTTGCTCAGAGACTGCGAGAAGAGCTGGGATATGCTGCAACAGCACCATTCAGCGGAACTGTCTATGATCTGGCAGCAGATGCCTGTGTCTATGAGGCAAAAGGGGTGCGGATACAGAAGGCTGCTGCATCTCCGAAGGCAACCAGGGCAGCAAGGGCATACGAAAAACTTGTTTCTCTTGGACGCAGACTTATGAGTGTTATTAAGAAAAATGAGGGCTGTCCCAATAAAGATCTGGATCGATTTGCAAGAGAAATCCAGTCACTGTGTGATAAATGGGACAGAACTGATTTATAGGATAATATGAAATATACAAAAAAACGGAGAGGCATCAGGCCTCTCCGTTGAGAACTCCTTTGATAGCTTTCGCAAGCTGATCCGGACAGGATGTTGGCTTGAATCCACAGCGGATTCCCTCAAGACGGGTAATTACGTCATTAGCATCCATGCCTTCTGCAAGACAGGCAACGCCCTGTGTGTTACCGGAACATCCACCGGTGAATTTTACGTTGTGAACTTTGTTGTTATCATCGATCTCGAACTCAATACTCTGAGCGCAGACACCTTTTGTTTTGTAAAGCATTTGAATCCTCCTGTAAAGTGTAATTATGGTAATGGTTCTTCAGGCAGAACTTTAAATCTGCTGAACCGTTGCATTTTCTGATATAGCAGTTTGCGCAGAGTGGGGTAAACTGCTGTATTTCTTCCATATGCACATTTCGATTATATCATTTCCGAAAAAAAGTTTCCATAAAAAATAAAATTTGTTATAATATAAAGGATATTTTGTAAAGAGCTATGAGAAAGTGAGGATATTAACATGAAATGTGTTGGAATTATAGGAGCTATGGAAGAAGAGGTTTCCAGACTCAAGGAAGTCATGACTGAGGTAAAGATCACAACCCGTGCAGGGATGGATTTTTATGAGGGTGTTCTCGAAGGTAAGAAGGCAGTTGTAGTCCGTTCCGGAATCGGAAAGGTAAATGCGGGTATCTGTGTACAGATTCTGGCAGATCTGTTTCAGGCTGAGGCTGTGATCAATACAGGTATTGCAGGCAGCCTGAATAATGATATCAATATTGGAGATATTGTACTTTCCACAGATGTACTTCATCACGACATGGACGCAACCGGTTTTGGATATCCCAAGGGACAGATTCCGCAGATGAAAGAGTTTTCTTTCCAGGCAGATGAGGTCCTGAGAAAGGTTGCTCATGAAGTATGTAATGAGGTAAATCCGGATATTCAGGTATTTGAGGGAAGAATTGCATCCGGAGATCAGTTTATCTGCTCCCATGATGTGAAAGATAATATTGTAAATGAGTTCCATGCCTATGCAGTAGAGATGGAAGGGGCAGCAATCGGACAGGCTGCTCATCTTAATGGAGTACCATTCCTTATTATCCGTGCGATTTCTGACAAAGCAGATGACAGTGCGAATATGGATTATCCTGCTTTTGAGAAGCTTGCTATTGAACACAGTGTACGTCTGACAAGGGGAATGTTAAAGAAAATGGCATAGGCAGCCATAATATGTCAGAACTCCAACAAACTGAAAAATGGATTATACAGAACCACTGTCCGGATATGGTATATTGTCAGCTTACATTTACTCTGCATATAATGAAACAGATAAAAGAAAAAGGACTTCCAAGCAGAATGATATATAGAGAATTTTATCCGTTTTATATAGCACAGGGAGATGCAGAATTATACGAAGAAGAACGGGCACAGGAAAAGGAACTTGCCCTGATGAGATCTTACTATCCGGATATGGCGAGACAAATACAGGAAAAAGCACAGGAACAGTGCCAGCTTATGGATTACGAAGGAAGCAGGTTATATGATGAATATCCGGATCGCTTTATGTTGTATCATCTTTGCAGTATTATCCGGGATGAGGTTATGCCGGATGCCTCTGCTCAGGCAATTGCAGGCAGTTTTCTGGATGATCTGATCGAAGTTCTGGTATATCAGGAGATATCCAGAAGACGATGCAGAAGAAAGCGGTGCAGACGCAGGTTCTGATCGTAAATAAGAAAATTAAATAGCTTATAAATAAAATGGGAATGTGATGAAAATAATAAGGGAATTTTTGGAAGAACAGATCAATAGGCAGCTTATACAGGCTGTTTTAAGCGGACGCAGGACAGGAGAAGGTCCATCCAAGGTAAAGCTCCGTCCTGTAGAGCTGAAAGGTAAACTGTGCTATCAGGCATCTATGACTGAGGGACCAAAGGTTTACCATAAGAATTTTACCCGGGAAGAAATGATTGCTTATCTGGAGACGGCAATGGATGAATTTCGCCAGCTTCAGATAACCGGGCGAAATACAGATGGCAGCATCCTGATTAGCAAGAAAGGGAAGGCTACAGTAAAAACCAGGAAGCATGCCACAACAGAGCCGGTACCTATAGCACCACATAACAGGGTAAAACAATATATAATTAAGGAAGGTACCATGGTGCCATTTATGGTAGATCTGGGAGTTATGACCAGAGAAGGGAAGGTTGTTGCTTCAAGATATGACAAATTCAGGCAGATCAACAGGTTTCTGGAATTTATCAGGGATATTATCCCAAAGCTTCCTAAGGACAGAGAGATCACGATACTGGATTTTGGATGCGGCAAATCCTATCTGACTTTTGCCATGTACTACTATCTGCGGGAACTGGAACATCTGGATGTGAGGATCATCGGGCTCGATCTGAAGGAGGATGTGATCCGTCACTGCAGCGAGCTGGCGCAGTCCTATGGATATGAGAAACTTAAATTTTGTCAGGGAGATATTGCAGGATTTGAAGGTGTTTCCTCAGTAGACATGGTGGTAACGCTTCATGCCTGCGATACAGCGACAGACTTTGCCCTTGCCAAAGCCGTAGAATGGGGAGCACAGGTTATTCTTTCTGTGCCGTGTTGTCAGCATGAAGTAAACAGACAGATCAGGAATGATATTCTTCAGCCTGTTCTTCATTATGGAATCCTTAAGGAGAGAATAGCTGCACTGATCACAGATGGTCTCCGTGCAGAGCTTCTGGAAAGTAAAGGATATGAGACGCAGCTTCTTGAATTTATCGATATGGAGCATACACCTAAGAATATCCTGATCCGTGCGGTCAGGACAGGGAAATTCAAAGAAAGGGAAAGCTTTGCGGGGACAATGAAAGCCCTTCATGTGACCCCTACACTGGACAGGCTTCTTTATCCGGAAGAGGTTCCGTTACAGAAGGGAGAATAACATGAAAAAATTCATACGCAAAGCTGCGATTCTTCTTTTGATCTTTGTACTTGGAGTTGCGGTATCCGCAATCCTTATGAATAATAATCAGACTACAGATAATCGGTCAGATATGAATGATGCGACCCTTCCGGAAGTAATGGTCAGAATCGGAGATACATCTGCAAATATCATGTATGGTTACAGACAGCAGATGCAGGCTGATTTTTCCAGGGACAGTATTACTCCGCTGGATACCACCAAACAGCTTACTTTTCTTATAAAGCCTTACGAGGAAAAGGTTTCCGGCCTTTCATATGAAATACGTACTTCTGATGGCAGCAAGGTCATGGAAAACAGAAAGATCAAAAATCTTACAAAAGAGGATAACGGGTACCTGAGCACTGCCATTGAGATCAGCAGTGATCTCAGGATGAACCAGGAGTATTCACTTCAGATCACTCTGGATACCGGTGATGGAGAAGCCTATTACTATACAAGAGTGGTTTCAAGAAGCCAGTTGAATACAGAATCCTATCTTAAGTTTGTGAATGAGTTTTCTGCCAAATGCCTGGATAAGATGGAAGCAGATTCCCTGTCCGGGTATCTGGAGGAGCAGGATACAACTTCCGGAACTAACTTTAACAATGTGAATATCAATTCCGGACTCAGCAATATAAGCTGGGGATCTCTGGCTCCCAAGCTGCGGCTGAGAGGTGTGCCAACCATTAACGAGATTAATGAAACAACTGCAAGCATTACGCTGAAATACCAGATTACGGCAGATAACGACAGCGGTGGAACAGAAGTTTATGATGTGACAGAATTTTACCGTATGAGATACACGGAGACAAGGATCATGCTTCTGGATTTTCAGAGATCGGCAACCAGTATTTTTGACCCGACTATGTCTGTTGTGTCAGATAAGGGAATTCTTCTGGGAGTCAGAGACAGAGATGTGACTTACACAACAAGTACGGAAGGCTCGGTTATTGCTTTTGTACAGGCAGGAGATCTCTGGTCATATTCACCGGGAGGAGGAAAGATAAACAGGATCTTCAGCTTCCGTAAGGAATCAGATGGAGATTCCAGAGATGCCCGGAATGAACATGATATTAAGATCATTCGCGTTGATGATAATGGAGATATGGATTTTGTGTTGTATGGTTATATGAACCGTGGCCTGCACGAAGGATACAGCGGTGTCTGCGTGTATCATTACAACAGTGACAGGAATGTTGTGGAAGAAAAAGCTTTCATACCCAGTACAGAATCATATCAGTTCCTGAAAAAAGATCTGGGAACTCTTACTTATGTAAACAGCAACAATCAGTTATTCCTTCTCTTTGCACAGAAACTTTATCAAGTTGATGTGGAAAGCGGAGAGTCCCAGGTACTGGAAGAAGGAATCCGGCAGAATTATTTTAAGGTTTCAGACAGTAATGCACATGCTGCATGGCTGGTAGTCACAGGAGACGAAAAGGGCAGGATCAGGGAAGTTGATTTTGATACCGCAGAGATCAGGATACTGAAGCCCTCCAAAGGGCAGAGACTTCGTGTGCTGGGCTTCCTTAATGAGGATCTGGTTTACGGACTTCTTTCCAATGAGGATATTCTGACTGATGATAACGGCCACAGCACCGAGGGAATCAGTACTGTACGCATAGAAAGCTTTGAGGGTGAACTGAAAAAGGAGTACCATCAGGACGGACTTTATATAACCAAAGCGACTGTTGGCAGTACACTCGCAGAGTTTGAACTTTCCGCAAAATCTGGAAATACCTATACTGTACAGAAAAAAGATAATATCATGAACAATAAGGTGGCTTCTGCCAGCCAGACAGAGATTGAGCTTACTTCTACATCCAGAACAGGAACCATGGTCCGCCTGGCACTTCAGACCAAGCCTGCAACAGATAAACCTCTTGTGATCTCTGCAAAGATACAAAGTACAGACAATGATGCGGTGCTACTGGATACCAAAGTGCCGCAGGGAGAAGTTTATTATGTGTATGCAGGTGGAAAGCTTGATATGACCTACACGGATCCGGCAGCAGCAATAAGAAGGGCAAATGCCAAAACCGGAGTTGTACTGAACCGTGCCCAGCAGTATGTATGGGAGCGGGGAAATAAAAAGACACAGATACAGTTGAATACAGATGATATTTCGGATATATTTAAGTCAGCTTCCTGGAAAAAGAGCGAGCTTCAGGATGGACTGGGAGAAGATGGTACGGTTATCGACCTTACAGGTTGTTCGCTGGAGAGCGTTCTTTATGAGATAAGTGCACAGAGACCTGTCATTGCCAAGACAGGGGCAGATACCAGTGTAGTGATCGTAGGATATGATGAATATAATACCTATCTCTATGATCCGTCCACAGGTCAGACAAGCCCATATGGAATGAATGACAGTACAGCACTTTTCAAAAGTGCGGGGAACGTATTTCTTACCTACATTGAAAACGTTACAGAGTAACGTTGACATAAAATTTTCCGTGCAGATCTGGCAGCAGAGGTCTGTATGCCGGATTTGTTGCGGAACGCAAAATAACTGCAATGGGAAAGGGGTAAAAACATGTTAAGTAAAAGCATCAAAAAACTGGTACAGTATGGAGTGGAAACTGGTATCACACCGGAATGTGAACGGATCTACGCGACAAATCTTCTTCTGGAGGTATTTGGAGAAGATGAGTATACAGAGCCGGAAGAAGAGTATGCTGACATTGATCTGGAGGAAACCCTGAGTGAACTTCTGGATGAGGCTGTAAAGAGAGGACTGATCGAGGACAGTGTGGTTTACCGTGATCTTTTTGACACAAAACTGATGAACTGCCTTATGCCGCGTCCGGCTCAGGTACAGAAGGAATTCTGGGACAGATATAAGGAAGATCCGGAGAAAGCTACGGATTATTTCTACAAGCTCAGTCAGGACAGCAATTATATCCGACGCTATCGTGTAAAAAAAGACCAAAAATGGACAGTAGACAGCGAATATGGAAAAATCGATATCACCATTAATCTTTCCAAACCCGAGAAGGATCCCAAAGCCATTGCAGCAGCCAAGCTGGCAAAATCCAGTAGCTATCCGAAATGCCTGCTCTGCCCTGAGAATGAAGGCTATGCAGGTCGGGTAAACCATCCGGCCAGAGAGAACCATAGGATCATTCCTGTCACTATTAATGACTCTCCGTGGGGATTCCAGTATTCACCGTATGTATATTATAATGAGCACTGCATTGTGTTTAACTGTTCCCATACTCCTATGAAGATCGAAAGAAACACATTTATCAAGCTCTTTGATTTTGTGAAGCTGTTTCCGCACTATTTCCTTGGTTCCAATGCGGACCTTCCTATTGTAGGAGGATCTATTTTAAGCCATGATCATTTCCAGGGGGGACATTATACATTTGCCATGGCAAATGCGCCTGTTGAGAAGAATGTGACAATTCCGGGATATGAAGACGTGGAGGCTGGAATCGTTAAATGGCCTCTTTCAGTATTGCGTATCCGCCATAAGGATGAGAAGAAGCTGATCGATCTGGCAACTCATATCCTTGCAAAATGGAGAGGCTATACAGATGAGAAAGCATTTATTTTTGCGGAAACAGACGGAGAACCTCACAATACTATTACACCTATTGCAAGGAAAAAGGGGGACATCTTTGAGCTGGATCTGACGCTGAGAAATAACATCACCACAGAGGAAAATCCTCTTGGAGTATATCATCCGCATGCATGCTATCATCACATCAAGAAGGAAAATATCGGTCTGATCGAGGTCATGGGTCTGGCAGTCCTTCCTGCAAGACTTAAGGAGGAGCTGGAGCTTCTGGAAGAATACATTCTGGAAGGTAAAGATATTGCTTCCAATGAGAAGATCCGGAAGCATGCGGCATGGGTCGCTGAATTTTTGCCTGAATATGACAAGATCGATAAAGACAATATCCAGGATATCCTTCGCAAAGAAGTTGGAAATGTATTTGTACATGTTCTTGAAGATGCAGGTGTTTACAAATGTACACCAGAAGGAAGAGATGCATTTATGAGATTCGTAAATACCTTATAAGATATCAAAGGTGAATGTTTGTTTTACAGACAGGTATTTACATATTCAGGGCA
The DNA here is from genome assembly GCA_934373235.1 of uncultured Blautia sp. Lineage (GTDB taxonomy): Bacteria > Bacillota > Clostridia > Lachnospirales > Lachnospiraceae > Blautia_A. The sequence continues at coordinate 23,524 of CAKROW010000027.1, read as the reverse complement.
GATTTTCCCAGATTACAGACCAGAGCCTGTTTGAAAATCTGAAGAAAGCTTTTTTCAAACATACTTTAGAGAATCATATCTGAAATTAGGAGTGATAATTATGAATAATACAGGGAAGATTAAGCTTGCCCTGAAATGGATCTTTATGATGGCAGCGCTGGCCGTAATGCTCTTTGTGCCGGGAAGCACAAAGACAGCAGAAGCTGCGACTACAACCATAACCGTTCGTTTTGCGGACAGTGCCGGAAAGACAGTATACACCAGTCTTCAGAAAAAAGTTGCAGATGGAACCACCATTGTCCTTCCGTCTGTGCCGGGAAATAACAGATTAAGCGGAAGCGGATGGAAGGTAGATGCCAATACAGCAGTAGATGACTCTGTATTTTTTGCGGCTGGTTCCAGAGTGAAAATTGCAGAAAAAGACTGGAATGGTTATCTGAAAAAAAATGTGCTTACTTTTTATGGAACAAGCCTTTGCACAGTAACTTTTTATAATAATTCCGGAACTTCCAGTTTAAGTTCTGTGGCAGTTGTGGAGGGAACTTATGTAACACTTCCGGACATCAATTCAACGAAATATATAAATAAAGGGTGGACTACTGCAAAGGGCAGTACAAGTGTAAAGTATAAGATCGATTCCAGTCTGAAGATAACGAAGAATACAAAGCTTTATATTATCCGTTATGCAAAAATGACAGTTACTTTCCTGAATTCCAATGGATCCGGTAACTCAGCCATGAAGGCACTGAATATGGAAGTGGCAAAAGGAAGCAGGGTAAAACTTCCGGTAGTTCCGTCAGTAGCAGGATATCAGAATCTTGGCTGGTCTACCAAGAAAAACGCCACGCGATCAGAATATTCAGCCGGAAAGACTGTTACAGTAAGGAAAAATGTTACGTTCTATGCAGTGAGAAAAAGGCTTCCCTACACAGTTAAATTCAGCAACAACAGCGGAACAAGTACTGCACAGGCATATGCAAAGCTGACACAGTACACAGCGAAAAATGCCACCATTACGCTGCCATCGGTACCAAAGGCAGCAGGCTACAAAAATCTTGGATGGACAAATGTAAAGGGTGGAAGTACTGCTATATACAAAGCCGGAAGCAAAGTAAAGATCACAAAAAGCACTACATTTTATGCAGTACGTAAGAAGAGTAAATATTACACACTTACCTTCTATATGGGAGATGGAACAACCAGTTCTGCATACCAGGCACTGAATAAAAAAGTAGAAGAAGGAACCTATTTTACACTTCCTGCAGTACCATCAAGGAAGGGCTATGTAAGTCTTGGCTGGAAAACCTCACAGAATGGTACCAGGATATATAAAGCAGGAGGCAAATATAAGGCAACCAAGAATCTGAAGCTCTATGCTTCCCAGGAAAAATCCGCAACTGTGTACCTGTATAAATCCAACGGCAAACTATGGAAGTCAGTAACCATGGGTAAAGGTAATTATCTCCGTCTTCCAACAGCAGCCAATGCAAGTGGATACACATTTATGGGATGGAGCAAGAGCCGCCGGAGCGGATCCTCTGCAAATCCGGATTATGAGGCCGGAGAGCTTCTGAAGGTAAATGGAAATACCAGACTGTATGCGGTAGTATTTAACCGCACAAGGGAGAAAAATATTGCAGCAGGTGAAATGGCAAGACTTGACCGTCAGAGACGGTACAGCCAGGTGATCTTTGTAGGAGATTCCCGTACAGCCAGAATGGCATCAACGCTGGAAAAACAGCTTGGAAGTTCAGCACTTCAGGGCGTATCTTTTGTTGCAGCAGAGGGAGAGGGACTGAGCTGGTTCATGAGTGAGGGATATTCACAGCTTCTCAAAAAGATCAGGACAGGTTCCAGGCCAACTGCAATTATCTTTAACATGGGAGTCAACGATCTTGACAGCTCAGCAAACTATATCAACTATATCAAACAGATCGCCCCTGCTTTAAAAGCAAAGAACTGCAAGCTTTTCTATATGTCCGTAAATCCGGTCAACAGTCAGATGCGTCAGCTTATGGGGCGTGCAGTACGAAAAGAGCAGGATATACGTGCATTTAACAGTGCTATCAAGAGCGGGCTCAGCGGAACCTGTACGTATTTTGATACTTACAGTATCCTTATGAAACGCGGCTACAGTACCGATGATTCCAAGACTGGTACTGACAGCGGAACAGACGATGGTCTGCATTACACAACAAAAACCTATAAACGGATCTATTATTACTGTATCAGTATGCTTAACGGAAACAGTTCAAGCTTCACCTGGTAACAGCATAAAAATCCCCGTATACCATAAGAAGATGAAGTCTTTCGGTGTGCGGGGATTTTTGACAAACCTTTTGGTAAACCGGTCAATTAATTCTTGCAGGATGGATTATAATAGTCTATACTAAAACGTAAAGTGTAAATGGATATGATGAATCACAGGGGATGCAACCCTGAAATATGAGGTAGAGAGGTACAGATTATGGAACTGACAACAGTTAAGAAAATTTACAGAAACCGGGAACAGTATCTGGATAAAGAAATTACAGTAGGCGGCTGGGTCCGCAGTGTACGTGATTCCAAGACATTTGGATTTGTTGTGCTTCATGATGGAAGCTTTTTTGAGACACTTCAGATCGTTTATCATGATAATATGGAGAATTTTGCAGAGATATCCAAGCTGAATGTAGGAGCTGCCATCATTGTGAAGGGAACTCTGGTAGCAACACCTCAGGCCAAGCAGCCTTTTGAGATCCAGGCAGAGGAGATCACTGTGGAGGGAACATCCGCACCGGATTATCCTCTTCAGAAGAAGCGCCACAGCCTTGAGTATCTGAGAACTATCACACATCTCAGACCAAGAACAAATACATTCCAGGCAGTGTTCAGAGTTCGTTCCCTCTGTGCATATGCAATCCATAAATTCTTCCAGGAGAGAGGATTTGTATATGTTCATACCCCACTGATCACAGGAAGTGACTGTGAGGGTGCAGGAGAGATGTTCCAGGTAACAACACTGGATATGAAGAACCCTCCGATGACAGAGGATGGAACTGTTGACTATTCACAGGATTTCTTTGGCAAAGAGACAAATCTTACAGTAAGCGGACAGCTTAACGGAGAGACTTATGCACAGGCGTTCCGTAACATCTATACATTTGGACCTACATTCCGTGCAGAGAACTCCAATACTACCCGTCATGCTGCCGAGTTCTGGATGATCGAGCCTGAGTGTGCATTTGCAGACCTTCAGGATAATATGGATCTTGCAGAGGCTATGCTGAAATATGTGATCCGCTATGTGCTTGAGAATGCACCGGAGGAGATGAATTTTTTCAACTCCTTTATTGATAAAGGACTTCTTGACCGCCTGAATCATGTGGTCAATTCAGAGTTTGCTCACGTAACTTACACAGAAGCTGTTGAGATCCTTGAGAAGAACAATGACAAATTTGATTATAAGGTATTCTGGGGATGCGATCTTCAGACAGAGCATGAGAGATATCTCACAGAGGAGATCTATAAGAAACCTGTATTTGTTACAGATTATCCGAAGGAGATCAAAGCGTTCTACATGAAGATGAATGATGATAACAAGACTGTAGCTGCTATGGACTGTCTTGTGCCGGGAATCGGTGAGATCATCGGAGGAAGCCAGAGAGAGGATGATTACAATAAGCTGAGAAGCCGTATGGAGGAAATGGGGCTTAAGGCAGAGGACTATGACTTCTATCTTGATCTCCGCAAATACGGTTCCACACGCCATTCCGGATTCGGTCTTGGATTTGAGAGATGTGTTATGTATCTTACAGGCATGGGCAATATCCGTGACGTGATCCCGTTCCCGAGAACTGTAAAGAACTGTGATCTTTAATAAATATAGCAAGGATTCTCCCGGAGCCTGTCTGGAAGATCATTTCAGCAATCTGCAGGTGAGGAGATGAATTGCCAAAGGGAGACGATTATGAGATTTATTCATCTTGCAGATGTGCATCTGGGAGCTGTTCCTGACAGGGGCTGCCCCTGGAGTAGAGAGCGGGAAGAAGAAATCTGGACAACTTTCCGCCGGGTTATTGCGGGCATCCGCGAGGATCCGGTGGATTTGTTATTTATATCCGGAGATCTGTTCCACCGCCAGCCGCTTATGAGAGAATTGAAGGAGGTAAACTATCTGTTTTCCACTATTCCGGGTACCAGGGTGTATCTGATGGCAGGAAATCATGATTACCTCAGCAGGGATTCCTTTTACCGTACTTTTGAATGGGAACCTAATGTTACTTTTTTTAAGAGCAGAGAACTTACCTGTGTGAAGGATCCCAAGCTGGATGTGTATGTTTACGGACTGAGCTATGACAGGCAGGAGATCCGGGAAGGACTGTATGACAGAGCAGTTCCTGTCCAGGAGGAAGGACTTCATATTCTTCTTGCTCATGGAGGGGACGATAAACATATACCTTTAAGCACGGCATCTCTTGCAGCGGCGGGATTTGATTATATTGCACTGGGGCATATCCATAAGCCACAGGTCCTTCTCAGGGATCAGGCAGCTTATGCAGGAGCACTGGAGCCTATAGACAGGAATGATACCGGAGTGCACGGATATATGCAGGGCCGGCTTGTGGATGGAAGGGTGCGGACAGAATTTGTTCCTTTTGCCTGCAGGACTTATCAGCAGCTTGTTCTGACGGTACATGAGGATACCACTCAGATATCTCTGGAAGAGACTATGAAATCAGAGGTTTTCAGAAGAGGTGGAAGGAATATATACAGAGTTATTCTCCAGGGAATGCGGTCGCCGGATTTTATGCTGATCCCGGAGAAACTGAAAGCACTGGGAAATGTGACCGAGGTTATTGATGAGTCAAGACCTGCCTATGATCTGGAGGCACTGTATAAAAGATACAGCGGAACTCTTATCGGTGATTATATCAGCTATTTTACCTCAAAAAATATTATGAATGAGGTAGAACGGAAAGCTCTGTACTACGGATTGCAGGCATTGCTTGAAACCAGCCGCACGGGGAGGGACATCTGAAAATGATCATCAGACGTTTGAATATAAAGAATTTTGGAAAGATCCATGACAGAGATCTGGAGCTGTCTCCTGGTATGAATGTTCTCTACGGAGAGAATGAAAGCGGCAAGACAACTGTCCATACTTTTATCAGATCCATGTTTTACGGTGTACGCAGACTTCGGGGAAAAGCAGCACAGAACGATCCCTACACAAAATACGAGCCCTGGGAAAATCCGGCTACCTATGGAGGCATACTGTGGTTTGAGACAGGAGGGCGTAAATATCGTCTTACCAGGAATTTTTACAGGGAAAGTAAGTTCAGTGAGCTTTTGTGTGAAGATACCGGAAGCCTTCAGGATCCGGACCAGGGTGCGCTGGATGAACTTCTGGGAGATGTGAGTGAGGCGGTTTATGATAATACAGTGTCTGTAGCACAACTGAAAAGTGTCACAGGCAAGGAACTGATACGGGAACTTCAGAACTATATGGCCAGTTATCAGGGAACCGGAGATAATTCACTGGATCTTGGCCGGGCGGAACAGATGCTTAAAATGTCCAGGAAGGGATTCCTGACAGAAATTTCCCGGCGAAAAAAAGATCTGGAAAAAGAAAAAGAGAAGATTACTGCCAATATTGAGTATCTGAACAAAGAGCTCTCAGAGCTGGATGAACAGAGACTGAAGATCAGCGATCAGGAAGAAGGGCTGAGGATAAGACCCGGGGAAGGAAACGGCCGGGCAGTTCTTGAAGAACGGGTACAAAAGGTTCGCAGGAAGCGCGAGATGACGGATATTCTGCTGGCCCTGATCACAGTGGCAGGCATGGCTGGTTCCTGGAGCCTGGCTGTATGTGCAGGCATGGTGGAAATGAGTATTGTTTCCGGAGCAGTCGCTGTGATTGCTGCGCTGGCAGGTTTTTTTCTGCATATCAGTGCCAGCAGGGATCTGAACAAAAGAGAACGTCAGCTTGCGAGATGGATCTCCAGACAGGAAGAACTGAAATGGAACCGAAGCAGTCTTGACGGAAGCTATGAGGAGAAACAGACAGCTCTTGGGAATCTGAAAGCAGAGCTTCAGGAATGTGAAAATGAGAATTACACACTTACTCCGGAGGAAACGGAGATTCAGGCGTTAAATATGGCCCTGGAAACAATAGAGGCGCTTTCAGGTAATATCAACAGTCAGGTAGGAAGAAATCTAAGACAGCGTACTTCTGAGATCTTAAGTGAGATCACAGGGGGAAAATATACCCAGGTACTTATGGATGAAAATCTGAATATGACTGTGAACACCGGAGACCGCATTGTGTCCCTGGAACGGCTCAGCAGAGGAACACTGGAGCAGATCTATTTTGCGCTGCGTATGGCAGCAGGAGAGCTTTTCTGCGGAAAAGATACGTTCCCGGTAATTCTGGATGATGTATTTGGCATGTATGACGAGGACCGGCTGACAGCAGTGCTGAAATGGCTCTGTAAAGAAGAACGCCAGGTGATCATAAGCACCTGCCATAAGCGTGAGATGGAACTTCTGGATAAGGCAGAAATCCCCTACCGGAAGCTATTTCTCTGACCAGATATAAAACAGATAATAAAAAGTCCCGCAGATATGAAAGAAAATTATCTTTCTGTCTGCGGGCTTTTTTGCATAATAGGTCAGAGCGTTAATAGTATTTATTTGTCATAGCGGCTCATATAGTTGTTCACACATTTCTTGATCCTGTCAACCGGGTTAAGAAGACGGCTGATGGAATTGTCGTGATTCAGTGTGTCAATGATAAGAGCAATATATTTACTCATATCGCAGGTGATATAGTATGGCTTCTCAAGAAGCTCAGGGCTGCGGTATACAAGGTTAGTGGTAAGAAGCTTGTCGAAGATGCCATTCTCATAAGCTTTGTCGAATTTGTCAAGTCCGTCTGTAAAGAAGCCGAAAGTAGAGCAGATATAAACTTTGCCTGCACCACGTTCTTTAAGAAGCTCAGCGATCTTAAGGATCGTATCGCCGGAGGAGATCATATCATCAATAAGGATCATATCCTTGCCCTCAAGCTTCGGTCCCAGGAACTCATAAGCTGCAACCGGATGACGGCCATTAATGGAAGTAGTGTAATCCAGACGTTTGTAGTACATACCCATGTTAACACCAAGGACATTGGCAAGATAGATCGCACGGCTCATGCTTCCCTCGTCCGGACTGATGATCATAAAGTGGTCATTGTCAATGTGAAGACCATCCTCATGCTGAAGAAGAGCTTTGATAAACTGATAAGCCGGCTGTACAGTCTCAAATCCGTGAAGAGGTGTAGCATTCTGTACACGGGAATCATGGGCATCAAAGGTAATGATATTCTCAACTCCCATATCAACAAGCTCATGGAGTGCGTTGGCGCAGTCAAGAGATTCCCTTCCCACACGTTTGTCCTGACGGCTCTCATAGAGATAAGGCATGATCACGTTAACTCTGCGGGCCTTGCCACCGATAGCTGCGATCACACGCTTCATATCCTGGAAGTGATCATCCGGGGACATAAGATTGGTGTACGGTCCGATGGGGTAGGTCAGATTATAGTTGCAGATATCAACCATAACATAGATGTCATCACCACGGACAGACTCAGAGATGGTACACTTTGCTTCACCGGAACCAAAACGTGGATTCTTTGCCTGGATGATATAGGAATCTCGCTTATAACCGTCAAAAGCGAAGGAATCGATTCCCGGGTAGTTTCTTTCTGCGCGCCATTTTACCAGCCAGTCATTGACCTTTGCGCCTAATTCGCTGCAGCTTTCAAGTGGGATAAGTCCAAGTCTTCCTACGGGGAGTGTGGAAAAATCTTTCGTAGTTACCTGTGCCATTTTTATTTTCCTCCTAAAAATATTTTCTGTATACGGATATCCTTCCCGATCAGTGTTACCATCTGGTAATTGCTGGCAATTCGGGAAAAAGTTCTCTCGGAGTAGGTATCCGAGAAATTCCTGAGCTTCAGGTTGGTGGAAATGATCGTGGATTTCTTACGCATGATCCGCTCATTGATACAGAGAAAAAGCTGTGAGGATACGAAACTGTTGGTAAGTTCGGTACCAAGGTCATCAATGATAAGAAGATCGCAGTCATAGATCAGATCCTCCTCTGTGGATGTATCCTTTCTGGAAAAAGCATTTCCGGCCATCATATCAAAAAGATCGAAAGCTGAAAAATACAGGACACAGTGTGCAGAGGCAAGAAGCTCCCGCGCGATACAGTGGGAAAGAAAAGTCTTGCCAACACCGGTATCGCCATACAAAAACAGGTTTTCAAATCTGGTGTCAAAGTTACGCACAAAATCCTGTGCGGTATTGTAAGCCCTGCGGGCTGTTTCCAGAGCAGTAAGTCCCGTGGCTTCGTTTGTTATTGTATCAGAATAATAATCAAATGAAAAGCTGTCAAAGTTCTCTTTTTCCAGAATTTCTGTAAGATTTGACTGGGTATAGAGCAATTCAATCTCAGCTTTTTTGAAACAGATACATTTTTTGTTGCCTACATAACCTGTGTCCTGGCATTTGGGACAGGTGTAGGGCATCTCCAGATAGTTACCGGGAAAGCCATTGGCAACAAGAAGGGTGATGCGCTCATCTGCAAGCTGTCGGATAGCAGATTTCAGATCGGCGGTTCCCTTTTCTTTGCCGCTTAAGAGACGGCGGACTTTGTCCGCGCTTAAAGAAGCCACCTCATCGTCGATCTCACGGAGACGGGGGATCTTAGTATAGGCTTCCAGGGTGCGCTGCTCAAGAAGATGGCGGCTTTGTGCCTGGCGGCGGCTGTATTCTCTCATTATAGTATCGTACTGAAAATTCTGTAAAGGCATATCTGGCTCCTTACTGGTTCAAAAGACGTTTCTCATATTCGTCAAAATCATAATCTCTCTGGTGAAAATTGTTAAAACGGTTAGGGGTCTGAGTCCTGGGCTGCTGTTTTTTGTCCTTGCGTGCTGCAGCCTTTTCAAGCTGACGCTGTTTATGGCGGGCATCGAGAGCACGGATATCATCCAGAGTATGTACGTTCTTATTTTTCCATCCGGACAGGATCTTATCCGCATACTGGAAACTGGGCTGTCCTGTGGAAAGAACAGTACGGCTGCAAGCCTCCTGGATGATGGCAAGATCAAATCCATAGGTCTTATGCCAGGTGTCCATAAATGCGATCTCCTCATCAACAGGATTGCGGCCGCTGATTCCCATTGCCTTGAGGATCGTGTAATATTCCCTGGTAAAGCGTGAGCTGTGTTCTTTGGCCATCTCTGCAGTAGTGATGCCGTCCTTATGCCATGCCAGGGCAACAGTCTCAATGTAGCGGATGCTGCGCCGGCCTCTGGAAACACAGTATTCCACAAGGTATTCAATAAGTTCCGCAGACATTTTAAGCTCATCATAAAAGAAAAGAATCTTCTGCATCTCTGTAGGCGTGAGGGTTTTGCCGAGGTATTTCTCTGTGATAAAGAGAAGCTGGCGGATCTCATCATTCTGCTTAAGGGCGGCAACCCTGTCCCTGGTAAGCTGATGAAAAGATAAAGGAGCTGCCTGGGATGCAGCACTTTCGTTCCTGGTATTTTCGGGTTCTGTCAGGGTGATTCCTGAGATCTGGCCATTCTCAGTGAAGGCCAAAGTGAGAAGCTGTTCCTTTTCCCAGTATTTCAGGGCACGGAAAATATCCCTCTCTGTGCAGAGAAGGCGGTCAGCCATATGTTCCAGGCTGAAAGAGGCGGAAGGATCCCCGGCAGTTCTGAGAAGGTAGATGTAGACCTTTACAAACTCTCCGTTAGCCTGCCCCATAAAATTATCAATAAAATAATTGGATAAAACCGTGACCTCCGGCCTGGAGGTATTATCAAGGGAAATCATACTCATGGACAGTATCTCGCTTTCTGAAATGTGGCCGAAATACCGGCCGTTCTGAACTACAAGGATTATAGCACAACCCCATTTAAAAGAGAATAGGAGATTTTCACACCTAATGTGCACTAATCCACAGGTGGAAAATGTGGAAAGTGTGGATAACTTTGCGGATAAGTATTATTTGAAACCAGCAAAAATGCAAAAAATCTCGATAAATAGCGGTTTTTCTCGAATGAGTGTGTCGAATTATGTCGACTACGTTATGCACAAAAAAATCCACATGCTACACAGGATAAAAATGTGTATAAGCATGTGGATAATGTGGATAACTTATTTGCCAAGAAGGTGTTCGCCTATATTTACAACGTCTCCGGCCCCCATAGTTATCAACAGGTCGCCATGTGTACAACTTTTTAAAAGAAAGCTCTCGATCTCATCAAAAGTAGGGAAATAATCACATGGAGTTCCCAGTTCCTGGATCTGTTTCTGCAGATCACGTGAGGAAATGCCAAGGTCATCAGTCTCACGGGCTGCGTAAATGTCTGCCAGTACAACATGATCTGCCAGAGTAAGAGATTTGGCGAATTCAGGCAGAAGAGCCTTGGTACGTGTATAGGTATGGGGCTGGAAAACACACCATATCTTCTCATGTGGATAGTTCTTTGCGGATTCCAGTGTTGCGGCAATCTCTGTTGGGTGGTGTGCATAATCGTCAATGATGGTGATGCCTCCAACCTCGCCTTTGTACTGGAAGCGGCGGTCAGTTCCTGTGAAACTTCCCAGTCCCTTCACGATAACTTCGTCAGGAAGATCCAGAAGTTTACCTACAGCAATAGCTGCAATAGCGTTGGATACATTGTGGATTCCCGGAACACGGAGATAGTAGCTGCCGACTTTGCATCCGTTTTTCTTTACAGTGAAGGAAGCATGTCCGTATTTGTCCCAGGTGATATCCTCTGCAGTGTAATCAGCCGGATGGTCAAGACCGTAGGTGATCACCTGACAGGGAAGGTCTTTGATGATGGATTCATACTCCGGTGTGTCGGCATTGATGATCAGTGTTCCGTCGGCAGGAAGAAGCTGTGCAAAACGACGGAAAGAATGACGGATATCATCAATGTCCTTGAAAAAGTCAAGATGATCTGCGTCCATGTTCAGGATCACGCTGATCTTCGGGAAAAAGCTCAAAAAGCTGTTGGTATATTCGCAGGCCTCGGTGACAAAAGTCTCAGATGCGCCTACACGGATGTTGCCTCCGATGGCAGGAAGGATACCGCCTACACTGATGGTCGGGTCACAGTCTCCCTCAAGAAGGATATGGGAAACCATGGAAGTAGTGGTGGTCTTTCCGTGAGTACCGGAAATTGCGATTGGTGTATCGTAATTACGCATGATCTGGCCAAGAAGCTCTGCACGGGTAAGCATGGGGATGTTCTTCTCCCTGGCACAGGCGAATTCCGGATTGTCAGGATGGATGGCTGCTGTATATACAACTACATCGATGTCATCAGTGATATTGGAAGCGCGCTGGCCATAATGGATCACAGCTCCTTTTTCTTCAAGGGAACGTGTCAGCGGGCTTGCCTTGGCATCGGAACCTGAGATCCTGAAATCTTCTTCAAGAAGGATCTCTGCGAGGCCGCTCATACTGATTCCTCCGATACCGATAAAATGAATATGGAGCGGTGTATGAAAGTCTATCTGATACATGATTGATCTCCTTACCTTAATATATGTGGTATTTATAACGTTTTTATTATACCTCTAATACAAAAAAATGAAAAGTGCTTCTTTTTTTCAAAAAGAGGTAAGACCAATTGTGGTAAAATTACACAGAAATTTACTGAAAAAAATGTGAAAATTACTCAATGAATATTGAGGTGATTAAGGAAATGTCGAAAAAACGTAGTCAATAGCGATAAAAAAAACAAAGTGACGACAAAATAATTGTAAAAAATGTTCACTAATATGGTGAAGTATGATATAATGGAATAATCATAACATACAAGAGGTGATCACATGATTAAGAAAGAAATGATTGCCATGCTTTTGGCCGGCGGGCAAGGTAGCAGGCTGGGAGTTTTGACAGAAAAAGTTGCAAAGCCGGCAGTTGCTTTTGGCGGTAAATATCGTATCATCGATTTTCCGCTGAGCAACTGTATTAACTCAGGAATTGATACGGTGGGTGTGCTGACACAGTATCAGCCGCTTCGCCTGAATACACATATTGGTATTGGTATTCCGTGGGATCTTGACCGGAATGAAGGCGGTGTAACAGTCCTTCCTCCATATGAGAAGAGTACAAGCAGTGAATGGTATACAGGTACTGCCAATGCAATCTATCAGAATCTTGCTTACATGGAGCAGTATAATCCGGACTATGTTCTGATTCTTTCAGGAGATCATATCTACAAGATGGATTATGAGGTAATGCTTGATTTTCATAAGGCTAACAAGGCAGACGTCACCATAGCCTGCATGCCTGTACCGATGGAGGAGGCCAGCCGCTTCGGTATCATGGTAACAGATGAGAGCAGCCGTATTACAGAATTTGAGGAGAAGCCGGAGCATCCAAGCAGCAACCTGGCATCTATGGGAATCTATATTTTCTCATGGCCGGTACTCAAAGAGGCGCTGATCGCACTGAAGGACCAGAATGGCTGCGACTTTGGCAAGCATGTACTTCCATACTGCAAAGAGAAAGGACAGAGGCTTTTTGCATATGAGTACAACGGATACTGGAAGGATGTAGGTACATTGGGCTCCTACTGGGAAGCAAATATGGAGCTTATTGATATTATCCCTGAGTTTAACCTCTATGAAGAATTCTGGAGGATCTATACCAAGGGAGATGTGATCCCTCCGCAGTATGTTTCCTCAGAGGCAGTTGTGGACAGATGCCTTATCGGAGAGGGAACTGAGATCTACGGAGAAGTACATAATTCAGTCATTGGTCCAAATGTAACGATTGGTAAGGGCTCTGTTATCAGGGATTCCATTATCATGCGCAATTCTGAGATCGGTGAGAATGTAGTCATGGACAAGTCCATTGTGGCAGAGGATGTTGTGATCGGTAATCACGTAGTCCTGGGATGTGGCGATGAGGCGCCTAACGTCCTGAAGCCTGCTGTATATGCTTTCGGCCTTGCAGTTGTAGGAGAGAACAGTGTGATTCCTGATAACGTAAGGATCGGTAAGAACACTGCAATTTCAGGTGTGACAACAAGGGATGATTATCCGGGTGGTGAGCTGGCCGGTGGTCAGGTGATTCCAGCAAAGGACGGTGGCAGAGAATGAGAGCAATAGGTATTATTTTGGCAGGCGGTAACAATAACCGCATGAGAGAGTTATCAAACAAGAGGGCGATCGCGGCAATGCCTGTTGCAGGAAGCTATCGTGCCATTGATTTTGCCCTGAGCAATATGGCAAATTCACATATCCAGAAGGTTGCTGTACTGACACAGTATAATGCACGTTCCCTGAATGAGCATTTAAGCTCCTCCAAATGGTGGGATTTCGGAAGAAAACAGGGAGGACTTTATGTGTTCACCCCTACTATCACCAAGGAGAACAGCTTATGGTATCAGGGCACGGCTGATGCTATTTACCAGAACCTTACATTTCTGAAAAACAGCCATGAGCCGTATGTTGTGATCGCTTCCGGCGACGGAATCTATAAGCTGGATTACAATAAGGTTCTTGAATATCATATTGCCAAGCGTGCAGATATTACAGTTGTATGTACAACCTGCAGGGATCAGAATGAAGTGGAGAGATTTGGCGTTCTCCGCATGAATGAAGACTGCAGGATTGAAGAGTTTGAGGAAAAGCCAATGGTTTCTTCCTACAATACAGTTTCAACAGGTATTTATGTTATCCGCAGAAGGCAGCTTATAGAACTGATCGAACGTGCTGCCCAGGAAGGAAGACATGATTTTGTTAATGATATCCTTATCAGATATAAGAATCTGAAGAGAATTTACGGATATAAGATCGACACGTACTGGAGTAATATATCAACAGCAGATGCATACTACAGGACTAATATGGCTTTCCTGGAGCCGGAGATCCGGAATTACTTCTTTAAACAGGAGCCGGGCATCAAGACCAGGATCGCAGATGTTCCACCGGCTAAATATAATCCGGGAGCAAATGTGAAGAACAGTCTTGTTTCCAGTGGATGCATCATCAACGGAACTGTGGAGAATTCCGTTCTGTTCCGCAATGTATTTGTGGGAAATAACTGTGTTATCAAAAACTCTGTGATCCTCAATGATGTATATCTCGGAGATAATACACATATTGAGAATTGCATTGTAGAGAGCCGGGATACGATCCGGGCCAATTCATATTACTGCGGCGAAGACGGAGTGAAGATCGTCGTGGAGAAAAACGAGCGCTACGTATTATAAGGCAGATTTTCCAGGATACGGAAGCGAAATGAAAGGGGCATGTAAACATGAATATTACAGATGTACGTGTGAGAAAGGTTGCAAAAGAAGGAAAAATGAAAGCTGTAGTATCAGTTACTATAGATGATGAGTTTGTAGTACATGATATCAAGGTGATCGAAGGAGAGAAGGGTCTGTTTATTGCTATGCCAAGCCGTAAGGCTACTGATGGCGAATATCGTGACATCGCGCACCCGATTAATTCCGTAACACGTGAAAGAATACAGAATATTATTCTTGACAAATATCAGGAGGTCATGGCAGCAGAGCCGGAGGAAGAACTGGCAGAAGCAGCAGAGTGATCCTTTGGAATAATGACCTGAGAATCGAGGCTTGAGAGATATGGCGGCATTCCGTATGGGATGCCGTTCTTTTTATGTCATAGAAAATTACTCCGTAATGTTCCAATGACATAAAAAAGCCCTCTGGGCAGGATCGCACTGTGTCGGAGAGGAATTATGTTGCTGAAGGGACCCGACGCAGGCGTAGAAGCCTGCTCGCAGGATTCTTTTCCGTAGAAAATTGCGTTCTGTTTATATTCGTAATATTTTCATAACATTATAATGATAAATACTTTTAACCCATTCGTGAAAATCAACAAATATTACATACTTATTACAGAAATAACATAAAAGTGTTGCTTTTTTGAAAAGATATGTTATACTGATAGCACGAAAGGATGAAAGGTGTTTATATGAAGAATAGAAAAGTTTTCACATTACTGCTTGCCGGACTGCTTACATTTTCCATGGGAAGTACGGCATATGCCTCCGGAACAGATGCTGCCATCGCAGATGCACAGGCGCAGAAACAGGCCGCAGAAGCAGGTCTTGCGCAGGTACAGGGCAATATCAGCAGCCTTGAAGGCAAAAGGCAGGAGCTGGAGAGCTATCTGGCCGATTTAAACGCACAGTACGATGATCTTACCAACAGCATTGCAGAGCTTAGTGTGCAGGCGGCTGAGAAGGAAGATGAGTTAAATAAAGTAAAGGCTGAGCTTACCAAGGCGCAGAATGCTGCTGATGAGCAGTATGATTCCATGAAGCTCAGGATCCAGTATATGTATGAGAACGGAGGCTCCTCCGCACTTGAGCTGCTGCTTTCCTCAGAAAGCCTTGCAGAGTTTCTTAACAGGGCAGAGAGCGTAGCGCAGATTTCACAGTATGACCGGGATATGCTCCAGAAGTATGAGAATCTTCAGAAGAGCATCCAGGAGAATGAGGAGACCATAGAGAAAGAATCCGCAGATATCAACAACCTGATGACAGAGCGCGCATCCAAGCAGCAGGAAGTTCAGGCTATGGCTGCAAGCACCAGTGATAATATTAATTCATATGTAAGCCAGATCAGTGCAAGTCAGGCAGAGGCAGATCAGCTTATGTCTGAGATCACCAGTGCAGATAACAATATTACAGCTCTGGTTCAGCAGGCAGAGGCAGAACGCGCAGCAGAAGAGAGGGCAGCAGCAGAGGCTGCAGCGGCAAAGGAGAGAAGTAAGGCGGCAGCTTCCGAGGATAGCGATAATGGGGACTCAGAAGCAGCCCAGGACAGCAGTTCCGATGATACAGAAGAAGCATCTGAGACAGATGCTGTTTCTCAGTCTGATACAGAAGATACATACAGCGAGGAAGATTATGGATATGATCCTGAGGAGGATACCACAGAGTCTTCCAGCAGTTCTACAAGTTCTGAGGTTACAGTAGAGGAAGAGGAAGACGAAGAGGAGGATAATGTTCCGTCAGCAGGAGCTGAGGATACTTCAGAGTCTGATTATACAGAAGAAAGTACTTCAGAGGATGCAACAGAGGATGCAGCAGAAGATACTACAGAGGACACAACTGAGTCTGATGCAGAGGAGAGCACATCCACAGAGTCATCCGGACAGGGTAAATATCTTGGCAATTTTACACTGACAGCTTACTGCAACTGTGCACAGTGCTGTGGTACAGCAGGTAATCTGACTGCCAGCGGAACAGTTCCTACAGCAGGACGTACAGTAGCCATGGCAGGGGTGCCATTTGGAACACAGCTTCTGATCAATGGCAATATTTACACGGTAGAGGATCTGGGAACTCCTTATGGACATGTGGATATCTACTGCGGAAGCCATGAGGAAGCTTTGAGTTTCGGACTTCAGTCAGCAGAAGTTTATCAGTTAAATTAGAATGTGTTTTAAACACGTTCCGGGAGAATAACAGAAAGATAAAAATGCAGAGCAGAGGATTGCTGGGAATCTTCTGGATCTGCATTTTTTATATCATAGGAAATTACTCCGTAATGTTCCAATGACATAAAAAAGCTCTCCGGGCAGGATCGCACTGCGTCGGAGAGGAATTATGTCGCTGAAGCTTACAGATATGGTGTCCCTGGGATCTCAGGGTAGGTTCCCATGGAAATAAGGAGTTCAAGGCCGATCTGACGGGCACTGAGCACGGCTGTTTTTACAGCACTGGCGTCTCCGGAAATGGCCAGGATCACTTCATTGGAATGACTGGTACCTACGTCAGGGGTCATGTATCTGGTGATGGATACAGAGGCAGATTTCATGGCGGTATCTGCCATTACCAGGCCGATGGCAGCAGGGGAACCTGCCATGAAGCCAAAAGCCTGCCCCGAAGGGGTATTAAAAGCCTTGCGGAGGGCCAGGCCGGCACTTGCGGAAAAGGCAAATTCCAGATGTCCGGACTGGCTGATATAAACTTCGCCTGCATTCCGGTTGGTAAGTTCAAGAGCCATGGAAATAGCGTGACGTACATCTGAGACATCATCGCCTCCGAGTACGATATAGTTACCGTGACCGCCCCAGCCCTTGGTATCTCTGGGAAGCTCAATGGAAAGAACTTCTGTATTGGTGGCTTTTACTGCATCATCGATGGCGGTAAGCTGCCCGGCAGCACCGGTCCTGGAGCTGAAAAGCCCCAGACAGTGGTAATCTGTACCGATATTCATGTGTCGGAGAAGCGTATCATCAACACCGGAGATCACCAGTCCGATAGTGTCCAGAACGGCTGTGCCTACGAATTCTGTGCGGGTGCAGTGGGTGCTGATTTTATGTACATCCTGTATATTCATGGAAAAACTCCCTTCTGAAAAAGTGTGGTTTCTGTATTTGTGTTAGCCATAGAGCTTGTTTGAAAAATCGTTTCGAAAATCTGCATGCCTTGAGCAGGTGGCAGATGCGGATATCCGCTTGGTCATATTTTAGTTTAACATCTAAGAGAGTATTTTAAAAGAGAAATTAGTGAAAGCAGATAAGAATGTTGCCGCTTCTTTCAGACAGAATAAATTTTTGGTGTCATGTTAGATGATAAAACGTAAACCTAATCAAAGATTCTGGTTGACAATCAAATCTGAAGATGTTAAATTGTTAACAGAAAACAATGACAGAGCAGATTATGTTCATGGACAAACAGTAAAGCGGAAAGAGAAAGTTCCCATTACTATTGCTATGTAAAGATCGGATACGCTCTGGCAGCAGGAGGGAAAAGATGACATCAGTTGCAGCATCAAGAAGTAAAACATACGATATTGTGTATATTGCTGTTTTTGCAGTACTTATGGCAGTATGCTCATGGATCTCAATTCCGGCACAGGTTCCTTTTACACTTCAGACATTCGGTGTATTTGTGGCAGTAGGAGTGCTTGGCGGTAAAAGAGGAACGTTGGCAGTGCTGGTATATATTCTTCTGGGAACAGTAGGAGTTCCGGTATTTGCCGGATTTTCCGGAGGAGTCGGCGCACTGCTTGGAAATTCAGGTGGTTATATCATCGGATTTCTTTTTTCAGCTCTTGTGATGTGGGGAATTGAAAAAGCATTTGGCAGAAAGCCGGTTGTCCGGATTATTGGTATGGTACTGGGACTTATTGTCTGCTATGCCTTTGGGACCGCATGGTTCATGGTAGTTTATGCAAGGACTACAGGCGCGGTAGGTCTTGCAACGGTTCTTGGATGGTGTGTGATCCCATTTATCATCCCGGATCTTGTTAAGATCGCACTTGCCTATATTGTTTCAGGAAAGGTTCGCAAATATGCAAGATAAAAGCAGAGTTCAGGTTTCTGCCTACAGTGAGGGTGCAGAGGAAAAAGCGATTCCCCTGCGCCCTCATCATGGTATGTGCCTGGCGTATTTTAAGGGTGAAGGCTACAGTAACGGGTTTTCGACTCATATGGCAGAAATGCTGGAAATATTTCTTCAGGGGAAAAAAATCAGGCTTCATGTGGATACAGATGAGATCTGTTCTGCCTGTCCCAATAATTGTGACGGGCATTGCACCTCTGGGGACAAGGTTGCAGAGTATGACCAGGAAGTTCTGGACCGGTGCGGACTTATGGCAGATCAGGTTCTGGATTTCTGGGAATTTACCAGTCAGGTTCAGGAAAAAATCCTTGAGCCGGACAGACGAAGGGAAATCTGTGGAAACTGTCAGTGGAATTCCATTTGTGAAAATCAGCCCAGCCGCTGGAAACGGTAAATAAAAATCCCGCCTGAGCCGGAAAATGTTCCGGATTTCAGGTGGAAAGTAAAAAATTCGATTTTTTTGAACTTTTTTAAAATTTTATATTGACAAATGTTGTAATGTCTAATATAATAGCTCTTGCAGTTGAGCAGTCAACAGAAAGATAAATAACGAAGCGTGGCTCAGTTTGGTAGAGCGCTGCGTTCGGGACGCAGAGGTCGCAGGTTCAAATCCTGTCGCTTCGACTACTTGGCAGGGGCGCCGGAAGTTTTTTATAAAACTTTCGGTGTTTTTTTTATGTCGCTGAAGCGACCCGCCGCAGGCAGAGAATCCTGCAAGCAGGATTCTTTTTTATGTTCAGATAAAATAAAAAAGACATCGAAATGTCTGCATGGTACAGGCAATTTTGATGTCCTTAAATAAACACTATACGGCAAAAAAGTGATATAATAAAAGGAAAGGATTATAGACTTTCCGGAAATACTGTAATACAGCGCTGATAAGCAGTCTTACTTCAAGTGTGTTTGAAAAATTATTCCGGCAAT
Organism: uncultured Blautia sp.; assembly: GCA_934373235.1. Classification (GTDB taxonomy): domain Bacteria; phylum Bacillota; class Clostridia; order Lachnospirales; family Lachnospiraceae; genus Blautia_A. Next base: position 4,198 of record CAKROW010000027.1, on the reverse strand, counting down.
CAGCATAAGTGCGCTGACCGATATTCAGTCTGGAAGCTACATAAGCCTGTGTAAAATCGTGATCTTCGCGGAGATTTCGGATCTTAAGCAAATAATTCATGTTCATATCTTTCGAATGATTTTGTTTATTTTATCCTAAATGTGAAGAAATTATTAATTTGTAGAGGTATAAACTCTAAAATTGCAAAAAGAGTGAAGAAAAATCGATTTTATATCGTATATATATTGGCACGTAAAAACCGATAATGAATTGGAGGAAAAATGAGTAAACAAAATTGTGCAGATTCCAGTGTCATAAATGACCTCGCAAGACGACTGGAAGCAGAAGGATGGTTCGATGACAGCAGAGAAGTGAGCGAACCGAAGTATCAGGAAACACCGGAGAAACTGGAGGAGAGCTGGCAGAGGCTGAAAGAACGTCTCCAAAAAGACGGGATCTGGAGATATGAAGATGACTGACAGGGATCCTGATACATTTCTTTTAATTGTTTTATAATGACTGTACAGTTGTTAAGAACATTAACAGAGAATCCGGTGAGAGTCCGGAACAGATACTATCTGCTGTATGGTAACCGAAGTCAGCATCCGCTGTGATCTCCGTGTGATCCGGAATTACAGGTGGGGTCTGTCAGCAGTTTAAAACAGGCGGAATGATCCGTCTGTTTTTTCATATACATTAATGAAACAGAATCCAGGAGGAGAAGCTTTGGCTGGATATCGACGTTTTGTGTCGTATGTATATGAATATCGCAATGGGAAAAAAGACGGCAGTTGTGGTTTTGTGAAAGCAGAGGTAAAGGCAGGCATATGCCATCTGGAAATAAAACTGCAGTGCCCGGGACTTGCACCTGGTGGAAAATGCAATGTTTATGGTTTTGTGAGAAAAGACGGACTGATGAACGGAATCCTGTTTGGGAGCTGTATTACAGAGGCTGACAGGATCTGTTATACGGCAGAGAAAGAGGCAGGAGATCTCGATGGCTACGGTATCGGGATTGAAAAACTGGGAGGACTTCTGCTGATAGGGGAAAACGGAGGCTTTTGGGGAACACAGTGGGATGATGAGATCATCAGGCCGGAGAATTTCCGGGAATGGAAGATTCCGGAGAAAGAAAAAGAACCTGACATTTCAGACGGGCAGGATAACGAGGAGATGGATAAGAAAAAAGAGGTGGAAGCAGAGGAGTATACAGAAGAAAAACAGGAAGAAGCAGTATTGTCTCCGGAGCTCGAGACAGCCCATGCCATGGCCGACCACAGACATTCGAAGCCCTCGGAACCGCCGCGCCCGGAGCCGGGGCGTCCAATGCCACCACCACCCGAGCCGCCACGCCCGGAGCCAGGCCGTCCAATGCCACCGCCACCCGAGCCGCCACGCCCGGAGCCAGGCCGCCCAATGCCGCCACCGGCTCCGAAGCCATCCCGTCCGGCATCGGATACTTCATCCGGGTGCGCTCCCTTTGACGACTGTGAGTTTCAGAGCTGTAAAAAAATCCGGCCTTCAGACTGCCGCAGTTTCTGCAGGCGAGAGAGAGGACTGTGCAATAACCGATTTCTTCTTTATGGTTACGAGAGCTTCGGCCATATCCTGCTGTGCCGTACCCGAAAAGGAAAATACATACTGGGTGTCCCGGGAGTATATAACCAGCAGGAACGGTTTATGGCAGGAATGTTTGGTTTCCCCTACTTTAAGGAAAGCAGGCAGATCAATGTCCCCGGCGGCAAAGGCGGATACTGGTACTGCTTTATCCACGGCCCGGAAAGATGCTGATACAGGCAGATCCTGATCATATAATGCAATGTTGTATAACAGATGATGAAAGTTTATCTGATCCGGTCAGATATCCATTCCACGGATCTCAACAACAGGAATCGTACTGCGGAGGATATCCCGGTATCTTATCATAGTTTCTTCTGAGCAGGCACTGTATCCGGGCTTCAGAACTCCCTCAGAGTCTCTGTAAGCCTGGAGATAGCAGGCCTTTGCGCCCTTGAGCCACCGGCTGATCTGTGCGAAATCCTTTTCGGAATGGAGCTCCCGTACCACAGTAGTACGAAACTCATAATCAATTTCCCCGCTGATAAGCCAGGAAACCGTTTCTTTCACCGCATCCAGATCCGGAGAACTGATTCCCGTAAGGGCAGCATAATTATCAGGACAGGCCTTGATATCCATGGCGACCTTGTCAATAAGCCTGCGGGAAGCCAGATTTCGCACAACTTCCGGTCTGGTACCGTTGGTATCCAGCTTGATGTCATATCCCAGTTCTTTGATCTCCCGGAGAAGATCAGGGAGAGAAGGAGTAAGGGTAGGCTCCCCGCCGGACACACATACACCGTCCAGGATCCCTTTTCTTTTTTTCAGAAAAGCCAGGATCTCATCCCGGGAATATTCCGGCTGTGTGTCAGGGCATGTTACAAGAGCCCCGTTCTGGCAGAAAGGACAGCGGAAATTACATCCTCCCAGAAAAACCGTACAGGCAACCCGTCCCGGATAATCAAGCAAAGTTGTTTTATTAAAACCGCAGATACGCATAAAAATACCTCCTGAAATTTTTGATAGGCTTTGTTAAAGCATACTCCATAAACAAAAGATTCGCAATCTGTCAGATGCCGGCAAATTGACAGCACTCTTTTTCATGCATATAATATTCGCAGATTCGAAAAATAAATTTATGGCAGTTATCCGCTGGTAATCAGGAGCTGCTGCTGTTTATGGAGGAAAATTGTGACAGATCAGGAACGTTTTATGAAAGAAGCCATCCGCCAGGCAAAAAAAGCCAGAGCCCTGGATGAGGTACCCATAGGCTGTGTTATCGTATATGAGGGGAAGATCATTGCCAGAGGCTACAATCGCCGCAATACGGACAGAAATACCCTTTCTCACGCGGAACTTAATGCAATAAAAAAGGCCAGCAGGAAACTTGGAGACTGGCGGCTTGAAGGCTGCACCATGTATGTGACTCTGGAGCCGTGCCAGATGTGTGCAGGAGCCCTTGTGCAGTCCAGACTGGATGAGGTTGTGATCGGCTGTATGAACCCGAAAGCAGGCTGTGCCGGTTCTGTGATGAATCTTCTTCAGACAGAAGGCTTCAATCATCAGGTAAAGATCACAGAAGGAGTGCTGGAAGAGGAATGTTCAGAAATGCTTTCCGCATTTTTTCGGGAACTCCGGGAAAAAAAGAAGCAGGCAAAAATCCTGAAAAAGCAGGAAGCAGCCGCTCTGACACTTGACAGATCCTGAAAAAAATATCAAAATATACAGATAAACGAAGCCATGTCAAATGGACGGAAACGGAGGAAAACACAATGGAACTGGAAGCATTAAGAAAAGATATGATCGCAGCTATGAAAGCAAAGGACAAGGTTACAAAGGAAGCAGTTTCCGCACTGATCGCAGCAGTAAAGAAAGCTGCAATCGATGAGGGCTGCCGTGATGAGATCAAAAGTGAGCTGGTGGACAGAGTGATCCTGAAAGAGCTGAAAACAGCCAAAGAGCAGATCGATACCTGTCCGGCAGAGCGTACAGACCTGAAAGAAGAATACCAGGCAAGATATGATATTATTGCAAAATATGCACCGAAGCAGATGGATGAGGCAGAGATAAAAGCATATCTGGAAGAGAAATTCGCTGAGGTTCTTGCAACAAAGAACAAAGGACAGATCATGAAAGCAGTTATGGGAGATCTGAAGGGAAAAGCAGATGGCAAGCTGATCAACCAAGTTGTAGTAGGTTACTGCAAATAAGACAGTCTGAACACAGATAAGCATTTCCTGGCTTCAGGTGTGCAGAGCGTAATATGAATGTACGCTTTGGTACTGCCGGGTAAGTAGAGCAGATGCACATATGTAAAAATCCCGCCGGGAAGATGAGATATCTTCACGGCGGGATTGCTGTTTATATATAGAGAATATTTTCTTTTTACGCGCGCCGCACCTCGGAATGGTCTCACAGACGTTACCTCTACAGTTAACTCAGCCCAGGCACCCTTACGGCACACAAGAGCTTCTGCTTAGTGCTGCTACATTCCTGTCCTGACACGGTTCACAGATTCCTGTTGCGTAAGACCCAAACGTCAACGCCACTTATAGAGGGCAGCTCTACAAGATACAAGCCTCAGATTGGCATCACCCCTGCTGTAGCGGATTGCAGGTACAGGGCACCGCTATCTCCCCGGCTGCGCGGAATTTAATTATA
>CAKROW010000026.1 GCA_934373235.1 uncultured Blautia sp. | reverse complement strand
TGGCCCAGTGGCTCAGTTGGTTAGAGCGCCGCCCTGTCACGGCGGAGGTCGAGAGTTCGAGTCTCTTCTGGGTCGTTCATATTTGGGGTCTTAGCTCAGCTGGGAGAGCATCTGCCTTACAAGCAGAGGGTCATAGGTTCGAGCCCTATAGGCCCCATTTTTGAACAAATAATTGAATATGCGGGTATGGTGGAATAGGCAGACACAAGAGACTTAAAATCTCTCGGGGGCAACTCCGTGCCGGTTCAAGTCCGGCTACCCGCAGTATGGGATTCCTGAGATATTCAGGAATCCCTTTTCATTTATATGGCTATCATAAAGGGCTGTCGGAGAAATATCCCCCCCCCCGCAGGGGGACTTTCCTGATTCTGTTAAGGACATCAATCTGTATGGTTCTGAAAGAACGGAAAGGATTTTCCTAGCAATTTAATAGGAATATTGACATTCTATTTTATACATGATAGAATCCTCCCAGTTAACAGAGAAAAAACATACAGGGTAAGAGATACAGGGAGGAACAAGATGCTCAATCAGTTTTCAAGAACAGAGCTTTTGATAGGCCAGGAGGGAATGGAGAAGCTTAAGAATTCCCGTGTAGCAGTATTCGGAATTGGCGGTGTAGGCGGATATACAGTGGAAGCACTGGTACGAAGCGGTGTAGGTACATTGGATATCATTGATGATGACAAGGTATGCCTGACCAACCTGAACCGTCAGATCTATGCCACAAGAAAAACAGTAGGAAAATATAAAGTGGATGTAGCGAGAGACAGGATCCTGGAGATCAATCCGGATGCAGTGGTAAATATCCACAAGACCTTTTATGTACCGGAGACAGCAGATTCCTTTGATTTCACACAGTATGATTATATTGTAGATGCAATTGATACTGTAACTGGAAAGCTTATGCTGGTGGAGCAGGCACAGGCTGCAGGAACACCTATTATCAGTTCTATGGGAGCAGGAAACAAGATGGATCCAACCGGCTTCATGGTAGCGGATATTTACAAGACATCTGTATGCCCTCTTGCAAAAGTCATGCGTCGTGAACTGAAAAAAAGAGGAATCAGGAAGCTGAAAGTGGTATATTCACAGGAGAAGCCTATGACACCTGTTGATGACATGGCGATTAGCTGCAAGTCACATTGTATCTGCCCTCCGGGAACAGCCAGAAAATGTACACAGCGCCGTCAGGTCCCAGGAAGCAATGCATTTGTTCCGTCAGTTGTAGGACTGATCATTGCAGGGGAGGTTGTAAAAGACCTTATTGGCAGATAGCTTTTTTCGGGTTGCGGGAGCACAGGATAATGAAACAGAAATGTGGATGCCTGTGTCAATGGAATCCATCAATACCTGTTTACAGATTGCAAAGTGATCGTGTTTATGAGCATGTAGTGATTGAATATGGATATCTGTTTTATGAAATGAAATAACAGGGGGAAGATATATGCAGGATAAGGCAAGAAGTAATGCTATCGTAAATAAATTCATAAAAGATCACACTCTGGAGAAGGACGAGTATACAGATCTCTTAAGGTGCTGGGAAGATCCGGAAATAAAAGAACAGCTCCGGCAGGAAGCAGTGGCACTGCAGCAGGAATTTTTTGGAAACAAAATTTATACCAGAGGTCTTATTGAGTTTACCAATTACTGCAAAAATGACTGCTATTATTGTGGAATCCGGCGTTCCAATACCAACGCTGTGCGTTATCGGCTTACAAAAGAAGAAATTCTTACATGCTGTGCAAACGGTTATGACCTGGGTTTTCGTACTTTTGTCCTTCAGGGAGGTGAGGATCCCTGGTTCCGGGATGACAGACTGGAAGATATCATAACAAGTATAAAAACTGCTTATCCGGATTGTGCCATCACTCTTTCTGTAGGAGAAAGAACCATGGAAAGCTATAAGCGCCTCAGAGAGGCAGGGGCAGACCGATATCTTCTCCGTCATGAGACTGCTGATGAAGGCCATTACCGATCTCTTCACCCGGAGAATTTAAGCCTTGCCAACAGAAAGAAATGTCTTTATGAACTTAAGGAGCTGGGGTATCAGGTAGGAGCTGGTTTCATGGTAGGCTCGCCAGGACAGACGTATGAACATCTGGCAGAGGATCTTGTTTTTCTTAAAGAGCTTAATCCTCATATGGTTGGGATCGGCCCGTTTATTCCTCACCATGATACACGTTATGCAGGAGAAAAAGCAGGAAGCGTTGAGCTGACCCTGTTTCTGCTTTCCGTAATCCGTATTATGCTTCCGGAGGTTCTTCTTCCGGCGACAACAGCACTTGGGACACTGGATCCAAGAGGCAGGGAGAAAGGTTTTCAGGCGGGGGCAAATGTAGTGATGCCCAATCTTTCCCCGGTAAAAAACAGAAAACAGTACGAGCTTTATGATAATAAGATCTGTACAGGCGAGGAAGCAGCAGAGTGCCGTGGATGTCTTTCGAGAAGGGCGGCATCTGCAGGCTACGAGATTATCAGTGACCGTGGAGATTCCCCGTATATAAAGCGTACAGATATGTAATGAAGGGGCTTCCCTGATTGGGTAAAAATGGAGTTGCTGATTTTACAAAAGTATGTTATCCTTAACTTGGTTAGCTACGACAAACTAACGGGGAGGGTATAACATGAAATCAAATGAATCAGCAGAAGATTATCTGGAGACGATTCTTGTACTGGGAAATCAGAGGTCACTGGTACGTGCTGTGGATATTGCGGCAGAGCTGGGTTTTAAGAAACCCAGTGTCAGTGTTGCCATGAAGAATCTGCGCCAGAAGAATCTTATTACTGTAGCGTCAGACGGAGATATCCGCCTCACAGAGGCAGGACATCAGATCGCAGATAAAGTATATGAACGCCATCAGCTTATTTCCAGATGGCTTACCAAACTTGGAGTGCAGCCGGAGACTGCTGCCAATGACGCCTGCAGGATCGAACACATCATAAGTGAGGAAAGCTTTGAGGCTCTGAAAAGAGCTGTTCACGAAATGGATGCACAGGATGCAGAGGGAGAATAACAGAAATGAAATTATTGTTTATACGACACGGGGATCCGGATTATTCCATTGATTCCCTCACAGAGAAAGGCTGGAGAGAAGCGGAATATCTTTCTGAAAAGATTACGGCACTGGATGTAAAGGACTTTTATGTTTCCCCTCTTGGAAGGGCGAAGGATACTGCATCCTGTACTCTGAAGAAGCTTGGACGAAAGGCACAGGAATGTAAATGGCTCCGGGAATTTGATGTCCAGGTAAAACGCCCGGACAGAAACGGTGAGAAGATCATTCCCTGGGACTGGCTTCCACAGGACTGGACAAAGGAAGAAAATTTTTTCCGGTTTGACAGATGGTGGGATAATGACATCCTTCGTGAGGGAAAAATGAAAGAAGCTTACGACTGGGTAACTGGAAGTCTGGATAAGGTTCTTGCAGAGCATGGCTATGTGCGTGAGGGGCATTATTACAGGGTAGAGAAGGAAAATGAGGATACCCTTGTTTTCTTCTGCCATTTTGGTGTGAGCTGTATTCTGATCAGCTATCTTCTCAGTATTTCACCAATGGTGATGCTGCATAATTTCTGTGCCGCACCGTCATCTGTGAGCACTCTGGTGACAGAGGAGAGAAGAAAAGGGATCGCATCTTTCCGTATGAGTTCTTTTGGAGATATTTCCCATCTCTATGCTCACAATGAGCCGCCGGCTTTTGCAGCAAGATTCTGTGAAACTTACGACAATAAACAGCAGCGCCATGACTGACGTGGCAGAAAAGAGATAATTTCCATATTGATTACAGATAGTTTATAAATTTTATAAAGTTATTAGAATTTATACAAATTTCTCTCACATTTATCCTGTATGATATAAACATCTTAAGAGAACAGAAGCTCTTAAGAAAACTCTTTCCTTTCCCTAAAATATGTATGAAGATAAACCACCACCCGCTGGCAAGACAGAGCCGACAGGTGGTGGTTTTGATTTATGCGTGAAACAGGTTATGGCCTGCGGTAACGGTTGAAGCAGGAATAGATTTCCTGTACACGGGGCAGAGCGTAGCCGCAGGGGATGTAGGAACCTTCAGAGAAGAAGGAAAGTCCCTGTTTTTTCAGTTGCTTTTCCAGATAATCTATGATCTCAGGAAGGGTTTTCTTTCCGTCAATAAGATGCTCGCAGGCATATTTGAGAAGCAGTGCCAGAGCAGCAGTCTGTTCAGGATCTGTAAGCTGCTCGATGCAGCGCAGGTCGATCTCAGATTTTCCAAGTGAGAATCCATCCTTTCCATGAAGTTTTGTTTTTATGCGTTCTGGCTGATCTGCCCGTGAGCCATGTACGGGACGGCTGCGGTGAGCATCGGAAGTTTTTTCCCTGGTCATGATCCTGTGGCTTTCCGGCATATGAAAAGCCGGTGTCTGGGAAAGGGATACAGGATACCGGGCGCATAAACTACGGGTAAGCTCTGTGATATCCACAGGACGGTAGTTGTCCATCTGGATAACAGTATCTGCTATGTGAAAAAAGGCACCAGAGCTACCGGCAACCAGAATGGTGGAGATTCCGGCATTTTCAAAAAGCTGCCGTGCACGTTCCAGAAAAGGAGTGATCGGTTCTTTTTCCCGGCAGATCACCTGCTGCATAAAAGCATCCCTGACCATAAAGTTGGTAGCGGAAGTATCCTCATCAAGGAGAAATACCTGACTGCCGGATTCCATGCCCTCTATGATACCGGCAGCCTGGGAAGTACTTCCGCTGGCATCTTCCGTAGAAAAGCAGGTAGTGTCTTTTTTGTTTGGAAGATCATTGATAAAAAGAGAAATATCCACGTCTTTGACAAAACGTCCGTCCTCTGACCGGAGTTTCAGTGCCGAAGCATCGGTAATAACATATTCTCTTCCGTCTCCAGGGATATGGTTGTAAATACCCAGTTCCAGGGCATTGAGAAGGGTGGATTTTCCGTGATAGCCGCCACCTACGATCAGTGTAATGCCACGGGGGATCCCCATACCTGTGATCTTGCCCTTGTGAGGAAGATCAAGGGTGATACGAAGACTTTCCGGGGAGGAAAAAGGAACTGAGTTTTTCATGGGGCGTGAGGAAATCCCGCTTTCCCTTGGAAGAATGGCACCGTCGCATACAAAGGCGCTGAGAGATCTGGCTGGTAATTCCCTTCGGATAAATTCCTGATCCTCAGCAAGAAAAATAGCCTGTTCCAGTTTTTTGTGATCGGTATTCCGGTAAAAAAAAGCTTTTTCCACACATACAGGAAGAAAATCAAAAAGGATTTTTTCCAGTTCCGTAGAGTTGATAGTGCGGCCATTTGCAGGAAATCCGATAAAAAAACGGGCAGTGATCCCTCTGGCAGTTACCTCACAGGCAGTTCTTGAAAGGACTTCCTGTCCACAGCGGCTGACGGAGATAAGACCGCTTTTTCCGGAACCTTTTGCGCGGAAGGTAAAACGGTTTACCTGCTGTTCAAACTGACGGTTGAGAAAATCGCCCAGAGTGGTGCTGGTAAGGGCATCCCTGTAATATTCTGTGGGAAATCCGGTATCCTTATGTGAGAGCTTTACGCTGACGTGGGAAGGGGATGCAAATGGATCTCCCTGTACATGATCAATGGAAAGAATATAACGATCAAATGCATAAGTTCCCCGCAGTGATTTATAAGCAGGATAACTTTTGCGGTTGATACTGTGAAGAAGCTGGCGAAGCTGGGCTGATGATTCCATGATAATACCTCCTGTAGTAGAATCTTAAGGATAATATAAACAAAAGTGAAGATTTTGTAAAGAAGCTGAATATCTGTGGAAATTATAAAACAGATACACTATAATATGGGACATATGGTCAATACTGTAATGTATAGACAACATAAATACAAAAAATGTTTGTAAATTTGCAACTTTTCGAGAAAGGTGGAATAAAAATGGAACGAAGAAATGCATGGCTTTCCTATACTGACACAGAAGAAACAGAGCTTGAGAAACTGGTAAAGGGATATCGGAATTTTCTGGATCAGGGCAAGACAGAGCGGGAGTGTGTGACACGTATTGTGGAAGCTGCAGAAGAGGCCGGTTATGTGGAACTTGAGAAGAAGCTGTCTGACGGCAGCAGGATCCAGGCCGGTGACAAGGTATATGCAGTGGGAATGAAGAAGACAGTGGCTCTTTTCCATATCGGAAAAGAAGATATTTCCGCAGGTATGAATATTCTCTGTGCCCATATTGATTCTCCACGTCTTGATATCAAGCAGAACCCGCTTTATGAAGACACAGACCTGGCATATCTTGACACACATTATTACGGCGGCGTGAAGAAATATCAGTGGGTAACACTTCCGCTTGCAATGCACGGTGTTGTGGTAAAGAAGGATGGTTCTGTGACAGAGGTAAATATCGGAGAAGCTGAGGATGATCCGGTTCTTTATATTACAGATCTTCTGATACATCTTTCAGGAAAGCAGCTTCAGAAAAAGGCAGCAGAGGTGATAGAGGGAGAGAAGCTTGACATCCTCATTGGCAGCAGACCGCTGAAGGATGAGAGTGACGAAAAGAAGAAAGAGGCAGTGAAGGAAAATGTGCTGAAGCTTCTTAACGACAAGTACGGAATCCAGGAAGAAGATTTCCTCTCCGCAGAGCTTGAGATCGTTCCTGCAGGCAAAGCAAGAGAGTGCGGACTTGACAGAAGCATGATCGCGGCTTACGGACAGGATGACCGTGTGTGTGCTTATACTTCTCTTGTTGCAATGCTTGAAATGGCCGGAGTTCCGGAGCGCACCGGCTGCTGCCTGCTTGTTGATAAGGAAGAGATCGGAAGCGTTGGTGCTACCGGAATGCAGTCCAGATTTTTTGAGAACAGTGTGGCGGATCTTCTGGATGGAATGGGCGTTTACAGTGAGCTTACCCTGAGAAGGGCACTTAAACGTTCCAGTATGCTTTCCTCCGATGTAAGTGCCGGCTATGACCCGGCTTACAGTGAGGCATTTGAGAAAAAGAACACTGCATATCTGGGCAGAGGTATTGTGCTGAACAAGTTTACAGGTGCCAGAGGCAAATCCGGGTCCAATGATGCCAATGCAGAATATGTGGCAAGAGTACGCAGGATTTTTGATGATCATGATGTGGCTTTTCAGACAGCAGAGCTTGGAAAAGTTGATTTTGGAGGCGGCGGTACCATTGCGTATATTGCTGCACTTTACGGTATGGAGGTTATTGACAGCGGTGTTGCCGTGCTGAGTATGCATGCACCGTGGGAGGTGACCAGTAAGGCTGATGTTTATGAGGCGTATAAGGCATACAAGGCATTTCTTCTTGATGCATAAAAACTTTTGAAGAATTCTGTGAAAATTCCTCGTTATATAAAATGAAGCAAAGACAGGCGGGTTTTCCCCTGATCCTGTGCCTGCCTGTTTTTGCTGATTCATAGAAATATTGTGGTGACGGTTAAAACTGCAAAGAGAGTTTTAAACTGTTTGTGAGACAGCTTATTAAGGAGACTAAGTTATGGAAGAAGCACTGGTACGGGTAGTAGATCTGTGTAAGGTTTATAATCCTGGTGAAAATGAGGTTCGGGCGCTGGATCATGTGAGTCTGGAGATACATAAGGGGGAGTTTGTAGCGATCATAGGTCAGTCCGGTTCCGGCAAATCCACGTTTATGAATATGCTGGGATGTCTGGATGTGCCAACCTCCGGCAAATACTATCTTAACGGTACAGATGTGTCTACAATGAAGGATAATGATCTTTCAGAAATCCGAAACAGGGAGATCGGTTTTATTTTTCAGGGCTTTAACCTGATCCCGAATCTGACTGCAATAGAAAACGTGGAGCTGCCTCTGATCTATCGTGGGGTTGACCGGAAGACCAGAAGGAAGCTTGCGGTGGAATCACTGAAGATGGTAGGTCTTGAGAAGCGTATGCAACACAGGCCGAATGAGATGTCAGGCGGACAGCAGCAGCGTGTGGCTATTGCCAGAGCAATTGCGGCCAGACCACCTGTGATCCTGGCAGATGAGCCCACAGGAAATCTGGACTCCGTATCCAGCAGGGAGATCATGGAGATCCTGAAGGATATGCACAGATCCGGAGAGACGGTTATTCTCATTACCCATGACAACGGGATTGCAGATCAGGCCAGACGTGTAGTGCGTATCATGGATGGAAAGATAGAGTCGGATAAGATCAACGAGCGTTTCGACGAGGAGGCATAACAGGATGAAAAAAAGAAAAAAGAAAATCGTGATCGGTGTTGTTGTGGCTGCCGTGGCAGCCGGTGGTATTTTCGCAGCGGTCAATGGTGGTACAGGAGAAGCACAGCTTCCGCAGGTGAGTGTGACAGTGGCCGGGAAAGGTGATGTGGAGCAGAGTGTAGATGCAACAGGAACAGTAGTCAGTGATGAGCAGAAGACATTTTTTTCCCCTGTAAATGCAAAGCTTGAGAAAGTTGGGTTCAAAGAGGGCGATTCTGTTTCCAAAGGAACCAGGCTTATTGAATTTAATGTAGATGATCTGGAAAGGGATAATCAGAAAGCAGAATTAAACGTAAAATCCGGAAAGTATGATTATAACAATTCCATTAATAAGTCAGACCAGGCAGTGCAGAAGCAGAAGGATGCAAAAGCCAATGTGTCTTCTCTTCAGCAGCAGGTACAGGATAAACAGAATTATCTGGCTTCTCTGAAAACACAGCTTGCCCAGGTGCAGGCTCAGGCCGCAGCAGATGCTCAGGCCCGGGCAGCAGCCCAGGCACAGGCAGCAGCCCAGGCAAAAGCAGAGGAAGAGGCTGCCAGACAGGCAGAGATCCAGAGGGAATATGCAGCGGCGCTGACTACATATAACAATGAGACACTTCCGGCTTATCAGACAGAGCTTGGCCAGCTAAATGCGGAGTATACACAGGCACAGAGCCAGTATAATGAGGCAGATAATGCATATCAGATGGCTTTTTCCCAGTGGGAGGCAGATCCGTCTGATGAGAACAAAGCTGCTCTTGATGAAGCAGAAACAGACAGAAGTAATGCGGAGATTGCAAGTCAGCAGGCGAAAGAAGCCTACGAGGATAAAAAAGCAGCGGCACCGCAGATGCCGGTTCTGGAAGATTTCAGCAATGGTACTGTTCAGGGTGATTTTGTGACGGATGGTACGGAGCTGGATGCCTATGACAATGGAAGCGGGGTACAGGATGACAGTACCTCAGAAAGTGTACAGACTGCAGCCTCGTCGTCTGTAGATACGTCAGGAATTGAAAATGCCATCGAGCAGGCAAGTTCAGATCTGGCAGATCTTCAGTCACAGCTTGCATCAGAGAAGGCTGTGGCAGATACAGAACCTGCAAGCCTTACAGAGGAAGAAAAGGAGAAACTGCGTATTACAAACAATCTGACTGAGCTTGATGCCAAGACTGCGAAGGAACTGGTGGAAGAAGGCAAAAAGGGTATTACAGCAGAGTTTAATGGTGTAATTTCAAAGTCAGCAGTCCAGGAAGGTGCTACAGTGACACAGGGAATGGAACTTTTTACCCTGCAGAGTACAGATAAGGTAAGTGTTGACATTAATATATCCAAATATGATTATAACAAGGTTAAAACAGGGCAGGCAGCGGATATCACCATTGGAGATCAGAAATACACAGGAAAGGTATCAAAGATCAGCCATCTTGCCACTACAAATGAGAAGGGTTCCACACTTGTGCCGGCTACAGTCAGTATTGACGATCCAGGACAGGAGATCTTCCTGGGTGTTGATGCCAAGGTCAAAATTTATGCTGAGAAAGCAACGGATGTTGTAACCCTTCCGGCAGGTGTGGTAAATATCGGCAAGGAAGGTTCTTTCTGCTATGTGCTTAAAGATGGTGTGATCACGAAACAGGATATTACAACAGGTGTCAGTTCTGAGGATTATGTGGAGATCAAAGATGGCATCCAGGCAGGAGAAGAGGTGATCTCAGACATAGGTACTCTGGAAGAAGGTATGCCGGCAGAGGCGGTTCCGGATACTGCAGACAGCGCAGCCGGAAGTACAGAGGAAGCAGCAGAGACGGGAGCTGAATCTGATGAGTAATATTTATGAATACATAAAAATGGCCATTCATAATATTATGGCCAATAAAGGACGGTCTTTTCTTACCATGCTGGGTATTATCATTGGTATTGCTTCTGTTATCGCTATTGTTTCTATCGGAGAGGGAACAAAAAACCAGATGAACAGTGAGATCAATGATGCGGGAGGTGGACAGATCGCAATTTACTGCAGTGATGATGCTATGACAGATGAGGTATATATGACTCCTGAGGATATTGATGCTGTGAGAGAACTGGATGGTGTGGAAGGGGTCAATGTATCGGATTCCTATTCCGGTGAGACCACAACTGGAAAGGGCCATTTTAACCTGTCTGTCACATGTGGGACTCAGGATGCAAAAATGGTGGATAATGTAACCATGAAATACGGAACATATTTTGACCAGAAAGAAGTGGAAGAGGGAAAAAATGTCTGTGTGCTTTCGGATGCAGATGCCAAACGTTTTTTCGGAACTGCTGATGTGGTGGGCATGACCCTGGATGTTACCTGTTATGATCTGACAAAGACTTTTCGTATCTGTGGAGTCACAACTCAGAAGGAGAATGGAACTTTTGTAAGTTACAGTTATGAGGGTATGCCTGTTACCATTAATGTGCCATATACGGCTATGGATGATTTTACAGGCAGTACCGGAGAGTTTTGGCAGATCATAGTACAGGCAGATAAAAAACTGGATTCGCAGGTTATAGCGGACAGGATCGTGAATCTTCTTGAGAGACGCCATCAGTGTGCAGGAGATAATTATTTCCAGATACAGAGCTTCCAGGATATCATGAAATCCATGAATCAGATGCTTGGTATGGTTACTGCGTTTATCTCTTTTGTGGCAGGGATTTCTCTTCTGGTAGGCGGTATTGGTGTTATGAATATCATGCTGGTTTCTGTGACGGAGCGTACCAGGGAGATTGGTATCCGCAAATCTCTTGGAGCCAGGACTTCGTCTATTATGATGCAGTTTCTGGCAGAGGCAGCTATCCTGACGATCATGGGTGGTCTTATTGGTATTATCCTGGGAATTGTGGGAGGATATGTGATCTGTGCAGTTATCAGCAGCAGTATGGGTATGGCTATCAGCCCGGGAATCAATGCAGGAACGATTCTGGCCGCGACACTGTTTTCCTGTGCAGTTGGTGTGTTCTTTGGCATCTATCCTGCAAGGAAAGCTGCCAGACTCAGTCCGATCGAGGCGTTGCGGCGAAATTAAATAAAGAGTGAAGGCTTCTCCGTGCGTCTGCCATGATGCTGACAGGCAGATGCACGGGGGATTTTGTCTGCCGCAGAACAGACCACAGGTATTTTAATAACTGTTGCTTTTGCATCAAAAAATCCAACAGAAAATATTTTTGAAAAAAAATAAAAAAACTTTCAAAAATCCCTTGACATTTTCAGGGACATAGAGTATCATACATATTGTTGCAGCGGTGATACGAAATAATCACTTAAGAAAAGCAACGGAATGTGCGTTTAGCTCAGCTGGATAGAGCGTTTGGCTACGGACCAAAAGGTCGGGGGTTCGAATCCTCTAACGCACGTACAACCCTCTGGAAATTGATTTCCAGAGGGTTTCTTTTTGTCTTTATAAAGGTTTATGATGATCTGGTAACTTGTTGCCGAGTAGTTCACGTTGAAAATAACCTTGCTCACAACGTAACAGCATAAATTGTAAGATACAAAGGGGATTGACATAAACAAGATTAAGAAGTAATATAATATTAACCAAGAAAGTGATGTTACAAGATAACACAACGAAACCCCATGGAGGCCAGTCCATGGGGTTTCATTTAGGTTAGCTGTCTAATGATTTCGGTCTAACCATTTGCATATGTAGTAACCAGCTACACTTGCCGCAACCGAAATTAAGAAAGTGATGATAATTTCCAAGATAACACCTCCTTCCTGCTGGAAAGAGTCGACAGCGGTATTATTATACCTGTTCGGAAATGAAAAATCTACGAGAATACTGATTTTATTATCAAAAAGAAAGAAAACAACCGAAAAAAAGTGTTGTAAATGTAGCAGAATGTTGTAAAATACTTACATCACAGAAATAACAAAAGTATCAAGTCTGATAAAAGGTGTCAAAGCTCCGAGACAAGTGATACGTTGCTACGGACCAAAAGGTCGGGGGTTCGAATCCTCTAACGCACGTACAACCCTCTGGAAATTGTTTTCCAGAGGGTTTCTTTTTGTGCAAGGATGTCCATTCCTTGCTTTTTTTATGCAAAAAATGCAACGCAACGCTGAGATTTACGTTATATATTATATACAGGCTTTACAGAGAACTTTGCCAGAGGAGGTTGAAGGAAAAAATATGGAAGATGCAGCGATCATCAGATTGTATCAGGCGCGGTCGGAGGAGGCGATCCGGGAGACGGAATTAAAGTATGAAAAATTCTGCTTCGGGATTGCGTGGAATATTTTATATAACAAAGAGGATTCAGAGGAATGTGTAAATGATACATGGCTGATCACATGGAATGAAATACCGCCGAAGGTTCCGGCTATATTTTCGGCATTTCTGGGGAAGATCACCAGGAACCGGGCGATTGACTGTTTTCGGAGAAAAAGAGCGGACAGGCATATGGCAGATATCTGCGGAGAACTGGAACAGTTGGAAGATAATCTTAAATATTCCCTGGAGGATGAGATGAAAAGAAAGGAGATCCTCTGCGTTCTGGATGCATTTTTACAAAAGCTGAAAGCGGGAGACAGAGATATTTTTGTGAGACGATACTGGTACATGGACAGCATAAAGAGGATTGCAGAGAGGCATGGAATTTCTGAGAGCAGGGTAAAATCCAGTCTTTTTCGCAGCAGAAAAAAATTATGGGAAAGGATGAGAAAGTATTATGAATGAAAAAATGAATTTTCTGGATCTGGTAGGAAATATTGATGAAAAATTTGTTTATGAAGCTTCTCTTCCATGGAAAAAGCATGCATCAGCACGAAGGAGAAAGTTTAAGATAGTGGCAGCAGCAGTTATTCTTGCAGTTTTGTCAGGGGGTGTTTTTACGCACCAGGAGGAAGTAAAAGGAGCCTGGGATTCTTTTGCTTCCTGGATTGGAAATGCACTGGGAATCTCGGGGGATGTAAGCTCCTATATAGATATAACAGGAAAAACAATAACGAGAGATGGAAAATCTGTCACCATACAGGAAACTGCCGGAGATAAAAATAATCTGTGGATCGCATTTGAGGCAGATGCACCGGATGATATGGAGGCTTTGCTGATGACAGAAGTATATGTAGATGGAAAACCAGCACAACTGGATGGAACTTATGATATGTCTGAAGACAATAAGATAGGAAAAAGCCAGGTGTGTCATTATCGTCTGGAAGATAATGGTGAGAAAAAAGATGTTATAGATATAAAAGCAGATGTATGGCTGGAATCTGTGGAAGACCTGGAGAAAAACGCCGGGCTGGATGATGACAAAAAAATGAGTTTTGAATTTACAACAGACATAAAAGAGCTGGAGGCGAGCACAGAGGAAATAAATATTGACCGGAAAATGGAATTTGGCCAGAGCCAGACTTTTCAGATTTCCAGACTGAGATTTAATGATTTTTCCAGCAGTATTTACGGGGAATTGAATGATCTTGGTGGATCGGATGAGTTTATGCTGGTAGTCAGAGATGAGAACGGAAATCAGATCCGTTACAGAATGGTATCCTATGACAAACCCGAAATTCTATTTGAGCAGGAGATGAATACTGCCGATGATATGGAAATCCTGAAACGCGCAAAGTCCCTGTCTGCGCAGTTGTATAGAGGTAAGGAAAACAAAGTTCCTGCATATGTGGAAAATATCCAGACAGAAGATATGTATGTGGAAGAAGAGGGAAGGATTTATGAGGAGGGAGAAGACCCTATGGATGATTATGAAGCTGTCGGTGAAGTGCTAAAGATCCGGTAAAAGGAAAAATAGAAGGAAGTCCCCTGCTGAGCATTGCTTTTCGCAACCCGGCAGGGGACTTCAATGATTTGGCTGATATTACAGCATGATTCCACAGACAAAATTCAGCATGGTAAATCCGGCCAGTATATAGAGGGCACGGTCCAGATAAAACAGCCATTTATCCGGGAGGTGTATGATAACTTTTTTGTAGATCAGTAATGCTGCAAAGAACAGAACATAGTAAGTGACAAGATAGGTCCGGTCGCCGGAGGCATATACAGTAGGTGAAAAGCCGATAACAATACGGACGGCAATGGCAGCCAGCATAAGAAGCATCATTCCAATTCCTGCAAGGGTATCCTTAATGAGGACATAAAAGGAGAGAAGAAAGCAGGCACCTGCCACACTGTAAAGGATGAGCTGCATATAACCACTCATATGAAAAGCATTCTGTGTATTTACAACCCCGAATTTGTCAATTGTGTTTCCGGCAGGAAAATGATCAAAAATATTGACAGTTACATTTCCAAGAAGCCCGAATAACACAAAATATGCAAAGGGAACTGCAGAGATTCCCCGGTAAAGTCTGTCTTTATATTTCATCCATACACCGATCATAAGAAGCAGTGCCAGAAGCGGGAATAAAACACAGCCTTTTCCGGTGAGAAGTTTATCCATGGAAAGGCTGTAGCCAAGATCAAGCTTATCCAGCATACTTACCATGTCCCAGTCCGGAAAACGGGCGGCAGCTTCCACTTCCGAACGGAGAGCATTTCCCGGAACTGTCAGGTTAAACAGTGTGCCGGAAGCCGCTATAAGGGAATTCCAGAAATACACAAATTTCAGTCTGTGAGTGAACAGAAAGTACAGGAATATGATTCCGTTTGCCGCCAGAAGAACAGCTCCCATCTGTTCCTGGTTGGTGGAGAAAAGCAGGATCACCGTGCACAGCATATACTCCCACCATTTTACAGGAAGCCCGTTCATTGCTTTGTAAACAGTGGTAAATGACAAAGTTCCAAGGGCAATGGGCCATAGGTAGGTGATGGTACATGCGCCCCAGCCTGCGCCGCCCAGATATTCCCAGGGAACCAGAAGGAACATTGCAATGATGATCAGATATCCTTTTCTTCTGTCCGGAAAATCCATGATCCGGGAGAGAAATTTCATCAGGAAAAACAGGATCGCAGCAGTGAGAAATTTCCACAGAACACCATTATGTCCCAGCATAAAATACATAACTCCGTTTACAACGACTCTTGAGGACCATTTGAAGTAATCAAAAACCATAAGATCCCAGTAGCCTTTCAGGGAAAGTCCGGTGCACTTTGGAATCTGAACACGGTCATCATAGGAAACTGGCAAACAGAGGTAAAATAAAAAGCATACAACTGAGAAGATAATAAGAGGAAAATCTTCACGCTGATATATGGATCTAAAAAAAGATTTAATTTTTTTCATGGCAGTTGGTTATCCTTTCAAAAGCTGATCCCGGAGAAAAATACCGGTTGGAACCAGATAATTACGGTCATCACAGGCATACTGGATAATGATCTCATAATCCCTGGTGTCAAGATCCAGGTTTCGCAGACTGACAGCGGCACAGAATCCGGAGAGGGTATGATTAAGACCATCGGTGGCAGATTTTGCCACATCCTCTCTTTCCATGGTTTCAGTTGTAAGGATCAGGCACCGGCTGCTGCCTTTTTCTTTAAGCCAGACAGAGTAACGGATCTTTTTCGGTTCATATCCCTGCAGATAGATCCAGCCCGGTATTATAAAGCCGGTGGAATTATCGATACTGTCAAGGTTCCAGAGAAGCGCGGAACTTTTACATTCCAGTGCCGGGTCATAGGAAGTTTCCTGGATCGGGGATGTGATACTCTTATAGCGTATCAGGGGAAAGATCAGGGCTGCCACAAGAGCCAGTACACTGAACAGAATTACGGTTTTTTTACGTTTGTCCATTTTGATTTCCTTTCGTAATAAGTTATACTACAATGGCCGGAATGAATTATACAAAATTCCATATATATTTGCAACTGGAATATTTTCTGCTAAAATAGGTGGAAATGAGACAGACAGGAGGAAACAACGATGGAAGAACCAAAGATGGACAGCAAAGTTTATGATGGAAGACCTTCTTCGGAGGGACGTCTGGAAAAGGAAATGCAGGTGTACGATTTTCTGGATGATCTGGGTGTGAAATATAAAAGAATAGATCATGAGCCGCTGATGACTATGGAAGCCTGTGAGCGTGTGGACCAGCTTCTGGGAATGAAAACCTGCAAGAATCTTTTTCTCTGCAACAGACAGAAAACTGAGTTTTATCTGCTGCTGATGCCGGGAGATAAGCCTTTTAAGACAAAATTTCTGTCACAGCAGATCGGATCTGCCAGACTTTCTTTTGCAGATGAGACTTATATGGAGAAGTATCTCAATGTAACACCGGGCTCTGTGACAGTTATGGGACTGATCTTTGACAAAGAGAAGCAGGTACATCTGATCATTGACAGGGAAGTTCTGGGAGAAAAGACTTTCGGCTGCCATCCGTGCATCAATACATCAACCATATGTATTGATATTGAAGATATCGAAGGTAAGATCCTTCCTGCACTGGGACATAAATACCAGGTCGTAGATCTTCCCACAGAGTAGATCTTCCCCGGGCCGCACTGGGCGATACTTATCTTTGTAATAAAAATGAGCTTCCCTGACAAAAAGGAAGCTCTGTAATGGGATCTGACATCATTATCTGATAGGTGTCAGATCCTTTTTATTTGATTCAGAAATAATATAGTGGGGTCTGTGTTTGGCCTCCATATAGGTTTTGGCTATGTACTGTCCCATGATACCAAGGCAGAAAAGCTGAAGTCCGCCGATAAAGATTATGACACAGATGGTAGAAGCCCAGCCTGCCACAGGATCACCAAACGCCAGTTTCCGTATAATGATAGCCAGAAGAAACAGGAAAGAAAAACCTGTCATGGTAATGCCAAACCAGGAAGCAATGCTTAAAGGCGCCTGGGAAAAATTGATGATGCCGCTGACTGCATATTTAAACAGTTTCCAGAAATTCCATTTGGTTTCCCCGGCAACACGCTCAACGTTTTTGTAGGGAAGCCAGAGAGTACGGAAACCGATCCAGCCAAAGATCCCCTTGGAGAAACGGTTATACTCACTCATGGAGACGATGGCATCCACCATGCTGCGCTTCATAAGACGGAAATCCCTGGCTCCGTCAACAATATCCGAATCTGAGATCCGGTTGATGATCTGGTAGAATTTACGGGCAAACCAGCTTCGGACAGGTGGCTCTCCTTCACGGCTGACACGTCTGGTTGCAACGCTGTCGTATTCTCCGGATTCAAGCTTTTCAAGCATCTCAGGGAGAAGTGAGGGAGGATCCTGAAGGTCTGCGTCCATAACAGCCACGTAGTCGCCTTTTGCGTTGCAGAAGCCTGCGTACATGGCAGATTCCTTGCCAAAGTTACGGGAAAAGGAAAGGTACACAACGTGAGGATCCTTTTCGGCAAGTTCCTTAAGGATATCAAGTGTACGGTCCCTGGAGCCGTCATTGACAAAAATCAGCTCATAGTCCCGGTTCATTTTCTGGAGGACGGAAGTGGCTTCCGGATAAAATAAGGGAAGGGATTCCTCCTCATTATAACATGGTATGATCAGTGAAATCATTTTGCACCTCGCTTTTTTCGTTCATAGAGAAAAATTACTACTGTTATTATAGCGCCAATCAGGGAAATGACAATTCCCTGATCAAGTCCGGGACAGGAATATTTAAGAACAACAGTATTTTCGCCTTCAGTAAGAGGAATGGAATACATACAGTCACCTACAAGGTCCGGCTGGATGACGCTTCCGTTAAGTGTAACCTTCCAGCCGCGGTCAGATGGAACGGAAAGATACATGTTTTCCCCGGATTTTCCCTGGCAGACTGCCTGAACATAACCGTTGGTAAAAGTAAGCTTCTCTGCTTCTTTTTTGGAAAGTTCTTCTGTGACTGATCTGAGGGCATCCAGATTCAGGGCATAGAACTGTTCACATCCGTAGGCAACATCATAATTATTAGGTGAGCTTATGGAAAGGGAAGCTGTATTCTTTTTTCCGGAAGAAGAAATGTGGAATACAGAAGGAGCAAGCCACCAGGAATAACGGGTGTTATAATGCTTGTTTACATGGAGGGTAGCAGATTCCATAGGAGTATTCCATGGGATATTTCCATAAAAAGCATAGTTCCCCTTCGGAAGGCTGACAGAATAAACAAGAGGTTTGTCAGCGGCAGAATCCCCCTGCTGAACCAGGGCGTATTCAAGCGGGGTATACAGCGTTACGTTATGTCCACAGAGAACACTGTAGAGGTAGTTCTGATATTCAAAAGGATTTCCCTCTTCCGGCCGGGAAATTGTTTCTGTGGCATCCGGGTATTTAAATGCCAGAGGCAGGGCATATGGATTTTTGTAAACTGTTTTTTTGTTTTTGCCCTCAATGGAATCCACAGGTTCAAGGCCTTTGATCTTAAGGCGGGAGAGCACGTATTTTACACCCAGAAGGCTGTCTGTTCCAAGGATGGAAGTATTGGTGATGTTCATGTTTTCTCCGCACTTCCGGTAGCCGCAGCGTTCCAGAAAATCTCGCTGGTTATCATCAGGAGATGAGGTGTAGCCTGAGATGGAATAAAAGTTATAGCTCATGGCTTCGTTATATTTGGCTGTTACCCATCCGGGATACATAAGGCTGGTAGCTGTCTGGGAAATCCGGTAATCTCCGCTGTCAAGATCCTTAAGATCTGAGATAAGCGCTCTTTCTTCCGTGACATAATCTGAATATTTTGCCAGGTTGCTTACATGGCAGGTCTGCATAAGAAGCTCTCCGTTACAGGCAAGTTCTCCAACAAGGATCACCGAGGCACACAGAAGGGCACCAATGGAAAAAAGTCTGTGACTATGGGCGCGGAAATAAAAAAATGCTGCCAGTAAAACTGTCCAGAGAAGAAGGAATCCAATGGTGATGTATGTACAGCGCAGATCCTCAACAGGAGAGATATGCTTCAGGGTAAAAAGAGCCCCTGCAAAAACAAGACTGCATGCAGGTACAAACCAGGGCTTCTGCTGCTCTGCTATTTCCAGATAGAACCGGGCTGCAAAAAACAGGATCACGATGATTCCCACATAGGAATAGCGGCACCAGAAACTGGAAACAGACTTAAGCAGGGAAAACATTGCGTAAAAAGGATTCCAGTAAAAGAGAAGAATGGTCAGTATGCCAAGACAGGCATAAACTTTCTTCTCATAGCGCTTTTTCCAGGAGGAGAGAAACAGGGCGATCACACCGACAAAGGCGAAAGTCCCGCAGAAAAATGCCACACTTCCGTAGGCACTGTTGGTTCCGACAACATAGTTGGAAATAATGCTGGCAGGATTTCCGTTGAAAGTGAAATCAAGAAGCTGTGTCAGATCAAGACTTCCACGGTTGGAATTGCGCATTGCAAAAACCGTGGGGAGAAACAGGCAGCAACTGCACAGCACTCCGCAGATCATAGCGAGGATGTAACGCCCAAATGTGCGAAGGCACCGGCGAAATGGCTTCTGATATCCGGCTGCATATTCCGGGTATATAAGACAGAGTTCAAAAAGCATCCACACACCGGAAAACAGACAGTTGATGCCGCCGGTATACCAGTTGAAAAGAATGGACAGTGCCACCGGAATGGTAAGCTTCCATAA
Organism: uncultured Blautia sp.; assembly: GCA_934373235.1. Lineage (GTDB taxonomy): Bacteria > Bacillota > Clostridia > Lachnospirales > Lachnospiraceae > Blautia_A. The sequence continues at coordinate 15,050 of CAKROW010000026.1, read as the reverse complement.
ATGTCCGTTTCTTACAACTGTGTGTACGCCGAGGAGGATCAGGGGCAGAAGGTATACACCGTCCAGCCACATGATGTTGCTGCTCTGACCAATGCTGTACTGGGAAAAACTGTATCCAAGGGAAAGGATGATAAGGGTAAATTTCTGAAAATATCCGGGATCCTCTCCAAGCTGCTCACGGAACCTTCCTGTGAGAAACCAGCAGAAGGTAAAGGCTGCCAGGGAAAGCTTCAGAGCTACTACAAGATTGAAATAGACATGGAAGCTTTCTGCCGGGAAAAGCAGCAGGAGCAGAGTAAAAGGTGAGGACAGGTAATAGCTGAAAATAGCGATGGCTGATCCTCCCAAAGTCTTGGTGAATGTGTAGGTGATGCTGTTTTTCCCTGCAAGTACATCCTTGAAATAAGAATAAAAATCAAGATACTGCACACTTGCATCATTGGACGCAAGGGAATTATCACCAAAAGGAGCATATCCATAATGCTGAAAAAGTATGAGAAATATGAAGATGGATATGACAAAGGTAAATGTGCATAAACGTTTTCTTTTCATATAAATTGACTCCTTACTGAATACATGTGTTACAGCCAATATGATAGCATATATACCGACATATTTCCACAGGAGAGTTGAAGATATCAGATGGGGCTGATATAATGCAGAGGGAGGAAAAGATTATGTTAAATTGCTTATTTGTAGGTATTGGAGGATTTATCGGGTCTGTGTGCAGGTATCTTCTGGGGCTGCTGCCGTTGGACAACAGTCAGGGATTTCCCGTTAAGACACTGATCACCAATGTACTGGGAGCTTTTGTGATAGGGGTCATAGTCGCTGTAGCTGCCGGAAATGATTCCGTGAATCCCAGGCTCATATTATTTCTTAAGGTGGGGATCTGTGGCGGATTCACCACGTTTTCAACTTTTGCCTGTGAAACAGGCACCATGATGGAGAAAGGACAGACAGGTCTGGCATTTCTTTATGTGATCTTAAGTGTTGTGCTGGGCGTGCTGGCTGTTTGGGGTGGACAATATGCTGGCAAGATTTAACAGCTTCATAGAAAAATGGATGGCATTTGTCACACCGGCGTGCCTGCTTATGGGAGTGCTTTTTCCTGATATTGCAAAGCACGGTGTGCCATATGTGCCATATGCTTTTGCTTTTATGACTTTTATAGGTGCGCTGAAATCCAGGTTCCGCGATGTGGCAGATGTGTTTAAGCGGCCGCGGCCTCTTATACTGATGCTTCTGGTACTTCATGTGCTGGTGCCGGTGATCGCCTGCGGACTGGGGCATTTGCTGTTTCCGGGAAATGACAATTATATTACAGGAATGGTGCTGGAATTTTCCGTGCCAACGGCTGTGATCAGTCTGATGTGGGTGTCAATCTATAACGGAAACAGCCCCCTTTCCCTTTCACTTGTTGTGATCGATACGATCCTGGCGCCTTTTCTGATCCCCACAGCGCTGAAGCTCCTGATCGGTTCCAGCGTAAAGATGGACACAATGGGAATGATGAAAGAGCTTGTATTTATGATCGCCCTTCCGGCAGTTCTGGCCATGTGCCTTAATGAATTCAGTCATGGCAGAGTCATGAAAACCTGGCCTGCCAAGCTTGCACCTTTTTCCAAAATGTGCCTGATCTTTGTGGTGACCTCCAACTCATCAAAGGTATCCCCCTATATGAAGCATCTGAACGCAGAACGCCTGGAGGTGGCGGCAGTGATCCTGCTCCTGGCGGCTGGCGGATATGCTATTGGCTGGGGCATTGCTGTTTTAACCGGGCAGAATAAGGAGTCTGTAGTTTCCATGATCTACGGCTCCGGCATGAGGAACATCAGTGCCGGTGCGGTGATCGCCGGTGCTTATTTTCCGTCGGAAGTGCTTTTTCCGGTTATGATCGGAACTTTGTTCCAGCAGATCCTGGCGGCTTTTTACGGAAGCCTTGTCCGCCGGATGCAGACAGCTCAGAGAAAAAAGGAGGAGGAACATGGAATTCCAGCATGAACTGATCATTCCCAATGAGGGACTTCCTTTTAAGCTTTTTCTTTTTGAGGGAAGAAATGGTAATTATGTGCGGGAAAAACACTGGCATACATCTGTAGAGATCTTTACTGTGATGGAAGGAAGTCTTTCCTTTTATATAGATGAGAAAGAGTATCCTCTGAAGGCAGGAGAATTTCTGATCATCAATTCCAATGAAGTGCATTCCATCCAGGCACCGATGCGCAATGAGACTATTGTGCTGCAGATTCCCCTGAAGCAGTTTGAAGAGTATTTTACAGCGCAGCGTTTTATCCGGTTCCGCAGCATGACCACCGGGAAAAATGAAGGCGGCTGTGAATATGGTGAGAGGGGGGCTGGTTTAACTGCCGGGGCAGCGGAATCCTCAGGAGAAACTGACCGTCGGATGGTTTCCCTGATCCAGGACCTGTACAGAATTTACATATCAAGGGAAACCGGTTATGAATTCCGCATCAGGGCAGTGTTCTATGAGATCCTCTATCTCATGGTTTCCAGATATCGCGAGACAGAAGTGGAGGAAAGTGAACTTAAGAACAGCCGGAGACTGGATGCATTGTCAAAAATCACCACCTATATGAGGGAGCATTACAGAGAAGATCTGAAGCTTTCGGGGCTTGCCTCCATGTTCGGATATTCAGACGCATACTTGTCAAGGATGTTCCGCAGATATGCAAAGGTCAATTTCAAGACTTATCTCCAGGATATCCGCATGGCATATGCCTACAAGGAACTTATGAATACAGACCATACCATCAGTTCCATTGCCCTTGATAATGGTTTTGCAAGCAGCAGGGCATTTTCCAAGGAATTTGTGAGACGGTACGGTATCCTTCCGGGCAGGGTAGAACGCCAGATTGGACGAAATGTCAAAAAAGTGCTATGAATGAGACAAGAAAAACGGCGAAAAGCGTACCATAATGTGGTATGCTTTTTTCAGCTTAAAACAAAGCAGTCAGATAACTGTGGAACAGTAAGTCTATAAGGAGGCCTAAACGTGAAAATTCAAAAAGTAACAGATCCGGCTTTCCGTAAATACGGCAAAGTTCTGGAAGGATACAATTTCAGTGCACTTCTGAAAGAAATGAAGCACACACCGGTGCCGGAGGATGTGGTGTACGTTCCGTCTGCTGAGGAACTTGAGGCTCTTGATGTGGAAAAAGAGCTGAAAAACAGAGCATTTGGTGGATTACCCATTGAGATCGGCTACTGCAACGGTCACAATAAAAAGCTGAACGCTGTAGAATACCACCGTAATTCCGAGATCAATGTGGCAGTGACAGATCTGGTACTGCTTATTGGTCATCAGCAGGATGTGGAACCGGATTTTACATATGACACAGCTAATATAGAGGCGTTTCTTGTACCGGCAGGAACCGGAATTGAGGTTTACGCCACTACGCTTCATTATGCACCGTGCCATGTAAATGAGAGCGGATTCCAGTGTGTGGTTGTTCTTCCAAGGGGAACCAATACAGAGATTGATTTCCCGATGCCGAAAGAAGGCGAGGATGGACTGATGACAGCTAAGAATAAATGGCTGATCGCCCATGAGGATGCAAAGATCGAAGGTGCGTTTAACGGCCTGAAAGGTGAAAATATAACACTTGACTAAAAAATCAAAAAAGGAGAATGAAGATTATGAACAACATGCCGGAAGTTAAGATCGGAATCGTTGCAGTCAGCAGGGACTGCTTCCCGGAAAGCCTTTCTGTAAACAGAAGAAAAGCACTTGTTGAGGCTTACACAAAAAAATACGATGCAAAGGATATCTATGAGTGTCCGGTCTGTATCGTAGAGAGTGAGATCCATATGGTCCAGGCTCTTGAGGATATCAAAAAAGCAGGATGTAACGCACTTTGCGTATACCTTGGAAACTTCGGACCGGAGATTTCCGAGACACTTCTTGCAAAACATTTCGAGGGACCGAAGATGTTTATTGCAGCAGCAGAGGAGACACAGGACAATCTCTGCCAGGGACGTGGAGATGCTTACTGCGGTATGCTGAATGCAAGCTACAACCTGCAGCTTCGCAACGTAAAAGCATACATTCCGGAGTATCCGGTTGGGGATGCAGAGGACTGTGCAGACATGATCCATGATTTCCTTCCAATCGCAAGAGCGATCGAGGGATTAAGCAACCTTAAGATCATCAGCTTCGGACCGCGTCCGAACAATTTCCTTGCATGCAATGCACCGATCAAACAGCTTTACAATCTTGGTGTTGAGATCGAGGAAAACTCTGAGCTGGATCTTTTTGAGGCATTTAACAAGCATGAAGGCGATGAGAGAATCCCTGAGATCGTAAAAGAGATGGAAGAAGAGCTGGGTGCCGGAAACAAGAAGCCGGAGATCCTTCCGAAGCTTGCACAGTATGAGCTGACTCTGAAAGACTGGATCAGAGATCACAGAGGATATCGTAAATATGTAACACTTACAGGAAAATGCTGGCCTGCTTTCCAGACACAGTTCGGATTTGTTCCCTGCTATGTAAACAGCCGTCTGACAGCACAGGGTATCCCGGTATCCTGCGAGGTTGATATCTACGGAACATTAAGTGAGTTCATCGGACAGGTTGTAAGTGATGATATCGTTACACTTCTTGATATCAACAATTCCGTACCGAAGGATATGTACAAAGAGTCCATAGAGGGCAGGTTCAACTACACACTGCAGGATACTTTCATGGGATTCCACTGTGGAAACACTGCATCCAGCAAGCTTGCTTTCTGCGAGATGAAATACCAGATGATCATGGCAAGGTCTCTTCCGGTCGAGGTTACAAACGGTACTCTTGAGGGAGATATCAAGCCTGGAGATATCACATTCTACCGTCTGCAGAGTACTGCTGACAACAAGCTTCGTGCATATATTGCACATGGTGAGGTTCTTCCTGTGGCAACACGTTCCTTCGGAGGTATCGGTGTATTTGCGATCCCGGAGATGGGACGTTTCTACCGTCACGTGCTGATCGAGGGAGGATTCCCGCATCACGGAGCTGTGGCATTTGGACATCACGGCAAAGCTCTTTTTGAAGTGTTCAAGTATATTGGTGTACCGGTTGAGGAGATCGGTTACAATCAGCCGGCAGGTGTAAGATATCCTACAGAGAATCCCTGGAAATAATATAAACCAGAGTCTTTTTCAGACATGTACCGGTGCGGATGGGAAATATCCGACTGTCCGATGAAAACATATAGTTCAGAAACCGCGAGCTCTCAGGCGTGCAGACGCTGCGAACTGAGAGCCGCGGTTTCTGCATTTAGGAGGTAAAAATATCATGTATTATATTGGCGTTGATCTTGGAACTTCAGCCGTAAAGCTGCTTCTCATGGAAAGCTCAGGAAAGATCTGCAACATCGTATCAAAAGAGTATCCGCTGTTCTTCCCGCATCCGGGCTGGTCTGAGCAGAATCCGGAAGACTGGTTCACAAAGAGTATGGAGGGTATTAAGGAGCTTACAGAAGGAATCGACCGCAGCAAAGTGGCGGGAATCGGTTTTGGCGGTCAGATGCACGGTCTGGTAACTCTTGACAAAGATGATAATGTGATCCGCCCGGCGATTCTCTGGAATGACGGACGTACCGGAGAGGAGACGGAATATCTGAACACAGTTATCGGAAAAGACAAACTTTCCCGGTATACCGCAAACATTGCCTTTGCCGGTTTTACCGCTCCGAAGATCCTCTGGATGCAGAAAAATGAGCCTGAAAATTTCAAAAAAGTGGTAAAGATCATGCTTCCCAAAGATTATCTTGCCTATCGTTTAAGCGGATCTTTCTGCACAGATGTCTCTGATGCTTCCGGTATGCTTCTTCTTGATGTGAAGAACCGCTGCTGGTCAAAAGAGATGCTTGAGATCTGCCATATTACAGAAGAACAGCTTCCGAAACTGTATGAGAGCTGGCAGGTTGTGGGAACCCTGAAACCGGAAGTGGCCGGGGAACTTGGCTTTTCTAAGGATGTAAAAGTGGTGGCAGGTGCAGGAGATAACGCTGCTGCTGCTGTGGGAACAGGAACTGTTGGTGACGGACAGTGCAATATTTCACTTGGAACATCCGGTACTATTTTTATTTCCAGTAAAGAATTTGGCGTGGATGAAAATAATGCTCTTCATTCTTTTGATCATGCAGATGGAAGCTATCACCTTATGGGCTGCATGTTAAGCGCTGCATCCTGCAACAAATGGTGGTCTGAGGAGATCCTTAAGACAAAAGACTTCGTGGCTGAGCAGGCACCGATCCGGGAGCTTGGTAAAAACCAGGTATTCTTTCTGCCATATCTTATGGGAGAGAGATCGCCTCATAATAACCCGGATGCAAGAGGGGTATTTTTCGGAATGTCCATGGATACTACAAGAGCGGATATGACACAGGCAGTTCTGGAAGGTGTTGCTTTCGGACTGCGTGATTCCCTGGAAGTTGCCAGAAGCCTTGGAATCAGGATCCAACGTACCAAGATCTGCGGAGGCGGTGCAAAGAGTCCTCTCTGGAAAAAGATCATTGCCAATGTGATGAACCTGAAGGTGGATGTGCCGGAGAATGAGGAAGGCCCGTCCATGGGAGGTGCCATGCTGGCTGCTGTTGGCTGTGGCGAATATCCGGATGTGGAGACTATCTGCAAAAAAATGGTGAAAGTTGTAGATACTGTAGAACCGGATCCGGAGCTTGTAGCCAGATATGAGGAGAAATATCAGAAGTTCCGCAGACTGTATCCTGCTATGAAAGAACTGTTCTGATAAAAAATGAAAAACTTCTCTGGTAAATATAAAGTGAAGCATAGGGTATTTGCTTCGTAAAGATCAGGAGCCTGTGAGATCAGGGCTCCTGATTTTTTCTGTACTGTCTGGGAGTGCAGCCTTTGATCCTGGTGAAAACCTTTGTGTAGTAATTAGGGTCCGAAAAACCGGACAGCAGCCCGGCCTCTGTAACAGAGCAGGAGGAATCCACAAGATATCTCAGGCTCTGTTCAATGCGGTATTCCTGAATATATCCAAAAAGGGTGACATCCATGCATTTTTTGAAAAGACGGCTGCACTCGCCGGGGCTTAAGTGGATCAGGCCGGCAATATCATCCAGAAGGATCTTTTCTGTGTAATGATCTGCAATGTAGGACATGATCTGGCGGATCCGGCGGTAGTTTTCCTCATCCTGGCGGGAGGAAGTACCGGCATCGGGAAGTACATGCATGCACAAAATTTTCCAGAAATGCTGGAGATGGGAAAGGATTTCAAACTCATACATAGGTTCACGCCTGCTGTCTGCCCGGATCATTTGCCGGATATCATCGACAGCATCGTGATGCCACGGGCAGGAAAGATCAAAAGGTACTGCAGAGAGGGTGAAGTTTCGCAGTACAGGCTCTGTATATTTCTGAAAAAAAATACTTCCCGGAAATCCGTAGATCAGTTTGGGGTCAAAGGTAATGGGAATGTATTCACAGTCCTGCTTATGGTACATATAACCTGCATGAAGGGCATTGGCGTTGCCGAAAATGGCCTGTCCTTCTTTCAGATGGAAGGTGTTCTGGTTGACCTTGTAGAGCATTTCTCCTTTTTTTATATAAGTGACTTCGATCTCCGGGTGCCAGTGCCAGAGAAATGAGCCGGTTTCGTAGGCGGAAAGCTGTTCGTAGCTTACCAGAAAAGGAAATGAGAGCTCGCCGTGTTTTTTTAGTTCCTTGCCTGCCGGGTCTGTGATGATCTGCATAAAGACTGCCTCCTTGTTTATGTATTTATTTTACCAGAAAAAGCCTTATAAATCTATGCAAAGGGTTGTATTGTGCATGGACAGGGTAAAGAAAATAAGATAAGATAGTCCGGAACAGTAAAGAGGCATGAAAACCATTATCATAAAAGGAGCTAAAAAATATGAATACAGCACATTGGATCTGGTATCCGGGAGATTTTGAGATCTACCATGGAATGTTACAGAATTTCAGCAGAGAAGAAAGAGGATTTATCTGGCCGGCATACTATCATCTGGACGACTGCAGGAAACATGTACGCTTTACCAGGGAATATGACCTGAAAAAAGAGGAGACAGTTACAGTTTACGGAAACTGCCTTGGATACTACCGCATCAACGATGTAAAAAAGAGATTCGGGGAGCCGGTAGTCTGCGGACCCGGAAAGCAGAAATTTGAGATCTATGCAGGTATGCCGTCCGGTGTGCCGTCTGTACGAATTGAGGGAGAAACCATTTTCTCGGATAAAGGCTGGTTTGCGGATGATTTTGTCAGTGATCCGGTGCCGGCAGGATGTAATGATATTTACGTGGAAAAAGAACAGGATCCTTCTGTGTGGGTTTATGATGAAAAAGAGTATCTTCCGGCAGAGATTCGGGAGGACGGGACAGGTGTACTGTTTGTATTTGAGACGGAAATTACCGCTGTTTTAAAGGCAGAATTTCCCAAAGGTTTCCGTGAGATGACTTTGTGCTACGGAGAATCTGAGACAGAAGCAAGAGATACCGTGAACTGTTATTACAGCCAGACCTTACATGCCCCGGAGGATGAGATCATCCGCAGGGCATTCCGCTATGTGTTCGTGCCGGGAGTGCATAAAGACGAAATAAATATCAAAGGCATTCATCAGTATGTGGACATTCCGGTCCGTGCATCCTTTTCATCTTCGGATAAGCTGGTGAACAGGATCTGGGATGTGGCAGTGTGGACATTCCGGTTATGCAGCGGTATTTTCTTTATTGATGGTGTGAAGCGTGACCGCTGGATCTGGTCCGGGGATGCGTACCAGAGTTATTTTGTAAATCAGTATCTTATGTTTGATGAGGATATCAACCGCAGAACTCTCTGGGCCCTCATTGGAAACAGCCCGATCCGCCAGCACATTAATACCATTGTGGATTATTCCATGTACTGGGTCATCGGAATCCTGAACCATTACCGTATGACAGGGGATGAAGATTTTGTGAAGGCAATTTACCCGAGAATGACGGCTATGATGGATTTTCTGGGCGGACAGTTGGATGAGAATGGCTTTATTGTGGGCCGTGACGGAGACTGGATCTTTGTGGACTGGGCTGATATGGATAAGGAAGGTGCCATCTGTGCAGAGCAGATGCTTCTTGCCATGTGCTATCAGACCATGGCGCAGGCAGATGCCCTGGTTTTGGGAGATGGTTCAGCCTGGGAAAAGAAGTATGAGATACTGTCTGCACAGATAGAAAAATTTTACTGGAATGAGGAAAAAGGTGCGTACATTGACAGCTTCTCATCAGGAAAGAACAACGTGACACGCCATGCTAATATTTTTGCGATCCTTTTTGGATTTGCAGATGATGGCAGAAAAGAGCTTCTGATGAAAAATGTTATTGAAAATGATGAGATTCCTCAGATCACAACTCCGTATTTCAAATTCTATGAGCTTGAGGCCATGTGTGCCATGAGAAGATTTGGCGATGTGAAGAAGATGATGGAAAGCTACTGGGGAGGTATGCTTGCGCAGGGAGCTGTCACTTTCTGGGAGGAATTTGATCCTGAGAAAAAAGCGGAAGAACAGTATGAGATGTACGGCGATCCCTTCGGAAAGAGTTTCTGCCATGCATGGGCGGCAAGCCCCATCTATCTTCTTGGAAGATATTTTGCAGGAATCCGGCTTACAGATACTGCCTATAAGAGCTTTGCAGTGAAGCCGGAGACAGAGACCTTTGAGACTATGGACTGTACTTTCCCTGTAAAAGACGGTCTTGTTTCCGTAAAGTGGGATGAGGATTCCCTGACTGTGGAGAGCAGTGTGGCAGGAGGAATCCTGTGCTACGGTGGAAAAGAATATATACTGGAACCGGGAAAACCTGTGATGACCACAAAATAATACTGTTTTTACGCAAAATCTTTATGGTAACAGAAAACAAAGCTGTTATAATAAAGATACAAAGAACGTGACAGAAATCGTCAATAATGGGAAAACAGGAGGACATATTATGGGAACAGTTAAGATTCCATCAGCAGGTGCGCTTGCAAAAATTTACGGAGACACAAAAGAAGCCGAAAGCCGTTTCACAAGTCTTGCAGAAAATTTTGAGGAAAGATACCATCACAAGGATGCAGAGTTTTTTACTGCACCGGGACGTACAGAGATCATCGGTAATCATGTAGACCATAACGGTGGACAGATCATTGCTGCAAGTATTGATCTTGATACTATCGGAGCAGCATATCCTAATGGGACCAATGTGATCCATATGGTAAGTGAGGGCTACAGACAGGAAGTTGTGGTGGATCTTGACAGGCTCAGCACAGAGAATTACACAAAAGGAACCGATGCCCTGGTAGCCGGAATCATGGAATATATGAACAAAAAGGGTTACAGAACAGGCGGTTTTGACGCATATGTATCCACAAAGGTTATTGCTGCAGCAGGCGTCAGCTCATCTGCTTCCTTTGAGATGCTGGTATGCGCCATTACCAATCATTTCTTTAATGAGGACAGGATTGAGTACGGTGATTATGCAAGAGCAGGCCAGTATGCAGAGAACGTATACTGGAAAAAAGCTTCCGGCCTTATGGACCAGATGGCATGTGCGGTAGGCGGACCGATCCTTCTGGATTTTTCAGACAAAGAGAACATAAGCTGCGAAAAGATCGCTTTTTCCTTTGAGGAGATGGGATGCAGGCTTGTGATCGTAAACACAGGTAAAGGCCATGCGGATCTCAGTGCTGAATATTCATCTATTCCCATGGAGATGCGTGAGGCAGCAAAAGCCATGGGCGTTGAACTTCTCTGCGAGTCCAATATGGAGAATCTTCTTGCGCATGTAAAAGATATTCCCAATGACCGTGCAGTTCTCCGCGCAATGCATTTCTATGAAGAAAACAGAAGAGTGGCAGATGCTGTCAGGGCAGTGGAGAATAAAGACGGAGAAAAATTCTTAAGTCTTCTTGAGGAGTCCGGTAATTCATCCTGGGAGTGGCTGCAGAACTGCTATTCCCTCCAGAACTGCCAGGAGCAGAAGATCACATTAAGTCTTGCCCTTACAAAGCTTTTCCTGAATAAGATCGGAGCAGGGATCTGCAGAGTACATGGCGGTGGTTTCGCAGGAGTGATCATGTGTGTGCTTCCTGTTAAGGATGCGGATGACTATGTGGAGTATATGGCTCAGTATGTAGGAAAGGATAATGTATATCCAATGAACATTCGAAGCACAGGTGCTGTACATATCAGCAAATAACAGTTATTCATCAGAGCGTGCAGCCGGATTGGGGAATGATTCCCGCCGGCTGTATTTTTTATGTCATAGGAAATTACTCCGTAATGTTCCAATGACATAAAAAAGCCCTCCGGGCAGGATCGCACTGCGTCGGAGAGGAATTATGTCGCTGAAGCGACCCGCCGCAGGCGGAGAATCCTGCAAGCAAGATTCGTTTTTATATCCATGAGACAGAGGAGCTGATGCTAGAGAGTTTATGGTGAGTTTATAAAAATTTCATTCTTTGTTCCCTGCCCTGAGAACAAAACTATGTTATAATGTGGACACCAAAAGAGAGGCAGGTTTTTGATATGAACAGAGCAGAATTTCTTGATGCGCTGAGAAGTCAGTTGGCCGGACAGATGCAGGAAGGAAAGGCGGCTGCCCATGTAAGATATTATGAAGACTATATTCAGTCGCAGGTCAGAGGAGGGCGTCCGGAATCAGAGGTTCTTGAGGAACTGGGAGATCCCAGGCTGATCGCCAAGACTCTTATTGATACAGATGATGGCAAAGAGGTCTATGATGAGTATGCAGGAAGCGGATATGCAGACAGCAGATATGCAGGAGGTTACAACACATACTCAGAATCTTCATCAGAAAATAACAGAAAGAAAACCAGAAATTTTCACCTTGATCTTTCCACCTGGTATGGCAAGGCTATTGTTATTGCGGTGGCAGTTGCGATCATCGGACTTCTTGCCACTGTGCTGGTGGCGCTGATTCCCTTTGCAGTTGTCTTTATGATAGTTTTATATCTGATTTCATGGTTTAGGAAACATAGATAAAATACAGTTATTAATTTTGTTCAAAAATAAATAAAATTCATGTTGATTTATATGCAATATTTATGTATAATGGTCACTATCAAATAAAGAATATATCTGTTTTGTATAAACGGATAGTGCCATTGAGAAAAGAGAACGGCAGGATAAATACATCAGGGGATGTGTTTTTTCTGTCGTTTTTTATATTTTTCAGAAACAGACCGTAAGAATATAAAATGAGTGAATATTGGAAAACTCATTTCAAAAAATTGGCAAAAATACATCAGAAATCCAGACATAAAACTGACAGGTGGGACGAAAAACGCCACCTTATTTCTATGCCTGAAAATATAATAATTGCACAAAAATATAATTCTCAATCAAAATATTGTTATCAAAATATCACAATAAAAAATAAGAAATTCAAAAAATACTGTTGATTATATGTAAAAAATGTGGTATTATTTGGTCAAAAGTTGGTGAAGCTGACAAACGAGAGGAGGACAGAAATCACAGAATTGCCAGAAAGGGTATTCGGGGAAAATACACAGATCCAACTACATATTGATCGAAAACAAAAGTATTCATTTTTTAAGGAAAGCAAAGACTATTAGAAAAGCGGGTGATTTACATTGAAAACTAAAAAATCTTTTTTCAGGAAAGTAGAGCCGTATCTCTATCTGATTCCTGTCATGATCCTTTTTATTATGTTTGTGTTCTGGCCGTTTGTTAAGACGATCCATTTAAGTTTTTCCAGAACCACACCTCTTGGACAGGTGGCACAGTATGTTGGAATGGATAACTACATCAATATCTTTAAAGATGGAACGTTCCTTAACAGCCTTGGTGTTACACTGAAGTTTTCTGTTATGCGAGTTATTCTTTCTATCGCGATCGGATTTATCCTTGCGATCATCAGTACAGAGAAGATCAGGGCAAAAGGTTTCTTCCGTACTGTATATGCACTGCCTATGGCGATTTCCGCTGCAGCAGCATCAGTAGTATTCATGTTCGTATTCCACAGCTCCCTTGGTATCCTGAACAAATTCCTGGGAACACACATCGGATGGCTGACAGATAAGAAATACGCGCTGATCGCAGTTACTATCGTAAGCGTATGGATGGCGATCGGTATGAATTTTATCTACCTTACAGCAGCGATCCAGAGTGTACCGGCAGAGCTTTATGAGAGTGTTGCGCTGGATGGAGCCAACTTCTTCCAGAAGCATCGCCATGTAACGATTCCGGGAATCTCCCCTACACTGTTCTTCCTTCTTATTATCAACGTTATCAACTCCGTACAGGCGTATGCAGAGTTCAAGATGATGACGCAGGGCGGACCGGCAGAGAGCACCAACGTTATCGTATACGAAATTTATCAGGAAGCATTTATCAACAGTCGTTTCGGCGTTGCCTGTGCTGAATCTGTTATCCTGTTTGTTATTTTGATTATTCTGACTGCTATCCAGTTCAGATTGGAAAAGAAGGTGACCTACTGATGAAAGAAAAACCATATGTAAAATTTGCGATGTATGCATTGAATATCATCTTTGCGATCATCATTATCATTCCTGTTATTTACTGCTTTAACGTAAGTATGATGGATCTTAAAGAGATTTATGGCGGAAGATTCTGGCCGTCTCATCTGACAATTGAAAATTACACAAGAGCCCTTGAGCTGGCACCGTTCTTCACTTTCATCAAGAACTCTATCATTGTTTCCGGCGTTATCACAGCAGCGCAGGTTATCACAGGCGCTCTTGCAGCATACGCTTTTGCAATGATGGAATTTAAGGGCAAGAAAATCCTGTTTTACATTATGCTGGCAACGATGATGATTCCAAGCCAGGCTATCATCATCGCTAACTATCTGACGATCGCAAACTGGGGAATCCGTAATACATATGCAGCTCTTATCCTTCCCAATGCAGCAGCAGCTTTCGCAGTATTTAATATGCGTCAGGCTTTCCTGTCACTGCCCAGGGAGATCAGAGAGGCGGCTGAGATCGACGGATGCAGTAATTTCAGATTCCTGTATTCCATCGGTGTTCCGCTTATCAAACCGTCACTTGGAGCGCTTATCATTTATGTATTCCTTCAGAGCTGGAACTACTATCTGTGGCCTCTGCTTGTAACAGACAGTGTTGGAATGAGAACTGTTCAGATCGGACTTGGTATGCTCCAGGGTGCTGAGGCGACAGACTTCAGACCGGTTATGGCAGGTGCCATGATCATCCTGATACCATCGATCCTGGTGTTTATCATTGGACAGAAACAGATGATCAGCGGACTTACAGCAGGAGCTGTAAAGGGCTGATGCCGGACAGGCAGTAAAACGTGTAAATATGTAAATCAGTAAATATCCGACGTGTTATTGGGGTACGCCGGAACAAATAAAAGGAGGGTTTCACATGAACAACAAAAAATGGATGGCATTACTTATGGGAGGTATTCTTGCTGCATCACTTGCTGCACCGTGTTCTGTAAGCGCAGCCGACAAGACACAGATCACATTCTGGCATGCTATGGGCGGAACTAATGGAGAAGTTCTTCAGTCCATCGTTGATGATTTCAACGCTTCTCAGGATGAAGTTGAGATCACAGCCGAGTATCAGGGAACATACGATGATACCATCACAAAACTGAAAGCTGCCATGCAGAGTGATTCAGGTCTTCCGGATGTGTGCCAGATGTACGATGTTGGTACAAAGTTCATGTATGACAGTGGTTCTGTTGTTCCGGTAGAGGATATGTTCGAGTCCACAGGATATGACAAGAGCACTGTTATGGATGTTATCAGCAGCTACTACACAGTAGACGGCAAGCAGTATGCAATGCCATTTAACGTATCCACACCTATGCTTTACTACAACAAAGATGTATTTGAGGCAGCAGGCCTTGATCCTGATACACCGCCTACAACATATGATGAGGTTCTTGAGTATTCCAAGAAGATCGTAGAGAGCGGTGCAGCACCGGTTGGTTATTCACAGGCTATTTACGGATGGTTCTTTGAGCAGCAGCTTGCAGGACTTGGTGTAACATACGGAAACAATGA
>CAKROW010000025.1 GCA_934373235.1 uncultured Blautia sp. | reverse complement strand
GCACTGGTAAGGTCCTATATTTAACCCGCAACCGACAGGGTATATGGAATACCGTACAAATCCTTATAGTCTTCCGCAGTAATACATTAGATGAATAATATATTTTGTAGTCCTTCTGATCATCTTCGATCAGAAGCCGGAACCTGTTAGATTATTTTTTAACCTTAGGTCTCTTAGCACCGTATTTGGAACGGGCCTGTTTTCTGTTAGCGACACCTGCTGTATCAAGAGTACCTCTGATGATATGGTATCTTGTACCAGGTAAGTCCTTAACTCTTCCTCCACGGATAAGAACAACGCTGTGCTCCTGAAGGTTATGTCCCTCTCCAGGAATGTAGCTTGTTACCTCGATACCGTTGGAAAGACGAACTCTGGCGATCTTTCTAAGAGCTGAGTTAGGCTTTTTAGGAGTAGCTGTCTTAACAGCAGTACAAACACCACGTTTCTGTGGAGCAGCCTGATCAACTGCTTTCTTTCTTAAAGAGTTAAATGTTTTCTGAAGAGCCGGTGCTGTAGATTTCTTAACAGATGTCTGACGACCCTTTCTTACTAACTGGTTGAATGTTGGCATTCCATTTCACCTCCCGATTTATTTCTCCATGGTTTTCCCCATGGGGCCTTGCGGTTGCTATTTTAATTCATGGCATACGAAAATATAACGTTTCTTTCGCACGCTTGCTCATTATAGACCGTAAATATGCGCCTTGTCAAGGTGTTTTACAAAGAATTTTTATAACTATTCAACGGTCTGCTGCCCCGCAGTTTTTTTGCAGATCAGGAAGTTTAATATGGAAAGAAAAATTCACAGAAACCACCAGCTCCTTCAGGATATGAAAAAAGAACAGCTTCCAAAAAACCGTGAGGAATTTGAAAGCCGTGCTCTTCTTTATCATATTTTTTCATACAAAAGGAAAAATCAATACAATGGAAAAATTTTCTTTATCCTGTTCCACGCTGCATCGTCCATTCATCTGTTTCATCATATTCCGGATGCTCTGAAGACCAATGCCTGTGCTTTCTGTTTTTTCATCCGGCATCCGGACCTTATTCGCAACAGCCAGAGTCAGCTCTTTATCTGTCTGATCCATACATATCTGTATCGGTTTCTCCGGATCTGCATACTTGATGATATTGGAAATGATATTATCAAGTATCCTGGTTATATAATCAGAAGAAAAACGGATCTTTCTTTCTGTCCAGTCTCCCTGAAATTCCAGTTCAAAACCTCTCTGTCCCAGATAACTGCAGGTTTCAGAAACAATATCATAAAAAACCACGCTGCTGCTTTCCGGTTCCTCCAGAGACACCTCTTTCTTTCCGGTCACAAGAGAATACTCAAAAAGATTGTCGATCAACTGCTTCAGCCTTCTGGACTTCCCGTCGATCCGGTCCAGATAATCCTGTAACTGTGCATTGTCCTCATACGCACCTTTTTTGAGGATTTCCGTATAGAGCATAATGGAGGTTATGGGTGTTCGCAGGTCATGGGACATTTCCGTTATCACATGCTGGTTTTCCTGAACAATTTCTGCTTCCTGCTCTACGTGATCCTTAAAAGATCTGCGCATGGCATCCAGGCCTTCTGCCAGTTCCCCCAGTTCATCATTTCCCTTTACTGTGAGCCTGTATTCCAGCTTTCCGCCTTCCAGGATCTCAATCTCATCTTTCAACTTCACAATATAACTGATCTTTCGTCTCACGCCCAGAAGCACGACAAAAATAAATACCACAAAGCCACAGATAAGAGAACCCATCAGCACATAATTTTCAATCTGGATATCATAAGCTCCATAAATGCTTACCTTTCCGGTTCCATTGACAAACTGAAGGTCATAATAATCATTCCAGTCATAAAAATCCGCACTGATATTTTCTTCTCTTAATTCTTCATCAGAGTACTCCGAATCGTAGATAAGAATATCATCGTAATAAATTCTTATGGTAACGATACTGTTATGCCTGACCCATTCTCTCACCTTGTCAAGATTATCCGTGCTTACCTGATTCTCCGTAATATATGCCTGCAGCTTTTTTACATACTGTGCATCCTTTTTTTTATCATATTCGGACGATTCATAGCACTTACGGACAATCATAAGTTCTCCTATATGATCCATCCCCGTAAATGCCAGAAGCGCACAGATCATGGCAACCAGCAGAAGAAATACCAGCTTAAGATAAAGCGAACATCTTCTAAACATCCCTGCTTTCAAAACGGTACCCCTTTCCCCACACTGTCTTTATGTGCACAGGATTGCGGGGATCTTTTTCTACTTTTACACGGAGATTACGGATATGTACCGTAACAGTTCCATTACAGGAATAATAATATGGCTCATTCCAGACACTCTCATAGATATTCTGTGCGGAAAAAACCTTTCCCGGAAACTGCATCATCAGAAGAAGTATCCGATACTCTGTCTCCGACAGATCTGCAAGCTTGCCATCAATAAACACCTCATTATAAAACTTGTGGATCTTGATATAATCCACCTCCAGATATTCACTCTTTATCACATTGGCCATCTCATCCTTTCCCATATAGACCTTGTATCTCCTCAGAAGGGCCTTTACCCTTCCCAGAAGCTCCACATAGGAAAACGGCTTGGCAAGATAATCGTCACCTCCTGCCATCAGGCCAAGAAGCTTATCTGATTCCTGTGCTTTGGCAGTAAGAAAAAGCACAGGCACATTGGAGATCTTACGGATCTCCTCACAGGTGCGGATTCCTGACAACCCCGGCATCATTACATCCAGGATCACAAGATCCGTCTTGGAAGACAGTTTATCCATCCCCTCTCTTCCATCCTCTGCTTCATCTACCACATAATCTTCACTCTCAAGAAGAATACGGACACCCTCTCTGATATCCGGATCATCTTCCACGATCAACACATGTTCCCTGCTCATAACATCTCCCCTTCTGTATATATGCTCATAGCCGTGCAACGGCTATTATTGTTTATTCTGCTGTTGTTAATTATGAATTATGCAAATTGGAATGTCAACAAAAAACAGCAGAGGAAATCCACTTCTCACGGTTTCCTCTGCTGTAACAGGTCAGGTTATATATAAGATTTCGTTATTAATTCTTACTGGTCATTCCTACAATATACAGATCTTCTCTGTAATTTGCAATCTTAACCTTAAGGCCATCTGTTGTGTCCTCAGTTTCCATCTGAACACTTCCGTCAAGAGGCCTAAGCTGTCCGTGATATCCTTTGATCAGGAATTCATTCGCACCCTCTTTCAGGTGATCTGCAAATACATAGAGATTTCCGTCCTTCTGTGTATAATGAAGCTCTATTCCGCTTTCCAGGATCTCGGACTCACGGTCACTGCAGCGTGTTCCGTAAATTCCATCGCCGTTTACATTCAGCCATCCGCCAAGAATCTTCAGACGTCTTACCTGTTCCTCCGGAATTGTTCCATCAGCCTTTGGTCCGATATTAAGAAGAAGATTTCCGTTATTTGCAACAGTTCCAACAAGAAGGGAAATAAGATCCGGTACAGAGATAATCTGATCCTCGCCTTCATTGGCATTATATCCAAAGGAAAGTCCCATTCCACGGCACATCTCCCATTTCTCTGATCTGTTTACAGAGCCGGATTTGTACTCTTTTGTGAGGAAATCATGATAACGGCCATTGAAACGGTCATCTACCACGCCTTCTTTTACTGTATTATAGTAATGAGCCAGGAAATACGGCATCATTTCTTCGCTCTGTTTCGGCCATCCGATATCATTCCAGAATACACTTGGGCCGTAATCATCTACAAGCTCCATCATCTGATTATATGAATAGTCTGCATAGGCAAATGTAGGGCTTGCAGTTCCAAAAAGATCGTCATCCTCAAAAATCGGATCATTTGCATACTGCCAGTCGATCAGTCCTGAATAATACAGACCCATTTTCATTCCTGCATTACGCACTGCGTCTGTCAGCTCGCCTGTGATATTTCTCTTCGGGCCCATCTCAACAGAATTGAAATGAGTATATTTGCTCGGGAAAAGGCAGAAGCCATCATGATGCTTGGTTGTCAGTACAATATACTGTGCGCCTGCTTCTTTAAAAATCTCTGCCCACTGTGCAGGATCCCATTTCTCAGCTTTCCACATAGGAATAAAATCTTCATATTTAAAATCTTTTCCATATTTCTCAATATGGTGCTCATAAGTCGGTCCTTTACCGATATTCAGAGAATTATAATACCACTCTGCATACGGATTATCTGCGAACCACTCCTTTGAATCAACCTCACCTAACTCCCATGTATGCGGTGCAAAGGCAGGTACAGAATAAATTCCCCAATGGATAAAAATACCAAATTTGCAGTCTTCATACCATTTTGGAACTGTGTGCTGTTTTACAGAATCCCAGTTTCCTGTATATCTGATATCGCTCATTTTTCCCTCCCGTCTGATCCTTCAGAAAAACACCCCTGTTTTCTTCGGAATCCTTACATTATTCAACTGTGATCTTCAGAACTACCGGCATATCCCCTGCATCTGTTTTACCTTTGCAGTGGATATCAAGTGTCTCATTTCTGTGATATTCCGGATGAAGGTCTGTTCCCAGAACCTGGATATCCTTAATGCTGGATTTGAGAAGCTTCATATCTTTTCCAAGAGACTTAATGTGAATTTCTCCATCTTCCGGCCATTTCAGGACAATAGCATAAAGTTTGTCTGCTTTGCTTGTGAAACGGATATCCTCAGATGTAAAATTCTTCTCGTATGTATCTGTGAAGTGTCCTTCCGGTACTACTGTCGGTCCCTCTCCAAAGACTTTCCAGTAGGTGGTATCATAGATAGCCTCACCATTTACTTTCAGCCATTTACCCATCTCTCTCAGGATATGGGCATCCTCCTCCGGAATAGTTCCGTCAGATTTCGGTCCGATATTAAGAAGAAGCGCTCCGTTCTTGCTCACCACATCAACCAGATCCAGAACTACATCACAGGGTCTCTTGTAATCATTTCCCACTGTGTAACCCCAGGAATTCTTGGCAACAGATGTATCATTCTGCCAGAAATCCGGCGTAATATGATCAAGCTGTCCACGTTCCAGATCCTTAGTTGCACTTCCGTGTACATAAGCATCAAACTTGGCATCAATGGCAACCTCAACACCCCACTCCGCAGCACGGTTATAATAATATGCGGCAAATTTTTTCAGATAAGGTTTCCATGCATACTGCTGGATCCACCAGTCAAAGAAAATCAGTTTGGGTCTGTATTTATCAACGATCTCACATGTACGGACCAGCCAGTCCTCCATATGTTCATCTGTAGGAGGATTGTCGTAAATGCTGCTCATGTCTCTGGTAGGGCCTACTGCCGGTCCATAAAGAGAATCAAGCTCAGGATTATTTACATCTGCTTCCGGGATCTCACGTCCACCGTTAAAGAACCAGAAATGTTCTGCACGATGTGAAGATGCACCAAGCACCATTCCGTCTTTTTCAATTTCTGTTTTCAGGTCACCCAGGATATCTCTCTTTGGTCCCATCTCAGCGCTGTTCCACGGGCTCAGATCACTGGCATACATCTGGAATCCGTCATGATGCTCAGCAACCGGAACTACGAACTTTGCTCCAGCCTCTTTAAACAGATCAGCCCATTCCCTGGGATCAAACTTCTCTGCTTTGAACATAGGGATAAAATCTTTATAGCCAAATTTATCCAGTGTTCCATATTTTTCTACATGATGAAGATTCTCCGGCGAACCTTTGATATACATATTTCTCGGGTACCATTCATTTCCAAATGCAGGTACACAGTACACTCCCCAATGGATAAAAATTCCGAATTTTCCTTTTTCATACCATTTAGGAGTGGGATGCTCACAAAGAGCATCCCAACTGTCCGTATATGGTCCCTGTGCAATAACTTTGTCGATCTGAGAAAGATATTCGTTTTTATTCATAGACCATTACCTCTTCAAGATTATAAATTGTGATCAGCCTTTGATAGACTCAAAAATCGGCTCCTCTTCAACAAGCTCAAGGCATACGCAGTAGTTCTTGGCGTCATGCAGTTCCTTCGGTACCTCAACCTCGATCATACCGTCACCCTCGCAGCTTCTCATTACCCTGTAGTCAAGTTTCTGTCCGTTGCTTACCAGATATGCGCCTGTAAGCTGGTTTCCAACATTAAGAAGCTCGATACGGATTCTCGGAGAAAGAACATGAACATAAAGTTTATGCTCTCTTCTTGTGAACTCGATTCCCGGAATATCATATGGATAGATTCCTACTGTCTTTGTTCCGTAGATTGCCTCGCTGTTCTCTGTTACATATTTTCCTACCTCGTTGAGAACCTCAACACATTTTTCCGGAACAACACCATCTGCTGTCGGTCCTACGTTCAGGAGGTAGTTACCGCCACGGCTGATGATCTTAAGAAGAAGGCTGATGATATGATCTGCGCTCTTCCAGTTTGTATCAAATTTATTATATCCCCATGTATCATTGACAGTTGCAGGGATTTCCCATGGATCTTCATATGGAAGTCTCGGGATAAAGTTATCACCTGTTGTCATGTAATCACCCATGTGGTTACCGGTACGTCCGCTTAAGAGGCAATCCGGCTGGATGGATTTAACAAGATCAATAAGCTCCTGTGTCTGATCTATAGTGATTCCCATTGGGGTATCGAACCAGATCAGGCTGATCTTTCCATAATTCTCAAGAAGCTCTTTAACCTGTGGTTTACACTTCTCATCAAGATATTTCTGGAAATTCTTATTGGAGTTATCTTTGTGCGCCATGTATCCGTCAGGATCATCCCAGTCCTGAGCCTGTGAATAATAGAATCCCATACGAACGCCATATTTCTCACAGGCAAGCTGCAGTTCTTTGAGGATATCTTTTCCGTATGGTGTGGCTTTTACAACATTGTAATCGCTTACCTTGGAATCATACATTGCAAAACCTTCGTGATGCTTTGCTGTAAGAACGATGTACTGCATACCCCACTGCTCTTTCGCACGTTTTACAAAAGCATCTGCATCAAACTGTGTAGGATTGAACTGATCGACCAGTTTTCTGTATTCCTCTACCGGAATATCAAAGTTGTTCTCGATCCACTCTGCAATACGGTCTGTCTTTTTTCCTTTATATTCACCGGCAAGGATTGAATAAAGTCCCCAGTGAATAAATAATCCATACTTTGCATCATCAAACCACTGCTGTCTTGTCTTTGCCATTTTTTGGTACCTCCGTTTTTTTACATTATATAGTTTTTATATAGTTTTTTATCAACCTTTAACCGCACCGGCCAGCATACCGGCCTCTACCTTCTCATGAAGAAGCAGGTAAATGATCATCATCGGGATCATGGACATGATAACGAACGCAAACTGCGGGCCGTAATCTGTTGTAAAGTTTGATGTAAAGTTCAGCATTGCTCGTGAAATTGTATACTTGGTATTATCTGTGATCAGGATCAGGGAGAAGATCAGTTCACTGTATCCATAGATAAATACCAGGATTGCTTCTGTTGCCAGGATCGGTTTACAGATTGGCATAAGAATCTGGACCAGAAGCCTTAAATCACCACAGCCATCGATCTTTGCAGCCTCATCAAGACCTTTATCAAGACCCTGGATATAGCCTGTAAACAGGAAGATCGCCTGGGAAAGGTTAAATGCTGTGTAGATCAGGATCATAAAAACATAGCTGTTCTTTGTGCCTAATGCACTGGAAATCTTTGTTACGGAAACCAGTGTACAGTGTACAGGAACCATAACGCCTGCCATAAACAGGAAATAGCAGCCTTTCAGATATTTGTAACTTTTACGTGCAATAACATAAGCTGCAGGCATTGCGATGATTACAGTTACAATAAGTGTTGCAACAGCTACAAGCAGAGAGTTGCCGATCGCACGGAAAGCACTCGCAATACGGATTGCTTCCGGATAGTTGCTGAAATTCCACACCTTAGGCCAGGAAAACATACCCAGCAGGATTTCTTCGTTTGTCTTAAATGAGGAGAGAAGTGTTACGACAAGTGGGAAGAATGTTACCACAGCCATAAAAATCGCTATAAAATACATAGCACCAGACTTCAGTCCTCTCATAGTTTTGCTTTTCTTCATCCGTTCCAACTTCCTTTCATAAACCGCTTATCAGTCTTTTTCCTTGAAGATGATCTGGTTAAGTAATATAGAAAGAACCAGACCTAATACAAGAAGGATAATACTGATGGCACCGCTTCGTCCCATAAGTTTGTACTGGAATCCCTGTGTATAAAGGAGTACCGCAGGTGTGGCACTGGAATCCATAGGTCCGCCGTTTGTCATCGCCCACACAATATCGAAGGCTTTCAGACATCCTGTAATACAAAGTGTTGAGAATACCATGAACATGTTTTTACAAAGTGGAACTGTGATATAGATGATCTTCTTGATTCCGGTACATCCATCAAGAAGTGCTGCATCGTGAACATCATCCGGGATCGCTACGATACCTGCTGCAAAGATCAGCATGTTGTATCCTGCGTACATCCACTCATTTACCAGTACGACACACCAGATATTAACAGTAGGTGTTGCCAGCCAGTTGATGATCCACTCGCCATGTCCGATGGCTTTGAGGAACTGTGCAAGAACACCGAAATTGGAGTTCAGAAGGAAAGTCCACATAAGACCAACTGCTGTAGTACCCAGCATAACAGGCATTAAGTAAGCAGCTTTAAAGAACTTGGTTCCTTTCATCTTAGAAGTTACAAGAAGTGCCATACCAAACGCGATCGGCATCAGGACTACAAATCCACCTATCATAAAGTAAAATGCGTTCAGCATACTGTTCCAGAACTTGGCACTGGTCAATGTTTTTACATAATTCTGAAGTCCTACCCATGTTACCGGTGCACCACCGATTCCATTCCAGCTATTCAGTGAAAGCCATGCTGTGTTAAGAACCGGATAGATAACAAATATTAATGTAATAAGAACACCCGGAAGAACGAAGAGAAGAGACTTAAGAAAAGATTTTCTGTATTTGGCTGATTTAAAAAACACGAATATCCCTCCCAATAAAAAGAGCGGGCATGCCGAACACCCCATTCCGCATTGCCCGCCCTGCTTGTCTAATCGATTAACCCGCTATTGTACGGCTGTTTACCTCAGTAATCAGCGTCTTTTTTACTCGTACTCAGAGATCAGATCTGTGATCGTCTTACCTACTTCGTCAACGGAGTTGCCCATTGCGATTCCCTGTAATGCCTGACGAACTGTGTTGATCATATGAGTTGCGCTGTCGTAGTTCTCGATATCTCCACGAACCTCTTTTGTGCCGGAAATAACATCATTAGCCTCTTTTGTAAGGTAGTCACCAGCCTCTGTTGTAACATTAACGCTCATAGGTGCCGGATATCCTTCATAGAAAGTATTAACTACGTCTTCACTTGTCATATATTTCATGAAGAGAACAGAAGCTGCAACCTCATCTGCATCACCTGTATCTACTACATAGTAAGCTTCGTTTCCACCGCCCATGTCATCAAACTCATAATCTGCATTTACATATGGGAAACGCATTGCATGGATCTTCTGGTTATCAAACAGTTCAAGACCTGTATGATCCTCTGCGCAGAACCATGTTCCCATGAAGAGGAATGCGGAACCGCCTGTATTAAAGATAGATCTCTCCTGTCCGTCATCGTTTCCAAGAAGGTTGGTTCCAAGGTATCCTTTGTCTGTAGCATCCTTGATCATTGTGTAGATCTCTTTCTGCTCGTCACCATCGTAAGCTACTTCACGGCTTCCAAGTTTCTCAGCCATGTCGCATCCATAGGTCTTGTAGTTCAGAACTGAGTGAAGATGTCCGAAACGGTAGTCATCCTTCTCACCCATCTCAAATGGCTGTACGCCGTTAGCTTTCAGCTTCTCGCATGCTGACATCAGATCATCCCAACTCTTGATAGATGCAGGATCAATGTCATTAGCTTTAAGAATATCTTCATTATAGAAAAGCATTACTTCGTATGCGGTAAACGGAACACCATATGTTCCTTCATATCCGTATGCTGTATAGTCTGTCATTCCTTCGCCTAATGCGTTGAATCTTTCTTTCCACTCCGGATACTGCTCATAGTATGGATCCATGTTTACGATCAGATCCTGCTGAACATAACCAGCTACACGGGAACCGCCGTACTCAACGATGATGTTCGGCATGGAGCTCTTATCTGCCATAAGAACGGACTCGGAATTCAGCCACTCAGACTCTGTCGGGATCTGGATTGTCTCAACTTTGATTCCAGGATATTTCTCCATAAATCCGTCTACGATTGCCTTATACAGAGGACCGGATGTATCTGCCTCATCCCATCTTGTATGAAGTGTGATTGTGACGTCTTTATACTCACGATTCTCAACGTCATAATCTGTTGCGCTGTCATCTGACTTGTCTGCTGCAAAACATACACTTCCTGTGGATGCCAGCATAGCCATGGACATTAATACGGCGATTAATTTTTTCTTCATTCTCATTACCCCTTTCGTTTCTCCTTTTTGTAAAACGTTTCGTGTTTTGATGTTTGTAGTTTATCTCTTTATCGTCATTTTGTCAATAATATATTCTGTTTTTTATTATTTTTAGGTAATATGCACAGTTTTTACATAACGTTTTATAGCATATTATTATAAACGTTTCACGCTATTTTGTTATTTGTTTGTCTATTTTACGCAATATTGCAACTATTCCACAAATCTGGGCAACTAATGGAGCTTTCCCTGATTTATGTAAAACGTTTCGCGTATTTTATATATATGTTCACAGTTCAGACACAAACCGGTAATTTTCCCAGAGAAAACATGCATATAAAAAAGAATCCTGCCCTGAGGGCTTTTTTATGTCATTGGAACATTACGGAGTAATTTCCTATGACATGAAAAAACCGGTCTTATCAACCGGTTTTTTCATGATAATGCAGATATTTTTCCCTGGTGGCAAGTCCGCCTCTGATGTGACGTTCCTGTTTGTTCACGTCCAGGATTTTTCGCACATCTGCTGCCAGGAAAGGATTGATCGTCCGCAGACGTTCTGCACAGTCTTTATGTACCGTACTCTTGCTGATCCCGAACTTCTTCGCTGCCTGACGTACTGTCGCTTTGTTTTCAATAATGTAATGTGCCACTTCCACTGCCCGTTCCTCGATATAATCCTTCAAAGATAAAGCCCCCGAAGACGCTGTTTTTACAGTGTATGCAATGGTCTTAAAAGTTATGAACAGACAAAAAACAGACTGCAGGAATGGTTTTTTACATACTCCAAAGCTTATCCTGAGCATTTATCAGATTTCCGGCGATTACATCTCCAGCATAATGTCTGGAGATTACTGGCTTCTGTTTTTCCTCCTTTTGAAACAGGAACGATATGATCCACCTCCAAAAGCAGGTTAGGCTCTTTAAAAACGCTGTTGCCACATATGCAGCAGGTATAATTGTCTCTTTTTTTAATTGCTTCCCTCAGATCGTTTGTCATTGCACTGCGCTGTGTCCTGGAATGCCCGGCTCTTGTTCTTTTTGCATATATTTCAGACCGGACATTTTTCAGTATATTGGGAGTCACCTGGATTTTACAGGAACGTTCACTTTTTCCGGCAGGACTTATATAAGAAAAACAAAATACCGGATCTTCTATCTTAGTCAGGTCATGATCCACATCACATACTGTATATGGAATCATTTTTCCTGTAGCAAATAATCTGACAAACACGGGAAGCTGACTTCGTATGTTTTTCTGCAGATCCTGCATTTCTGTTTGGAGTATTCCCAGTGACTGCATATATGTAATACAAAAATCCACATATTCCAGACACTCTGCAGATGCATCCACAGAGGAATACTTCATAAGATATTTAACCATATCTCTGGAAGCATTAGCTACAACAGAACTGGAACAATTATATACCTGATCGATTCCCAGAATCTCAATATATTTCATATAGGTAATCTTATTATCCTTCAGCCACATTCCCAGATTCCTGCCTTTACTTGCAGCCAGTCCATTTTTATCAAACAATTTACCTCTGTTAATTTTCACATATTTATCTGCTATGCAGGTAAAAAGCAACTTTATGAGTAAAACAGCCAGAACAGCCACACATATCATAATAACCATATTTTCAGAATTCATATATACCCCCTATTCTCATCTGAAAAAAATCCTTTTATCTCCACTCTCAAATATACAATAACCTCATAATAAAATTTTTTTCCAAATCATGCAAGTAAATGTTACCTCAGATGTCTTTACCTCAATTGTTACATATCATTTGTTATTTGGGTACACAAATATCTCCACTTTTTCTGTATAGTTTTGAGAGAAAACAGCAAAAATATATATAAAATATACAGAATTTATTTCAATCATAAATTTTTTCTTTATATTATATTCCAAATATAAACAACAATTAATTTTTCCTTTGAAATGCACATTATTATATGTTAAACTATTAACACGATACATATAAATTCAGGAGGTAGAAATTAGTGGAAAATTACATGTATCTGGTTCCCGTTGCCGCTGTTCTGGCACTGTTATTTGCAGCTTACCTCGCCATGAAGGTAAACAAGCAGGACGCAGGAACTAAACGAATGAAGGAGATTGCAGCCGCAATCGCAGAAGGTGCCCGTGCCTTCTTAACCGCAGAGTACAAAATTCTGATCATTTTTGTGATCGTGCTCTTCGTACTGATCGGATTTGGAGTAGGAAGCTGGGTAACTGCCGTATGCTTCGTAATCGGTGCTCTGTTCTCAACTATCGCAGGATACTGTGGTATGACTGTTGCTACAAAAGCAAACGTAAGAACAGCCAGTGCAGCCAAACAGCACGGAATGAACAAAGCTCTGTCTGTAGCATTTTCCGGCGGTGCCGTTATGGGTATGTGCGTAGCCGGTCTTGGCGCACTTGGTGTAAGTGTTGTTTACATCATTACAAAAAATGTTGATGTATTATCAGGATTCAGCCTTGGTGCTTCATCCATCGCACTTTTTGCCCGTGTAGGCGGTGGTATCTATACAAAAGCAGCAGACGTAGGCGCTGACCTTGTTGGTAAGGTTGAGGCCGGAATCCCTGAGGATGATCCCCGAAACCCGGCAGTTATCGCTGATAATGTAGGTGATAACGTAGGTGACGTTGCCGGTATGGGAGCTGACCTTTTTGAGTCCTATGTAGGATCTCTTGTATCTGCCCTTACACTTGGAGTTGCTGTAGCAGCTACAAAAGGCGTTCTGTTCCCGCTTGCCATCTCAGGCTGTGGACTGATCGCATCCATCATCGCTACATTCTTTGTAAAAGGTGATGAGAATTCCAACCCACAGAAAGCTCTCACAAGAGGAAGCTATGTTTCCGCGATCCTTGTTGTCATCGCATCACTGATCCTCAGCAAAACACTTTTTTCTGATTTCAATGCAGCTATTGCGGTTATCGCAGGTCTGGTAGTTGGTGTTATCATCGGTAACATCACTGAGTACTACACCTCCGCAGATTACAAACCGGTTCAGGGAATCGGCGAACAGTCAGAAACAGGTGCAGCAACAACTATCATCAGCGGTATTGCTGTTGGTATGAAATCTACTGCTTTCCCCCTTCTTCTGATCTGCCTTGGAATCTTCATTTCCTACAGAGTAGACGGATTATACGGAATCGCACTTGCTGCTGTAGGTATGCTTTCCACAACAGGCATCACTGTTGCAGTTGACGCATATGGCCCTATCGCAGATAATGCCGGTGGTATCGCAGAAATGTCAGGACTTGATGAGTCTGTACGTGAGATCACAGACAAGCTTGACTCCGTAGGTAACACAACAGCAGCTATGGGTAAAGGCTTTGCCATTGGTTCTGCCGCCCTCACAGCACTTGCTCTTTTTGTTTCCTATGCAGAAGCAGTAAATATGAAATCCATCAACCTTCTGGACTACCGTGTGATCATCGGTATCTTCATCGGTGGTATGCTTACATTCCTGTTCTCCGCATTTACAATGGAGTCTGTATCCAAAGCAGCCTACAAGATGATCGAGGAAGTAAGACGCCAGTTCCGTGAGAAACCAGGCATCATGAAAGGTACAGAGAAGCCAGATTACAAATCATGCGTTGCCATCTCCACTACAGCAGCTCTCCACGAGATGATGCTTCCGGGAATCATGGCAGTGGTAGTTCCGGTGATCGTAGGTGTTGTACTTGGTGTTGAGGCACTTGGCGGACTTCTCTCCGGAGCACTTGTAACAGGTGTGCTCATGGCCATCTTCATGTCCAATGCCGGCGGTGCATGGGATAACGCAAAGAAATACATTGAGACAGGTCATCACGGCGGAAAAGGCAGCGAAGCGCACAAGGCTGCTGTTGTTGGTGACACAGTAGGTGATCCGTTCAAAGACACATCAGGACCTTCCATCAACATCCTGATCAAACTTATGACTATCGTATCACTTGTATTTGCACCTCTGTTCTTATCCATCGGAGGACTTCTGTAAACAGAATAAATGTAAACCCTGTATATAACAAACGCCGCAGGATCATCATTTCAGGTGATCCTGCGGCGTTTCTGTTTATAAAGGTACATGCCCTAATGAGCTGTCTCCTGAAGTTTCTTCATAAAAGCTGTGGCGTCCATGATCGAGCTGTAAAACTGACGGTGCCCATCCTTCTCTCTCAGGAAAAAAAGCCTCACATACACAAGGATATTTTCTCCGTTCCTCTTACGGAAATGCAGGAATCCGTCAGTTTCCCCTGCGTGATCACTGCTGTATGCTTTTTCAAAGAGCTCCTTCATATACTCCCGCTCGTCTTCACTTACATGCTCCCATGAATGGGTATCATACTCCTCCTCTTCTCCCGGATTAATTCCCAGAAGATAAAAATACTGCTCATTTACACGCATGGTATTGATCTGACCCTCATACATATCATAAAAAGCAGCCGGCCCCAGAATACTGTTCAGCATAGTATCTCCAAAGAAGCCACTGTCAATAAATTCCCTTACATGAAGAGGTTCCACCTGCTTATAAATAAGTCCGTGATGATCCAGCCTCTTTTCGTCAGAAAGCAGCTCTTCAAACTCATCTACAGGAAGTGGCTTATAATAATAGAATCCCTGGGTATAACGGCATCCCAGATCTCTTACAAAATGCTCCTGTTTCCTGGTCTCCACACCCTCAACCACAATGGGAAGATGGAGAACCCTTGCCATATTCACAACGGCCTCCAGAATATTGACACCCTTATCCTCATCTTCTCCGAAATCCATAAATCTCATATCCAGCTTCAACACATCTACCGGAATATTTTTCAGCATGTTCAGTGATGAGTAACCGGATCCAAAATCGTCCATCATGACCATCAGGCCATTGCTGCGAAGTGCGGTCACTGTATAGGCGATCCTCTCATTATTTTCCGTATAAGCACTCTCTGTAATCTCTATTTTTATAAGGTTTTTTGGAATATGATATTCTTCAAGAAGCCCCAGAATATACCCCGGCACATCCATGGAAAAAATATCGATCCTGGATACATTGATGGAAACAGGCACCGGCGAATGACCTCCGTCTATCCAGCTCCGCATCCACGCACAGACTTTTCTCCATACATACCGATCAAGCTGATCGATCATTTCGTTTTTTTCCAGTACCGGGATAAAAGCTCCCGGAGAAACCATTTCTCCATTGTTTTTCTTCCAGCGCACAAGTGCTTCACCACCTACGATCTTACCGGTAGTGATATTGCACTGAGGCTGTACATAAAACATAAATTCTTCTTTTTCAAGCCCATTATGGATCTCTGAAAGAAGCCGCACTTCTTCCTCAAGACCGGATTCCATATCCGGAGTATACCGACAGATCCCGTCTGTATGTCTGTGCACTGCACAGGAAAGAGCAAGTGTGGCATGATCATAGATGATCTCAGGCTGAACCGAACTGTCCTCCACAGAGCACACACCCACCAGCGGACAAAAGCCTGCTGTATTGTTCCACTTCTTTATTCCCTCAACGATCATGTCACGGATATGTTCAAGAAGCTCATCCTGATCCGGCACAAAAATGCCGAAATTATCACCGCCAAGATATCCTGCAACACCTTTGTTCTCAGACGCTTCCCTGTCCAGTCCCTCCTGGATATAGCGGATCAGTTCGTCACCGGCCTCTCTTCCATACATCTTATTAAATAATCTGAAATGTTCAATATCGACTGCTGCTATACAATATGTGCCTGGCTCTGTATCTGTCAGTGCTTCCCTTACATCGTTCATGAACTTCGTACTATTTGTTTTCATGTTCCTCCTGATACAAAAAAGTCCTGTTTATGGTGCATCAACCCACTATTCAGCTACAAGACCTCCCTGGTTCGTCAAAATCTGTTTTATATACATTTTAACACTGTTATTTTCCAAAACTATTTTATCTCTTATCCTGCATAAATTCAACTTATAATATCAGATTTTGCATAATCAATAATACATTCTTCCCATACGCTCTTGTTTTTGTTCCAAATATCATCAAACTGTTCTACAGGGAGTGGAACAGTATCCGTTCCAATCTCAATGGTGAGGCTCGGAATTCCCATTTTGCTGATAGCCCAGTCCTTATATCCTGCAGGGTCCAGTGCCTGATAGTTTCCATCCATGACATATCCCGTCACTGACGAAATCCGCTCTCCAAAAGCCTTCGTGTCATCATAAAGCTGTCCTTCCTGTCCAAAATACCAGTAGATCACACTTCCCTGGGCATGATAGCTTATTGTCCTCCCAAAGCCCTGTTCGCCGGTAAGATCGATCATAGCCGCTGATTCTCTTTCGCTGCCCGGACAGGAACCCTTATAACTCTCAGAAGAGGGATGACCTGCCGGATCTGCATAAGACTCCCACAATGCATCAAAATTTCTGTTAAGATCCACACCACAGCCATTGGATTTCCAGTTTACCAGATAATCCCCTGATGCAGGCTGCCCGTCAAGAGATGCAATACTGATAACCTTGGTACGCATCTCTTCCGTCAGAAGTCCGTCAAGACCGAACTGGCTGATGGAAACACCGTCAGGATTTACCATGGGCATTACGTGGATCTGGCAGGTTTCCCACATTTTTTCGTAGGATATCCCGCCCTCTCCCGCCTGTCCGTCCACTGTACTCTCATAACTGTCCTTTTCCGAAACATGTCTGAGGTATTCAGCCGTCTGCTTCATTACCAGCTCACATGTCATATACTCCCTTGCGTGTATTCCGGCATTGATAAAGATCTTTTTATCTGCATCTTCTTTTCCTATGATCAGATCATACAGTTCTCTTCCATCCTTTGTCTGTCCCAAAGAACGGACATTGAAAAACTGATCATATTTTCCCTGAAGGGCTGTGATGTCGCTCTGCATATTTTCGTAGGTATATTTTTCCGGCTTCTGATCTGCATAAAGACTGATATCCTCTGCATAACACTGATACATACTGCCTCCTGATACCATTGATATGATACTGAAAATAACTGCCGTCTTCTGTATTTTTTCTCTCATATCCCACTCCTCAGGAAAGATAACCGGCCAGCGAATAGCCTGTCTGACCATTGTAGGAGATCATGTAAAAGCCATTCTCCGCCTGACTTAAAAACGTAACCGTAGCTCCCAGAGGTATCTGGCAGATCTCCTCTCCGTCCGTATCCGGTATTTTTCTCAGGGTAATGCTCTCGTTACAGTTCACTACCTGCATGGTTGTACTGGACGTTGAAACAGCAGCGGCTCCACTGAGATAGGAAGCCAGGGCATATCCCGTCTGTCCGTTATATTGGATAGTATAAAAACCATTTCCTGCTTCTCCCAGAAAACTTACTGCCGCTCCAAGTGGAATCTGGCAGATCTCACCTGCACCGGTGTTGGGTGAAGTACGCAGAGTGATACTCTCATTACAGTTCACAACGTACAAGGTCTGGACTGATACCGCCGGCGCGCTCTCCACCTGTACCGGATTCCCGCTCTCTGCCGGTTTGCTCTGAGGCTCCCTGTCAAGATATGCAGCAAGTCCGTAACCGGTTCTGCCATTATAAATGATCTTATAAAAACCATTCTCCGCAGTCTCCATGTAGGATACCGCCGCTCCAAAAGGAATCTGACAGATCTCCCCCGAACCAGTGGAGGGCTCCGGGCGCAAAGTGATGCTCTCGTGGCAGTTTACAACATACATGGTTGTATATTCCGGCTGGGCTGTCTGTACCTGAGCAGATGTCACGGCAGACTGGGATGCTGCAGCCTGCTGACCTGGCGTTGCTTCTGTGGGTGCTGACTGAGCACCTGCCTGAGCTTCACTTTTTGCTGCTTCTGCCTGTATTTCTGCCCCCTGCTCCTGCGATACTGATTTTGTCTCTGCTGTTCCCTTTTCTGATACGGATTCCACTCCTGAGCTGGTTTCTGCGTCTGAACCTTTCTCTGTTTCCGTCCGGGCCTTCTCTGTTTTACTTTCTGTCTGATTTTCCGCTTTCTGAGCTGCCTTCCCTGATTTCTTATCAGATGCGGTTTTCTCAGAAGTGGCCGCAGCTTTTTCGGTGTCCTTATTTTCGGTGTCCTTATTCTCTGTGCTCTCCGCTGTAACCTTTTCAGCTTTGGAAGCCTTATCACTTTCCGTGCTGTCTGTCTTTGCAGTCTTTCCGGCAGCCTGAGAATCCTCCCTGTCAGCCTTGCTCTCCGCCTCTGCTACTGTTGCTTTTGGTTCCTCTTTTGCAGGATCGCCTTTCCCGCTGTTCATGAACAGAAAACCACCGATAACTGCCACTGCTGCCAGAGCTGCCACACCGCCTGCCACAGGGATCCATTTCTTTGCACCTGATGAACCGGTCTGTTCCATGTCTGCACTGCGGACAGTTCCTGTTGCTCCACTTCGCTTTTCTGAAGTAAAAGCCCTTGTCAGATCCTCCTCACCACGTCCGGGAATAAACCCTCTTTTCTCCCCGGCACAGCTCTGTCTCAGATCTCTCTGAAACTCCTCCATAGTCTGATAACGATCCTTTGCAAAAACCGCCATTCCCTTAGCCAGGACTGATTCCTGTCGTTTACTTATCTCGCCACCAAAATCCAGTGTCTTTTTCTCCGGCCCCTGATAGATCCTCTCACTGATCTCTGCCGGTGGATTTCCCATGATGCAGCGGTAAATCACAGCAGCCATGGCATATACATCCGTCCAGGGACCCTGCTGGCCATTTGTACGGTACTGCTCCTCCGGCGCATAGCTGCGCTTCAGGATCACAGTCATTCCTCTGTTCTCCTGAACACTTTTTTCAAATTCACGGGCCGCTCCGAAATCCAGAAGGCATGGCTGGCCGTTTGTACGGAAAATAATATTATCCGGACTGATATCCCTGTGGATCAGTCCGTGCCTGTGAATGTCACAAAGCGCGCTCATCACCGGATCCAGAAGATCCAGCGCATCCGGAAGCCGCAGTCTTCCCACACGCTTCAGCATATTCAAAAGTGTTTCCCCTTCCAGATACTCCATAACAATATATGCTGTATTGTTTGCCTCAAAATACTCGATCACATATACGATCTGCGGATTTCCGTGAAAAAGTGCCAGCTTTTCCGCTTCATTTATAAATTTATCCTTTCCGCTCTGATAAATGTCAGTATTTTCCCTGGAAGTCATCTCCACGCTGAGCTGGTAAGTACAGTTTCTGTTTACCAGAACCGCCGGATAATACTCCTTGATAGCCACCTGACGCTTCAGCACGCCGTCAAAAGCTCTGTATGTAATTCCGAAGCCTCCCTCTCCGATGGCAGCCTGAATATAATATTTTCCCTGAAGGACTGTGCCTTCAGGCAGATAATAGGTCTTTTCCATTTCCCTTCCCTTTCATAAATAAAACAGATATTTACGTTCCGATTTTGCTCCATGATCAGACAGATGCTGATAATCCTGCTGGTATAAGCAGAGTCATCTCACTGCTTATTGCTTTTCGCAGTCTCACAGAAAATTTCCCTGATTTGGTTAAGCTTTTTCTTTCAGTCCCTGATAAAACTTCTCTGATAACGGAACCTGAACTCCCAGCTTCTTTGCCTCACCCACAATATATCCGCTGAAAGTCTCAAGTTCTGTCTCTTTTTTCCTGATACGGTAATCTCTCTGAAGAGAGCTGGTGGCATCGTCTGCATGGACATAATGAAACTTGTAGATCACTTCATCCACATGTGCATCTGTCAGTGCCACACCTTTTGCCCTTCCCACACTTGCCGCCTCCCGTACAAGCCCTTCATACTGCGCTGCTTTTTCCGGGTCACTGCGAAGTTCCCCGATAGTATTGTCATAGTATGCAGTCAGCACATTAAATGCACAGTTAAGAATATATTTTTTCCAGATCTCAACCTGGACATCATTCTCATTTTTATAATCGATGTCTGCTTCCTTAAGGATCTGCGCAACTTCCCGGACTTTCTCCTTCTGCTTTTCATCCGGATCCTTTATGCCGATACAAAGCCATGTGAATTTGTCCTGCTGGGTAATGGAATAATCTTCGTTGGAAAAAGCCACAGTATAAATACAGGAATCCACAACCGTTCCTTTCCCCACAAGTGTGCGTATTTTTTCCCCGGGATCCACACCGTTCATTACAGGGATGATCACCGTATCATCTGTTACAAAGTCTCTGATCTGCATACAGATTTTTTCCAGAGAATAGTTTTTTACACAGATAAAAATATAATCCTGGAGTCCCATTTCCTCCACAGGAACTACCCGTTCCGGTTTTGCCAGGATCTCGCCTTTATAATCGCTGTGAAGCACCAGTCCGTTCCTGCGGATGCTTTCCTGCCGGGCACCTCTGGCAACCATCGTCACATGGGGAAAAGAAGCTGCAAGCAGCCCTGCCACATAACCACCAACACCACCGATTCCGATCACTGCGATTTTTTTATCCTTAATAGATGTCATATCTGTAAGCCTGCCTTTCTGTCGTATGGTTTTATTTTATCACAGATTGTCCTGGAGTGTGTCCGGAAATTGCTTTATTTACGGGAAATATTGCCTGAAAACTGCAAGTGGTGTATACTGAACCTATTGTTTTACGATCTTATACAATTGAGGTGACACTATGGACACAAAACCTGTTTTTCACGGAAGTGATATCGAAAAGATATGCAGCTACTACAATCTGAAAAAAGAGAATATCATTAAATTTGGTGCTAATGTTAATCCTCTGGGGCTTTCCCCGAAGGCCAGCGAAGCCATAGCCACACATACAGAGATTCTTTCCTCCTATCCGGACAGAGAATACACTTCTCTGAGAAATACAATTTCCAGCTATTGCAACATTCCTGCTGATTTTATCCTGCCTGGAAATGGTTCCAGTGAACTGATCTCCCTTCTTATTCAGGAGCGGGCACCTAAGCATACTCTGATCCTGGGTCCAACCTACTCAGAATATTCCAGGGAACTTTCCTTCTCAGGAAGCACACAGGAATATTATCATCTCCGGGAAGAAAATAATTTCGATCTGGATATTGAAGATTTCTGCCGCACATTGGAAAAGGGCTATGATTTTCTTATTTTATGTAATCCAAATAATCCAACTTCGTCTGCTATCTTCCAGAACGATCTCCGCAGACTGATCTCTTTCTGCCAGGAAAAAAATATCTTCGTTATGATCGATGAAACTTATGTGGAGTTTGCACCGGATATTGATGCCATCACCGCAGTTCCCCTTACCCGGGAGTTTACCAATCTTATGGTTCTCCGCGGTGTGTCCAAGTTTTTTGCAGCTCCCGGTATGCGTCTTGGCTACGGGATCACCGGAAATATGGATTTCCTGCAAAAAATGCGCGAGAAGCAGACTCCATGGTCACTGAACAGTATCGGTGCTTTTGCCGGCGAGATCATGCTCCAGGACAAAGCTTATATCGCCCGCACAAGAGATCTGATCCTTTCTGAACGTAACCGTCTGGTAAAAGAATTAAAAGAAATTCCAACCTACAAGGTTTACCCTGCCTATGCAAACTTCATTCTCCTCAAGGTCCTGAAAAAAGGCCTTACATCCTTCGATGTATTTGAAGCCTGCATCAGAGAGGGCCTGATGATCCGCGACTGTGCCTCCTTCCAGTGCCTTGACGGAGAGTTTGTACGGTTCTGCATTATGAAACCGGGAGATAATTCCCGGCTGATGGAAGTGTTAAAAAAATTGTAGAATATTCAGAGAAGAACTTCGTGGTGGTAAACTTTTCGTGTCCACCACACGCCACGGACGCTGACAAAAGCTGTGCTCTGAGAGCTGCAGGAAAATGACAGGCCTGCCGGGGATTTTCTCTGTTAATTTGAAAAGGAGCCACTGGATAGCGGGTGATTTACTCATCCACTCCGGTGACCCCTTTTTGCATTATTTTTGATAATACTGTAAAGCGTTCAAAGTTTTTGCTGTAGTTTATCTATCTGTAGTTTATCTATCTGTGTTTTATAAACTTCTTCCGTCCGCGAATCAAACAATACCC
This sequence comes from uncultured Blautia sp., assembly GCA_934373235.1. GTDB lineage: Bacteria > Bacillota > Clostridia > Lachnospirales > Lachnospiraceae > Blautia_A. Next base: position 12,363 of record CAKROW010000025.1, on the reverse strand, counting down.
ATTCCACCATATCAAATTTATCTGTATTTTTCTGTAAAAAATCATTTACAGTGCGCACCGCGATTTCTGCTGCCAGCTCCACCGGGAATCTGTATACACCTGTTGAGATAGACGGAAACGCGATCGTCCTGATTCCATTCTCAAGGGCTAACTGCATGGAATTATAATAGCAGTCTGCCAACAGTTTTTCTTCATTATTTCTGCCACCACGCCATATAGGGCCTACTGTATGGATCACATACTCACAGGGCAGGTTATACGCTCTCGTAATTTTTGCCTGACCGGTTTCGCATCCATGAAGCATCCGGCACTCTGCCAGAAGCCCCGGTCCCGCCGCCCGGTGGATCGCACCGTCAACGCCGCCCCCGCCCAACAGAGAATTATTCGCAGCATTGACAATTGCCCGGGCATTGGTGATTTTGGTGATGTCGTTTTTTGTGATTTGGATGAGGGTCATATGGGATCAGCCTCCTTTTTTGATTTTGATTTTTCAATATGGATCGATTATCACTGACATAGCAACAGATACACTGACTGACATTCCACAACGTCTCTATTACAACGTTTGGAAATACAGCGAACTCTGGGCATTATCCCAGATCACACCAGCCCAAACACCTTCACCGCATTACTCTCCGTCACAGCCACAACCTCCTCGCAACTGACTCCCTTAATCTCCGCGATGGTCTTCACAACCTCCGGCAGATACAGGGAGCTGTTTCGTTTTCCACGGTTCGGCGCAGGTGCCATATATGGACAATCAGTCTCCAGTAAAATCTGGTTCAGTGGTGCGTACTCCACTACCTCTTTCAGCTTCCGGGAATTCTTAAATGTAACTACTCCACCGATTCCCAGGTAAAGCCCCATATTCAGATACTCTCTTGCAATCTCTTTGCTGTAGGAGAAACAATGGATGATCCCGCCGTACATTCCATCCTTCATATACTCTCTCACAATATTCAGGGTATCTTCCGCAGCATCACGGCTATGGATCATAAAGGGAAGTTTTTTCTCCCGGGAAATCTCCATCTGCTGACGGAAAATTTTCTGCTGAAGAAGATGTTCTTCTTTTTCCTTGTGCCAATAATAATCCAGACCGATCTCACCTACTGCCACAGTTTTTTCCATATCGCAGTATCTGCGGATTTCATCCAGAACAGCTTCATCCACCTTATCTGCATCATCCGGATGCACACCAACTGCACCATAAACAAAAGGATATTTTTCCACCAGATCATAAACCCGGTCAAAATGTCCCACAGAAGCACACACCTCCACAATATTCCCGATTCCGTTCTCCTGCATACTGTCCAGCATCTCAAAACGGTCCTCGTCAAAGGCTTCATCATCATAATGGGCATGGGTATCAAAAATCATTGCCTTATCCACAGTCATCTCATCTCCCACAGAAACTTTTCCACCTTTTAATACTCTTGTAAACACACCTTCCCGTGGCATAATACACTCACCCATTCTCTGGAAGATAGCACATCCGTTATGGCACTCTTTCCCGATCTGAGTCAGCTCCAGCACAACCTTACCACACCGAAACCTGGTGCCAACCGGCAGCTTCGCAAAATCAATCCCCTCAACTACCAGGTTCTCACCAAAAGCGCCATCCTTCACATCCGCACCCTTCGCACGGAAAGCATCAATCTTCTCACCGGAAAGTAAACTTACCTGCCTGTGCCATTTACCGGCATGGGCATCCCCCTCAATCCCCCAGTCCTCCACAAACACTCCGGACCCAACATTCTTCTTCTCCGTCCCCTTCTTCTCACTGACACAAACCGCAAGTACCTTACCCATAATAATCTCCTCTAAATCCTATTATTTACTATATTCTCAAAGTCTGCCACCAGACCCACACACTCTCACCTACCAGGCCCACGCCAGCCAGCCATGCCACCACAGCTTCCGCTTCCACCAATACCCTCACACCCTCAACTATCCAGGCCCGCGCCAGCCAGCTCGTCCCGCCAGCTTCCGCTTCCACCAATACCTGTACACCCTCGAACATCCAGGGTCGCGCAGCCAGCCCGTCCCGCTGACGTCAGCGGAGTGCCCGTCGAGAGGATGCGGCTAGCTGCTGCCACCGAGCGCACTGTCTGAGCCGCAGGCGAGTTTGCGCGAATGGCAGCAAATAAGCGCCGCAGCCGAACAGGGCACGAAGCGTGTCAGCGGGACGGGCTGGCTGTGCGAACCGTCCGTTCGTTACTGTACATATACACTCCCACACTCCCCCGTCTCACCAGTCAAAATTTCAATTCCATGCCCCAGTGCCCCAACGATCACATCCAGGCTCTCCCTCACAGCCTTAGGGCTCCCCGGCAGATTAATAATAAGCGTCTTCTTCCGGATCCCCGCCGTAGCCCGACTCAGCATTGCCCTCTTCGTGATCGTCATACTATATGCACGCATAGCCTCCGGAATCCCCGGAACACGCCTTTCGATCACATCCTCTGTAGCCTCCGGTGTCACATCCCTCTGTGAAAACCCGGTACCACCTGTAGTCAGGATCAGCTCTGCCAGCCCCTGGTCCGCAATCTCAGCCATCCTGGCGCCAAGTATCTCCCTGTCATCCGGCAAAACATCCATAGAAACAACCTCATACCCGGCCGCCTCCATGATCTCTTTCACAGCAGGACCACTTAAATCCTCCCGCTCCCCTCTGTATCCCTTATCACTGGAAGTAATCACCGCAACACGCTTCATCATTCATCCTCCAATCTGTGACATACACAGCTTCTCTGTCTTATCTTCCTTCTGTTTCTCCAGGCTCCCGCCAAAAACATGCCCATCCGGCTTCTCTGAAAGAGCCTCAAGGATCACCTCTTTAAGCTTCTCGTCACTGCCGCCGCCACGGATCACCTCACGCAGATCTCTTCCTGCACTGTACTGCAGACAGGTTTTCAAAAATCCCTGGGACGTAAGCCTGATCCGGTTACAGTCACTGCAGAATTTATGGCTCACAGCACTGATAAATCCGATCCTGCCCTGAAAACCTTCCACATCATAATAATGACAGGGACCGTTTCCCAAAGGTTCTCCTGCATAAGGCGTAAACTCCGGAAGCCTGTTTTGGAAGCTCTCCAGCAGCATATCTTCTGACATCCCGCGGAAATCCTTTCCCATACCAATAGGCATCATTTCAATAAAACGTACATGAACCGGATTATCCCTGGCAAGCAAAGCCACATCCACAAGTTCCTGCTCCGGCATACCCAGCGGCACACAGTTGATCTTCAGGGACACGGAAGGATATTTCAGAGCCTCCTCTATTCCTTCCAGTGTGCGATCCAGAAGATCTCTCCGTGTGATCTTCTTACTGCACGCAGCATTCAGCGTGTCAAGACTGATATTCAGCCCATCCAGCCCTGCTGCACACAGCTCTTTCATCTGTTCCTTCAACAGCACGCCATTTGTAGTCAGAGTCACCTTCTCGATCCCCGGCATATTTTTCAGTTTTTCCACAAGCTGCGGCATCCCGGAACGAACCAGCGGTTCCCCGCCAGTCAGCTTGATCTTTCGGATACCCAACCCTGCCATCACCCGGCAGATCCTCAAAATTTCCTCTTCCTGCAAAATGAGGGAGCGCCCAATCTGCTGCACTCCCTCCTCCGGCATACAATAAATACACCGCAAATTACATCTGTCAGTTACGGAAATCCTGAGATAATCAATATTTCTTCCGCACCTGTCTATCATTTTTCCTCAAAGCGGAAATCTCCGCTTTTGCCTCCTGTTTTCTCTTCCAGATGAATGTCTGACATCACCATATGCTTATCAATTGCCTTACACATATCGTAAATCGTAAGAAGCGCCACCTGCACTCCCGTCAGAGCCTCCATCTCCACGCCTGTTTTTCCCTCTGTCTTCACAGTACATAAAACACGGATCACGCCCTTCTCCTCGTCTGTCTCAAAATCCACAGAACATTTCTGCACAGGAAGGGGATGGCACATGGGGATCAGCTCAGAAGTACGCTTCACGCCCATGATCCCGGCAACACGGGCAACCCCCAGCACATCACCCTTTTTCACGCTGCCGCTTTTTACTGCGGACATGATCTCAGGCCCTACATGGATACACCCGGAGGCCAAAGCCGTGCGGGATGTGACCGGTTTATCGGACACATCCACCATAACAGCATTTCCATTATCATCAAAATGATTCAGTCTGTATTCCATTCATCCACCTGCTTAGCAGATCTCTGCACCTGCAGGCATCTCTTTCTCCGGTGTCATAAGAGCAAGATTTCCCTCTGCATCCTCAGCACAGAGGATCATTCCCTCACTCATGATCCCTGCAAGTTTGGCAGGTTTCAGGTTTGTAACTACCATAACCTTTTTTCCAACCATTTCCTCTGCAGAGTAGTGAGCCTTGATACCGGAAACGATCTGACGGACCTGGCTTCCGATCTTAACCTGGGAGCAGAGAAGCTTTCTGGACTTCTTAACTTCCTCGCAGGCAATGATCTCACCAACCTGGAACTGAAGTTTCTGGAAATCATCGAATGTGATCTCCGGTTTTGCCTCGATATCGATCACATTTTCATCCTTTGCTTCTTCCTTTGGCTCCTCTTTCTTAGGATGAAGCTTCTCCACTTTTTCCATTACCTCTTTCAGGTCAAGACGGGCAAAAAGGATCTCCGGTTTCTCTGTAACTCTGTTTCCTGACGGATAAAGACCGAACTTATCCATCTCCTCAAGCTTTCTTTCTGTTGCACTGAGCTGTACAAGGATCCTCTCTGTTGTGTTCGGCATAAATGCCTTCAGAAGAGAAGCACCGATACAGATTCCCTCAACAAGATTGTACAGTACAGTTGCAAGACGATCCTGCTTGCTTTCATCCTTTGCAAGAGCCCATGGCATGGTCTCATCAATATATTTGTTGCAGCGTTTAAACAGGGAGAATACTTCTGTCATTGCATCAGCAACACGAAGTTTATCCATTTTTTCTGCAACCTTCTTCGGTGTCCCAAGGACAAATGCCTTAAGATCATCATCTACAGGCTCTGTCACATTTTTGTTCTCAACGATTCCGTTGAAATATTTGTTGGACATGGAGATCGTACGGTTTACAAGATTACCAAGTGTATTTGCAAGCTCGGAATTCAGTCTCTCAACCATAAGCTCCCATGTGATCACACCATCGTTCTCAAACGGCATCTCGTGAAGTACGAAATAACGTACAGCATCCACACCAAAGAAATCAACCAGCTCATCTGCGTAGATAACGTTTCCCTTGGATTTACTCATCTTGCCGTCGCCCTGGAGAAGCCACGGATGTCCGAATACCTGCTTCGGAAGTGGCAGATCCAGTGACATAAGGAAGATCGGCCAGTAAATTGTATGGAAACGGATGATATCTTTTCCGATAAGGTGAAGATCTGCAGGCCAGTATGTGTTAAACTTGTCGCTGCTCTCACCGTCACAGTCATATCCGATTCCTGTGATGTAGTTTGTCAGCGCATCAAGCCATACATAAACAACATGCTTCGGATCAAAGTCTACCGGAATTCCCCATTTAAAGGATGTTCTGGATACACACAGATCCTGAAGTCCCGGAAGAAGGAAGTTGTTCATCATCTCATTTTTACGTGACTCAGGCTGAATGAAATCCGGATGTGTGTTGATATAGTCGATCAGTTTGTCTGCATACTTGCTCATTTTGAAGAAATATGCCTCTTCTTTTGCAGGTACACAGGGACGTCCGCAATCCGGACATTTGCCATCTACAAGCTGGGACTCAGTAAAGAAGGACTCACATGGTGTACAGTACATACCTTCATAATGACCCTTGTAGATATCTCCCTTTGCATACATTTTTTTGAACATCTTCTGAACCTGTTTCTCATGATACTCATCTGTTGTACGGATGAATTTATCATAGGATGTATTCATAAGATCCCAGATACGCTTGATCTCACCGGAAACATTATCTACAAATTCTTTCGGTGTAACCCCTGCTTCCTGGGCTTTCAGCTCGATCTTCTGTCCATGCTCGTCGGTTCCTGTCTGAAAATATACATCATAGCCCTGCTGTCTCTTAAAACGTGCAATAGCATCAGCAAGAACTACTTCATAGGTATTTCCGATATGTGGTTTGCCGGATGTGTAGGCAATCGCAGTACTGATATAATACTTCTGTTTTTCCATTTCTTTCTTTTCCTCCATATTCAATTACAGGAGCACAAAAAAACGCCCTCTCATAATATGAGAAGACGAGCTGCCCCGTGTTACCACTTCTGTTCATCTCTGCCTCACAGCAGAAACCTTATCAGGTACATCAATCCCGGAATCTGTACTCTTCCGTCTCATACCCTTCCGCTGTAACAGGCGGTCCTGTCATTGCCTGGCATCTGATATATGTTCGGCAACGCCCCTCCAAAGCCATCTTCCATCTGTACCTGCACATCCCTCTCAGTCCCGGAATCCGGCATCCACGCCTGAATTCTCCTGGGGATTTCCCTGTAGTGTGGTGTACACATGTACTCTCTTTTTCCACGGGTTTTCATATGAAGAAATCGTAACACATTTCCGAGCTTTTGTAAACCGTGAAAATAGCCTGAAACACAGACATTCACATTCTTCTGTGCCTGTACATCCGCTGCCATGCCATGCGGAAAACAATGGTGGTCAAAGTCATTCCTGCTGCCATACTCGCTGCAAAAAGAATGGTGTAGATTCCATCTTTCTGAAATTTTTCCCATTCCCTCATCATCATCCAGTTCATTGTCCTGTAAAGTGCCGCCCCCGGAATCAGGGGAATGGTGGCCGAAACCAGAAATACCGTTACCGGTGTCTTATGGATCCTGGCCATACACTCCGCATATAAGGTTATTGCCACTGTAGACCAGAACCCACAGAGATACGGGCTTGGTGTTATAAATTCCACTGCCAGGTACACAGCCCAGGAAAGTCCTCCTCCAAGAGCCGCAAACCAGACTTTTTTTCCATGTATATTAAATAATGCCGCAAAGCCGAGGGATCCTGTAAAGGATACGATCAGTTGTATGATCTCTCGCATATTTTCCTCCCGAAAAAGCAGACCACTGCCAGGTCTTTTTTTATTAAAACCGGACTGTTTCTGCACATCCTGTTTTTTATTATTCAGAACAGCAGATTCGCTGCCGCAAAACCCATTCCCACCACAAGTGCCAGCAAAATGGATTCCATACACCGGATCAGACCTGTTATAGTATCTCCGGAAAACATGTCACGCAGGGAATTGGTAAATGCAATTCCAGGTATAAGAAGCATGATATTTCCGATGCTGATAAGATCCGCATGGTGTCCAAGACCTATAAGAACTGTAAAATTGGACAGGATACCACCTGCACCACAGCACAGAAATACGGTGATCAGAGGATTGATGGAACTTTTCTTTATAAATGCCTCTAAAAGCTTCAACACAATGCCGATCAGTGCAGAAGCGATCATATCCTGGAAATCTCCCCCGAAAAACACGGAAAAAGATCCTGAGATCACTGCATAGATCAGGATCTGCATCTGAAAAGAATATCCCGGAGCCTGGTCAATAGCTGCCAGGCGCTCTTTTATCACCTCAGGCTTCGGCCTTTCCGCACAGATATAACGTGACAACTGGTTCAGGTCATCCAGCCTGCCCAGGTTATTGGCCATCCCCGGAACACGCCTGGTCTGAGTGCAGATCCCGAAGCCCTCGCCATACATGGTAGTCACGATACTTGATGTAATGGAAAAAACATCCACTCTGGATGCACCGTAAGCCATACAGATACGGCGGATCGTATCCTCCACACGGCCTACCTCCGCACCGCTTATAAGAAGCTGTTCTCCGATGGTCATTGCATAATATAAGTATTGTTCTGCCTCTTCACGGTTCATGCCGATTCTCCTGCCTTTCCTGGAGCCTGTTTGAAACATGCTCTGATTTATATCTATTTTAGGACAGTCAAATATTAAAATCAATAACGTTATTATGAATTAAATATTTATTTCTTTTATATTTCCTCAATATCCTCTGTCATAAAGAAACACCGTTTTTCCGGAAAAAAATATTTCAATTCTTCCGAAAAAACGGTGTCCTATTGTATAATCAGTACTCTATTGTTCTCGAAGGTTTATGGACCGACAGATCTTATGCAAGCTTTCCGCCAAGTGCACGGCAGGCCTCAAGGCCTTCATCGTCTGGTGTATTGTTGCAGATAAGTCCCTCATCTGTAACCATGTCTGCACCTGCATCTTTTGTTCTGTCATACCAGGTTCTCATCCACTCGCCGTCACCCCAGTCATAGGATCCGAAAAGCGCAACCTTTTTGCCTGAAAGCTTTCCTTCAAGATCAGAGAAGAATGGCTCAAACTCGCCGTCTTCAAGCTCCTCATCTCCCATTGCCGGACAGCCAAGTGCCAGAACATCATAAGAAAGAGCTTTATCTGCATCTGCGTCTGCAACCTCCATGATCTCAACATCAGCGCCTGCAGCTTTTGCACCCTCTGCTACTGCCTGTGCCATTGCCTCTGTGTTGCCTGTGGAAGACCAGTAAACAATTCCTACCTTGCTCATTTCAAAAACCTCCTGTTTTCTCCTTATTAATGTGCACTCTGAAAAGCACACTGATGTCTCATGCCAACAACCTGCAAAATTGAATAGCCCTGCTGTATCTGTGCGGAAATAAACTCCCTGCACCTGTCGTACCCTGCAAAGATCTCTCTGGCCCGGTCCGCATCACCGTAAACCTTCCAGTATCCGCAAAGCTTGCAATCATTACCTTTGTACTGACGGAATCCTTTCACATCCTCAATTGGATATCCCAGGAACAAACCGATCTCATGGGGAAATTCTTTTCTCTCTGCAAATCTCTCTTTCAGATGATCCAGCATTTCTTCCAGTATCCCATTCTCCGGATAGCCATCCTGTATAAGAAGTTCTTTCGCCTCATCCTGCGCCAGAAATCTCTCAAGCATATCCGGACGATATAACAACAGAAGATAATGTTTCCTGCATCCACAAATAATATTCATATGTATGCCTTCCTGTTCAAGACCTTCTTTATAAGAGGATACAAGCTCCGGCAGATCCGGCAGCTTCTCTTTTGAAAAAGAAACAAGGTTCGCCGGTTTCATTCCCATCAGTACAGGGGAACAATGATAACCTATGGCCGTTTCAAATTTTGCACAAGTCATTTACATTCTCCTTTATTCCTTGAGTTAGGTATTTCTAACTTCTGTTATGGTAGCACTAAAGTTAGTCAATGTCAACTTATTTTTAAAATTTTTTCAATAAGAATTTTTAATGATAATTTCTGATCAGTTGTAAATAATATAATTAAAAATTTGTGAAAAAGTGTTGACAAAATCCGCTTTTCCGGATATTATAATATCAGTAATAATTATTATTACTGATAGGAGGAAACATTATGGCAGCACTTAAATACAGCCGTCAGAGAGAATCCATCAAGGAATTCCTGAGATCCAGAACAGATCATCCAACGGCAGATACAGTATACGAGAATCTTCGACAGATCTACCCCAACATCAGTCTCGGAACTGTCTACCGTAATCTTTCTCTTCTCAGCGACATCGGTGAGATCCGGAAGCTGACCAATTTCGGAAGCGCGGATCGCTATGATGGAAGGGTTGCACCCCATTCACATTTCATGTGTACCAGGTGTAATCGTGTGATCGATATGCAGTCAGACAGCCTCAACGGAATTCTGGAGCATGCAGCCGCAGAATTTGTACATGGCAAGGTCTTTGATGTAGATGCAAGCTTCTATGGGATCTGTAAGGATTGCCTTAAAAAAGAAGAAAAACAGTCTTGACAAAACATAGATCACATGATACTATAAAACAGTAATAATTACTATTATTAATTTAAAAGAAACAAAACTCACACAATAAATTTTAATAAGAAAAGGAGATCATCACTATGGCAAAATGGGTATGTAATGTATGCGGATATGTTTACGAAGGCGAGCAGGCTCCTGAGGCCTGTCCGGTATGTAAGGCACCAGCTTCCAAGTTCAGCAAGCAGGAAGGCGAGCTTACATGGGCAGCAGAGCATGTTGTAGGTGTTGCACAGGGCGTAAGTGAGGATATTCTTGCAGATTTAAGAGCAAACTTCGAGGGCGAGTGCTCTGAGGTTGGTATGTATCTTGCAATGGCAAGAGTTGCCCACAGAGAGGGATATCCGGAAGTTGGTCTGTACTATGAGAAAGCTGCATATGAGGAAGCAGAGCATGCAGCTAAATTCGCAGAGCTTCTTGGCGAAGTTGTAACAGACAGCACAAAGAAGAACCTTCAGATGCGTGTAGATGCTGAGAACGGTGCTACAGCAGGCAAATTTGACCTGGCTAAACGTGCTAAAGCCGCTGATCTTGACGCTATCCATGATACAGTTCACGAGATGGCTAAGGACGAGGCAAGACACGGAAAAGCATTCGCTGGTCTCTTAAAGAGATACTTCGGAGAGTAATTTTTCTACCTGAAATTGCATAAAGGATTTTTAAAGGGAACCGGGCAGCCGGTTCCCTTTTTGGATATAAACTGACAGGGCAGTTAATCCACCCTGTTTCATTGTCTCAGCTTTCATATTCCCTCCCTTTCCCGGTGGCGGTAAGCCGGTCTATATGGGTGATGATCTCACCGGTGTCGCTTCGGAGGTTGGTGAGGAAACCTTTCATCACTGTGGAGAGGTATTTGGTCCGGGAATCGGTTTCTTCTGTATAGGAATCCTCCAGTTCTCCCAGAACATATATTGCAGCCTTGATCTGATATTCTATGTCCAGTACATCGGACATGATCTTGTAGTATTCGTCCATAATTCCTCCCCTTTATGTAATAGCGGTTTCCGATGTGCCCAGGTACATCCCGGGATCTGTTTTGTCTGCGTTCAGGATAGCACATTATGTTCTCTGTGTAAAGGTGAATTTTATATGTCCTTTTCCTGTTTTTTTCGGATCTTCTCACGGCTGTCTTCTCTTATCTGATCACGCAGCTCCGTAAGATACCGCAAAAAACTTACCTGCTCATTTCCATAAGTCATCTGAAGATCATATTCTAGAGGAATCCATGTACTGATATCTGACTCATTATGCTGGATCAGTGCCTCCAGTTTATCCAGGGCTTTGCAGATCCGCGCCTCCAGAGTCTTCTGCTCTTTCATCTCCTGATACAGGACAGACATTTCAGTGCAGTAAGGTTCCGGCAGATATCTCACCCACCCTTCCAGCTTTGCGGCCTCTGTCTCCTCATCTGCTCCTGTTTTTTCAAAAGCGGGAATATCTCCGGTAAAAGCCTCTCCCAGGTCATGGATCAGGCACATTTTCATAATCTTCAGAAGATCAGCCTCCGGAAATTCATCACTGACAAAATACGCCATCAGTGTGATCCGCCAGGAATGCTCTGCCACACTTTCATGCCTTCCCCCTGATGTATAACAATGTCTGGTGGCATCCTTCAGGCGTTCTGCCACAGACAGTATCTCTATTAATTTTTCCGGCTTCATATGCAGGTATCCTTTCTGGTGTATTGTATTATGCCATCAGGATCAGAATGATTTCTGACCATGATACCACTTTTTTACTATATCACATCCCCATCATCCTCACCACCCAAACAGCAGCAGCTACCCCTGCGCCGGAGGCCAGCAGCGCACCGGGAAGTGTGTATCGTGTTCTGGTTATCTTCACACATCCGAAATAAACACTCATACAGTAAAAAACACTTTCCGTTGCACTCATGATCACAGCTCCTGTCATCCCCTCAGAAGAATCTGCTCCAAATTCTTTAAAAATATCAAGCAACAGCCCTGTAGCCGCACTGGACGAAAAAAGCCGTACTACAGACAACGGTATAAGCTCCGCAGGAATCCCTATATAAACAGTAAAACGCCCCAGCAGCTTTCCCAGAACTTCCAGAAAACCGGAGGCCCGCAAAATCCCCACTGCAGTCATAAGTCCAATAAGCACCGGGCAGATCCCCGCTATGATTTTCAGACCCTCAGTGGCGCCTTCCAGAAAATCGCTGTAAATATCCCTCTTTGACAGAAGTCCCCCGCTTATGACTGTAAATAACAGCAAAGGTATCATAAGCTCCGACATACAGGCCAGTATTTTCATATAGCCTCCTGCAGGTTGTCTTATGATACCTTATGCTTCTTTAGTACTGTTTTATACCTGGTTTACAGCTTCATATTTCATTCCGCAGATTTATACAACGGATATATAACTGTTCTCTACCTGCACAGTTATACAGATACTTATTTTACTGTAACCTTGCATTTCACTGTCAGTTTTCCAGCTTTCACTGTGATCACTGCAGTTCCTTTTTTCTTTCCTGTTACTTTACCCTTTGCATCTACTGTGGCAATCTTTTT